>NZ_JBITCU010000005.1:0-477285 GCF_044453545.1 Streptomyces sp. NPDC051664 | reverse complement strand
TTCGCCACCCCCTTGGCAACCAGAGCCACCAACGCGAAGACCGCGATCGTGGTGACGACGAAGGCCAGGTCGGCCACCGTGTGCTCCTAGATGAGATTCGGATCGAACGGACGGTTAGAGGAAACCCCCGCTCTGAGCGGCCACGCGCTCCGTTGACGGGTCCCTTACGGCCATGGGTGCTCTCTTGACGGACCTCTTACGTAGCCGTTCCCGCACCCCGAATATGCAGGTCCTGAGTGCTTCGGACGGCGATCTACGGTCCACCGGCCCGCCGCTTCCCGGTCACCCGGTCGGGCTGATCCGCCCGATGCGGCTGCGCCCCCGTCGTGAGGATGTCCGGCCCCCGGCGCGTGGTCGCCAGGACCGCCCGGTCGCCCGGCTTCCGGACCCGCCCGTGGGGCGGGTGCCATCCGAATCCCGGGCTGTCGAGGCGTGAGGCGCCCACTGGCGAGATGGCCGCGTCGGGCTTCTTGATCACTTCGAGCCGCCGCGTCTGAGCAACGAGGTCCGAACCTTGACGACTCTCTGCCATTCCTTGCATACAGGGCCTCGGACGCGGAGGCTCGCCGATACTCAGCCGCGAAACTCGGTCAGGCGTGGGCGCAGACCCAGCACGGTCAGTGCCGCGGTCGCCACCAGGGCGCCGCCGGCCGCCGGGAGCAGCCCTGAGACGGCGCCCCGACCCTCGCGCACGGACGTGGCGAAGTGGGTCCGGTTGATCTCGGTGACCTCGTCGAGGGCATCCATCCAGGCGCCGAAGTGGGCGTTGGACTTGTTCTTGTCCCAGCTGATGCAGAACACGACGGCCTCCCGCTCCTTGCCCTCGGCGACCAGACGGCGGATTGTGCGGTCGTCGCGCTGGTAAACGGCGTACGTCTCGACGGTCCGCTCGGCGGCGGCGCGCTCGCGCGGAAAGGTGATGTTGTCGAATTCGCGGCGGAATTCGCCCGTGAAGCGCAGGTCGGTACGGTCGGTGCGGTAGGCCGACCAAGTGTCGTCCAGGCCCGCGTCGTAGGTGTCGATGCTCGCGCCTTCGATTCCGTACAGCTGCTGCGACTTGTCGAGGAAGGCCTGCTGATAGCCGGTCCGCTCCTGCTTGACGAGGAGGTAGCGGCTTTCGTCGGCGTTCGCGTCGTAGGCGACGGCGCGGGCCCGGGACAGCGCGACGACGGAGTCGAACGCGTCGCGCCGGGCGCCGCGCAGATGCTCGGAGGAGGCAGCGAGTGCCTGACCGCCGACAGCGAGAGCGATGCAGGCGCAGAGCGTGGCAGCCGTCAGCCCCGGGTGGAGGATGCGGTGGAAGCTCCGCGCGAGATACCACTGCAGCACCACGAGAAGGGCGAGAAGCAGCAGGCCGAGCACGACGGCGGTGATCAGTTCGGCCCTGAGTCGGGAGCGTGCGGCATCGTACTCGGTTTCGTACGCGTCGTCATTGGCGGCGATCAACGCCCGTGACTCGGGCCGGATTTCGGCGGACAGCAGAGCGGTGGCCGAGCGGTAGTCGTCCACCGCTGCCGCCTTGCCGCCCTTGCGGCCGTCGTTCTCCAGAGCGCGGCCGATCAACTCCTGATAGCGGGCGAAGTTCTCGGTCAGCGCCTCGACGGTGTGCTCGGCCCGCGCGTCGCCCTCTGCGGCGACGGCGAGGGTGCGCAGTTCGCGGCTGACGGTGCGGCGTGCGGCGTCATAGAAGCCGGTGGCCTTGCCGTACGGGACATCCATCCGGTCCGCACCCGCATCACCGCTGGACAGCAGGATGTTGGCAGCCTGCGCGTCCATGTCGTTCAGGGCCAGATCGAGACCGGCGGCGCTGGTGGTTCGGGGAGCGTCGCGTCCGCCCACGGTGTCCCAGGTCGCGGAGACGGCCAGCCCTGCCAGAAGCAGAAGCAGCGCCAGCGCAGCAGTGAGCAGCAGGATTGCGGCACGGATGAGGCGCAGCCTGGCCGGAAGTGTCGCCCAGCGCCGCCGCAGCCGCTTTTTCAGGGCATCGCTGCGTGGGCGGCCCGGATGCTGCCCCCCTCGTGGCTGCGAGCCGGGACGCCCCGCTGGTGGTACGGCCGTCGCATGGCGTGTTCCGGCTTCAGCCCATGCCTCCGCCTCCGGACTGTGCGTGGTACCGGCGGTGATGGTCACGCGCCCTCCAAGCTCACACCACGGGCGTTCGTCCGCCCCGTGCCGGTCAGTCTCAACCCGGCTCGGACGCGAATCGACCTCCCTTGACTCTGTCCTGACGCTCCGTCAGTGCTTCTTGACACGTGCTTGACGCCAGATGCCGAAGGCTGTCAGAAGGCCGTAAATACCCCCAGCACAGCGCGGGTAAGGAGGGTGCCAGCGGCTATATTCCCCTTACTGCCGCTCGAGATCGCGGACGTCAGTGGCATGACACGCACTCGGCGACGGGTATGCGGCTTCCCCGCGCCGCGTCCACAGTTCGCCTGGTCGACGCCCGGGCGCCCCCTGGCGTCGACCAGGCCCGTGCGCCTGCCGCTCCCCTGCAGACCCCGTCAGAAGGTCCTTTGTGATGCTCCCCGCCGCCCCCCAGCAGGCTCCGACAGCACATGCACCCGGCGGGAGTCCTCCGGACCGACCGCGACGGCGGCGCTCCCAGCAGGGCGGGTTCTTCGATCCCGTACAGCTGGTGAAGTCCTTCCCCGAAGCGCTCCGCAAGTTGCGCCCTCGGGCTCTGGTGAAGAACCCCGTGCTGTTCGTCGTCGCGGCCGGATCGGTGCTCACCACGCTCTCCGCGCTCATCCATCCGTCCGTCTTCACCTGGGTGATCAGCATCTGGTTGTGGCTGACGGTGATCTTCGCGAACCTCGCGGAGGCGGTCGCGGAGGGCCGCGGCAAGGCGCAGGCCGAGTCGCTGCGCAGGGCGCGCATGGACACCGTCGCCCTGCGGCTGCGCCACTGGCGGTACGGGACGGACCTGGCCCGTGCCGAGACCGAGGCCGTTGCCGCCACCGACCTGCGGCTCTTCGACTTCGTCCTCGTCGAGGCGGGCGAGATGATCCCCGCCGACGGCGATGTGGTCTACGGCATCGCGGCGGTCGACGAGTCCGCCGTCACCGGCGAATCCGCCCCGGTCATACGCGAGTCGGGCGGCGACCGCTGCGGCGTCACGGGCGGTACGACGGTGCTCTCCGACCGGCTCGTCGTACGCGTCACCTCCCGTCCCGGACACTCCTTCATGGACCGGATGATCGCCTTGGTCGAGGGCGCACGCAGGCAGAAGACCCCGAACGAGATCGCCCTCAACATCCTGCTCGCCGCGCTGACCATCGTCTTCGTCCTGGTCGTCGTCACCCTCCAACCGATGGCCGCCTTCGCGAACGCCGCACAGTCCACGACCGTGCTGGTCGCGCTGCTCGTGACGCTCATCCCCACGACGATCGGTGCGCTGCTCTCCGCCATCGGCATCGCCGGCATGGACCGCCTGGTGCAACGCAACGTCCTGGCGATGTCCGGCAGAGCGGTCGAAGCGGCCGGCGACGTCAACACCCTGCTCCTCGACAAGACCGGCACCATCACCCTCGGCAACCGCGAGGCAACCGGCTTCGTCCCGCTGCCCGGTGTCGATGAACTGATGCTCGCGGACGCGGCCCAGCTCTCCTCCCTCTCCGACGAGACGCCGGAGGGCCGGTCCGTCGTCGTCCTGGCGAAGGAGCGGTACGGACTGCGGGCCCCGGCCGAAGGGGAGCTCGCCCACGCACAGTTCGTGGAGTTCAGCGCCCAGACCCGGATGAGTGGCATCGATATGCACTGGGACAACGGGGCCGTCTGTCACATCCGCAAGGGCGCCGCGGCGCAGGTGATCAACTGGGTGGAAATCCGTGGTGGGGCCGTTCCGTCCCAGGCGGTCCTATGGTCCGACTCGATCGCCTCGAGCGGTGCTACGCCACTGCTGGTCGCCGTCCACGACTGGGACGGGCCGCGAGTGCTCGGCATCATCCACCTCAAGGATGTCGTCAAGGACGGCATCCGGGAACGCTTCGCGGAGTTGCGCCGCATGGGCATCCGCACGGTGATGATCACCGGCGACAATCCTCTGACCGCCAAGGCGATCGCCCAAGAGGCCGGCGTCGACGATTTCCTCGCCGATGCCACCCCCGAGGACAAACTCGCTCTGATCAAGCGCGAGCAGGAGGGTGGCAAGCTCGTCGCGATGACCGGCGACGGTACCAACGACGCGCCCGCGCTGGCTCAGGCGGACGTCGGCGTGGCGATGAACACCGGTACCTCGGCCGCCAAGGAGGCCGGGAACATGGTGGACCTGGACTCCAACCCGACCAAGCTCATCGAGATCGTCGAGATCGGCAAGCAACTCCTCATCACTCGGGGCGCGTTGACGACGTTCTCGATCACCAACGACGTCGCCAAGTATTTCGCGATCATCCCGGCCATGTTCACCGGCATCTATCCCGGACTGGAAGCCCTCAACCTCATGGGCCTGCACAGTCCTACCTCCGCGATCACCTCGGCGATCATCTTCAACGCGCTGATCATCGTGGCGCTGATCCCGCTCGCCCTGCGCGGCGTGCGCTACACCCCGGCGTCGGCGCACGATCTACTGCGCCGCAATCTCGCGGTGTACGGCCTGGGTGGGCTGATACTCCCGTTCATCGGCATCAAACTGATCGACCTGCTGATCTCCACGATCCCCGGGCTCGGCTGACCCGTATCAGAGGGGTGTCAAGGACGGCCGGGACGTCTTGAGCCGTTGTCCGCGAGCCGTTTGGATGGAGAGCGTGAACAGCGAGTGGCTCCTTCTCGACCGGCCGCCTCATCAGGCGTCGCCCCGTCGTGTGCCCCGCTGCCCGGACACGCCAGCCTCCCTCCCCCCACGCCCTTTCGGCGTGGGGGGACTCCCTGACGCGTAGTCCGTAGCCCCCGGGGCGCCGTGACCTGGTCCGGCGCCCCTTCGTCGTATCCGTACACGCCCGGCCCTCCTCCGCTACGCGGCAGGCGGCGAAGCGTGCCCAGATCCATGGATGGACCATGTCCGACTCAAACCTTTCCTCCCACACCGTCCTCGTCACCGGGGCCACCTCCGGCATCGGCCACGAGACGGCACGGCTACTCGCCGAGCGCGGCGCCACCGTCCTCGTACACGGCCGCACGGCCGAAGAGGCACAGGCTGCTACCGACAAGCTCGTCTCCACTGCCGGCATCCCCGCCGAGCGCCTGTGCCCCTTCGGTGCGGACTTCTCCCGTCTCGAAGAGGTCGAACGGCTCGCCCACCGAGTCGTCATGGAGCACCCGCACCTGGACGTCCTCGTCAACAACGCGGCCATCGCCGCGCCCGAGCGTCACACCGTCACCGTGGACGGCAACGAGATCGCGTTCCAGGTCAACTTCCTGGCGCACTACCTGCTCACCAACCTGCTGGACGAGGCGCTCACCAGCGAGCCGGGCGGCCGCGTCGTCAACGTCTCCTCCTCGCTGCACCGCACCGGCTCCATCCAGTGGAGCGACCCCAACCGCGCTCGCCGCTACTCCCGCCTCGCCGCCTACGCCCAGTCCCAGCTGGCGCTCACCGTCTTCGCCGCGGACCCGCGCGTGACTGCCGTCTCCATCCACCCCGGCATCTGCGACACCGCCCTGCTCCCGCTCTACGCCCACCACGGAGCCACCGCGTCCGACGGCGCCACCCACGTCGTACGCCTCTGCGATCCGGCCACGGAAATCGTCAACGGGGCGTACTACGACTGCGACGAGCGCGTCGAGCCCGCTCCCGCCGCCACCGAAGGCCGCACGGTCCAGCGCCTCAACAAACTCGCCGACGTCCTCGTCGGCCAGCTCATCTGAAGGGAACGCGGACATTCATGTCGAAGCGCGCACGTAAGAAGAAGGCCCGCCGCAAGAGGAAGGCGAACCACGGCCACAAGGCCGGCGGGAGCTGAACCCAACTGGGGCGGCCTGCCAACGGGGCAGGCCGCCCCGCGTCGAACTCGGGCGGAACATCCCATGCTCCAGCGTGTATCGCACCAACTCCCCGCGTGCGCCCTGCGGTTCCCCGCCGCCACACCCGGCCGGCAGCCCTGACCGAGCATGTCCTGGCCACCGGACACGGCCACTGGTGGGCCGGCCCGACCGGCCGCAGGTAGTCACCGTTTCGTCCGGGGATCCCGTGCTTCTGCCTGGCGACCCCACCGTCGCGGCGGATCGACGGCGAGACCGCGCGCTCAGTCCTCAAGGTCTCCGGCCTGAACCGGCGTCCTCGGGTCGTCGGCGCATACCCGCCGGGTCGAACGCGAATGCGCCGTCTCCCGGTCGATCCGCTCGGACAACTGGCGGAGCGCGGTCGCCCCGCACAGCAGCGTTCCTCGCCCCAGAGAAGAGCGGGCGCCCGTGTCCAGCAGCCGCCACAGGTGGGGATTGGCGATGAGCACCCGCGGGTCCACTTCGACACGTGCGCCGTCCAGGTCGCGCAGTACCAGTCGCAGCGAGACCCCGTCGGACCAGCGCACCCCCACCAGGCGGTCCGTCCGCACCCGGCGCCTGCGCAGCAGACCGCGGGAAGCCAGCCAGCCCTCGCCCGCGGTCACCCGCGGCGGCACCAGCACCACGAGCAGCAGGACCGCGAGCGCAACCCACATGAGGGCGCGCAACCCGGTAAGTCGGCCGGAGCCCACGTCGATCAGTAGCAACAGTCCCAGAAGCAACGCGGAGCAGCCGCAGGCGGCCCGTAGCTGAGCGGTCCAGCCGTCATCCGACGCGGACGTACCTGGGGGTTCGCCGCGGTCGGCGTCGCGCCCAAGTACACATTGAGTGATATATCTACCCATATAACCCACCCTAAGTAGGTTCCCGGACCCCAGCAGGTCATTGATGCACCGCTGACGCGGCACACGGCAGCTTTGACGCCGCCCTGACCGTCTCCGTCAAGAACGCGTGAAGAGATCGCCGCCTCGGCCAGGAACACGCCGCCACCCTGGCAGGACCGACCGGCCACGGACACGCCCTGAGCAGCCGTTCATGCTCCGGCCCACCCCCGGAACCGCCCCCGCCGTTGCAGGCCTGCCTCGCCGCGGTCCCCCTTCCCGATCACGGCCTTGAGGTCACCGCTGCCGTCACGACAAGTGTGGTCAAGACAGCCGGATCACGTTGCCGAGTCACCTGACCCCAGCTGCATGCTCCCGGGCCCCACTCG
Organism: Streptomyces sp. NPDC051664; assembly: GCF_044453545.1. Classification (NCBI taxonomy): domain Bacteria; kingdom Bacillati; phylum Actinomycetota; class Actinomycetes; order Kitasatosporales; family Streptomycetaceae; genus Streptomyces; species Streptomyces sp. NPDC051664. The sequence goes on along the minus strand of NZ_JBITCU010000005.1, from coordinate 470,138 downwards.
CCTGGTTCCGCCCTGGATGCAGCCAGCCTGCCGACGTGACTTCCTCGCTCGGCTGACGCAGAACGAGCGTGCAGATGGTGGCCAGAAACCGTCAACTCGAAGCAGGGGAAGCGTGATCGGTGCCGTGACTGCCCTGGGCTCCTTCGTTCCGGGCACAGCGTCGGCTGCGGCGAAGGGCGAGTCGCGGAAGCTTCCGACGTCTGCGAACGGGTGGACCCTCGAGAAGGAAGCGAACCACGTCTCGACCGTGTGGACGCGCCCAGTGGCAGGCACAGGGCTCAAGGTCGACGTCCGGATCGGCGACGTGGAGCTGATTCTCGTCCACGTGATCCGGCGCTTCCACTACGAAGTGGAACAGATCCAGCGGGTCGACCTGGCCGGCTGGCGGGCCATTGGCAAGATCCACAAGGATCTACCGGAATCAAACCTTGCCTCCGGCACCGCGGTACAGATCAGACCGGGCGCCGGCGCGAAGGGCGGACTGTTCCCCTTGCAGGAACTGGCGCTCCGCGACATCCTCGCCGACTGCGAGGGTGTCGTGCGCTGGGGCGGCGACGACAGCACGGTGAACGAATCGCTGTTCTACATCGACGCAGGTCCGAACGACGAGCGGATGCGGAAGGTCGCTGACAAGCTCCGCGGCTGGGACGCGACACCCGGTGAAGGCGCCGGCGTGGAAGTGCACCCTCGGGCGGACCGACGAGGAGGAGGTGTCCCGGTCGGTCTCGTTGTTGTGGGCGAGCCAGTGCTTCAGCACCGGGGCGGTGCGCCAGTAGTGCGGGTGGTCGCCGCGCACTGTCCCCGTCCCGGCGCAGCCGCGCGGATCGTCTGGCCCGCACTCAGCGTTCGGACTGACCTGGCGCCCCGCAGAAGGACAAATCTCCTCCTCCCAATGAACCGGAGAACCGTCGGGAGGGGGAGCTGGGCGGATACTGCAGCGGCCCCCGCTGCGCCGTCCGGCTCCCCGGCGGGTGGCGCACAGCCCCTCTGCGTCTCAGCAGCGGACGGGTGGCCGCCGGCCCACCCGAATGTCCGGACGAGTGACACGGAGAGGTTTCGGCGGACGGTGCCCCACCGCCACCGATGGCCAGGCGTCCTTGACGGACGGCCCACCGAGCCGGACACGGATCGCCGACCGAAGATCTGCCGGCCGGACAGCCGAACAATGGCTGCGAGGAGACGTGGGCCAGGCGCTGAGATGCCGAATCTCCGACGAGGGCATACCGTCCATTTGGCTCGTAGTGCCCTATGGGAGGTGCTGATGTCCGCTCTCGTCGTGATCGGTTACGACGGCGCCGGAGGTGACGACCAGCCTCACGTGCCCGTCAACCGCGTGAGCCTCGCCCCGATCGCGCTCCGTCCCTTCTGATGCCTGTCCCGTCCCACTGGCGGAAGCCGGGTCGCGCTCAGCACCGCACGCCCGCTGGTCCCGCCCCACGGGCCGGTCGAGTCGGCAGGCTGTTCTCCCGAGTCGTGCGGGCATTCACTCGGCCAGTGGGTCGTGCCGCCCTGGTCACCCTGCTCGGTACGGCGCTGATGCTCACCGCGCTACCGCCGGCCGCGCACGCCGGGGCACGCCGGGCCGCTCCCCCTGTTCAGCGGAGTGACGAGAGCGCGGGCGGTCCCGTGCACAGGTCCGAGGAGTGCAACGCGAACCCTGCTTCGTGCCACGACTCGAACCGGCTGTATCAGTACATCTACTCCCTAGGGATCCACCCCTTCACCAGCCCCCACGATGTGCTCAAGCAGCTCACCGGAAACTTCTGGCTGTTCTCGGTGCGCGGCGCATGTCCCACCCGGATCCACCCGAAGGACGAGTGCGCATTGCTGGGTGGAAACCCGGTCCGGGTGGAAGCCATCGAGTACGACCACCTTCAGATCGCGACCCTGCCCGGCCACGTTCTGGGTGATGGCCTGCACATCCGCTTCACCTTCACCCGCAGTCTCGGCTTCCACTACCTGATCGTGAGCGCCTGGCAGAGGAAACCGACCGCGTGCACCGAGAAGACACTGTGCAATGTGGCAAGTCGTGTGGGTGCCTGGGCACTGTGGCGAGTCCTCGCCGAGACGCTGGCGATATCGGCCTACCTCGCCTGACGCAGCCGAACAGCCTGCCCAGGTGTCGTTCGGACATCGCAGACAGGATGGGGCGCACACGGCTGCCCGGTACACCGCTGTCCGGCTTCACCGTGGCGCTTACGTCATCGTGCCGGCCGTCAGCTGAGGTGCTTGGCGATCTCCCAGCTTGCCGCCAGTTCCACGTCGCCGTTGATCCGTACGTCGACCAGGACCGGGCCGTCCTCGACGGCCAGTGCTCGGTCGATCTCGCCGAGGTCGTCGGGCTTGCGTACGGTGAAGCCCTTGGCACCGAATCCTGCTGCGAGTTTCGCGAAGTCGGGCTCCGGCATGTCGGCGTAGGTCGCATTCAGATTCTTGTGGACCAGATCGTGCTTCTCCTGGCCCACCGCGTTGTCGTTGAAGACAATCACAGTGAGCGGCAGTTTGTGGCGGACGGCCGTATGGAAATCGGCGACGTTCATCATGAACGAGGCGTCCCCGGTCGTATGCGTGACACGCTGCCCGGGGCGTGCGAAGCAGGCACCGATGGCGAGGGCCAGGCCCTGGCCGACGGCACCGAAGTCCCAGCCGACCGCCCAGTTTTCCGCGCGCGGCACGGTGAGGATCTTCACGCAGACCATGGCCGCGTGACCGCCGTCGATCACCAGGATGCGGTCGTCCTTCGGCAGTGCGTCCTCGAGGTGCCGTACCGCCCTGCGTGGATCCGTCGCGTCTCCGTCGTCGTACTGAAGCGTCGTCGGCTTCCGGTCGTCCTGGAGCTTCTGTACGAGCCCGGGGTCGGGCCGGCGTGCGTCCGCCGTCTCGGCGAGCCGGTCCGCGAGGGCTGCCACGGCCGTTCCGGCGTCGGCCGTCATTCCGACGGCCACACGGGCGAACCAGCCGAATGCGTCCGGCCGGTCGTCGATCTGGATGATCTTCTTCCCATTCGCCAGGATCTTCCCGAAGTCGGTCGTCCATTCGTTCAGGCTGGCGCCGACGACCACCATCACATCGCTCTCGGCGAGTGTCTCCACCGTCAGATGGGAACCCAGTCCGCCGCTGACTCCCAGATACAACGGATGATCCGCGCAGAATCCGGCGGCGAGAATGGATACTCCGACCGGTGCGCCAAGATGCTCGGCCAGTCTGCGTACCTCGGACTCCGCGCCGGAGTTTCGCGCCCCGAGTCCGCAGAGAATCGTCGGCCGCCGGGCTGACGCGAGTAGCCTGACCGCTTCCTCGACATCCTGCGTACGCGGCGGCTGGAGGGTGTTGGGCGCGTACATGGGCCGGTACGTCCAGCCGGGATCCGGAATCTCCGTCTGCTGGACGTCCTGGGGAAGATTCAGAATGAAGGGCCCTTTCCGCACCTTGATCTGACGGAATGCCTCCCCGAGGCAGTAGTCCACGTTGTGCACCGATTCCAGTCGGACGGTGGCCTCGGTGGTGAGTCTGGCGAGTGCCTGCTGGTCCACCATTCCCTGCGGGTTGTACGGGTCACGGAGGGAGGCGTGTCCGGCGATCAGCATCAGGGGTGTGCGGTGGAGCCGTGCGGCCACCAGCGAGGTCGTGGCATTGGTGTAGCCCGGGCCTTGGGTGACCGACGCGAGACCGGGCTTGCCACTGAACCGGGCGTAGCCGTCGGCCATACCGACGGCGCTGGATTCATGGTGGGCGTGGACGAATGTCGCACCGTGCCGTTCGCCCAGGTCCACGATCAGGTCCTGGTTCGCATCCCCCATCACGGCGAACAAGTGGTCGAGCCCTTCGGCGGCGATCGCGTCGGTGACAGCTTGGAATGCCTTCATCGGAGTCTTCCTTCGGGTTCGCTGGTCTTGAACCAACAGGCGCCGATGCGTTCGACGGAATGCGGCGTTGCCTTGCTCCGCAGGCGCTTCATGGTGCGGCCGAATGGGTTCCCCGGCCATCGCAGGAGAAGCCAGAGCGTAATGCACCCGCACGCCGTGGATCTTGTCGACAGGGCGCGGTGAGTACCGCGATTGCGGTACGGGTACCGATTCGGCGTAACTCCGGTGAAGTACGGCCTCTCATGGCACACGAGTGCCGGCGACCGGCCACGGGCGGCCCGGTTCGAGGTGATTGCCAGTCAGTGCCGGTGGTCGTGGTCGTAGCCGGTGGGGCGCTGGGCCAGTGTCCGGGCGCGGGTGGTGACCTCGCCGGCCGGCACGGCGCCGCCTCCGGCGAGCACGTCTTCCAGTGCGCCCAGCCAGTGCTGGTAGTAGTTCCAGTGCGCGCCCTCGGTCGGGGCCGCTTCCCAGCGTGCGATCCGGGCGATCAGTGCCGCCTGGAACTGTGGCCAGGTGAACACGCCTGCCTCGTAGAGGGTGACGGCCATGCCGAAGGCACGGCTCTCCCACGGCTCGGCGAACACCAGCTCGCCGTTGGAACGCGGCGGCGCGGCCGGTCCCTCGATGTCCAGCGGGGCGGTCACGGCGCCTCGATCCGGGCGACGCCGACCATCGCCTCGCGGGTGATCAGCGGCACGAGCTGCTCCTCGGACAGGCCCTCGGTGCCGGCCGGGCGCTCGGGCAGTACCAGCCAGCGCACCTCGCTGCTGGAGTCATGGACGGTGATCTGCACGTCGTCGGCGAGTTCGAGCCCCATCTCGGAAAGCACTTTGCGCGGCTCCTTGACCACCCGCGCGCGGTAGGCCGGGTCCTTGTACCAGCTCGGCGGCAGGCCGAGCAGCTGCCACGGATAGCACGAGCACAGCGTGCAGACCACCACGTTGTGGCTGGTCGCGGTGTTCTCGACGACAACGACGTGCTCGGTCTGCACCCCGATGAAGCCCAACTCTTTGATGGCGGCGGTGCTGTCGTCGAGCAGCCACCGCCGATACTCGGGGTCGGTCCATGCCTTGGCGACCACCTTGGCTCCGTTGAGGGGGCCCACGTTGGTCTCGTAGTTGGTGATGATCGCGTCCAGCGTGTTCGGGTCGACCAGGCCCCTCTCGGTCAGCAGCTGCTCAAGAGCCTCGGTACGCAGTGGTGCGGGAATGCGTTCAGCGGATTCGCCGGCGGTCATGCGGTCCTCTCCAGATAGCTCTCGAACATCTCGATGGTGAGTGTGAACGGTTCGGCGTCGGCACCCCACAGCTCCTGCGAGTCGAATCGCACCGAGTACACGTACTGCGGGTTCTCGCCCTGAAAGTGCGCGTTCGTGTCGGGTAGGACAGAGGCCGGCTGGATGAGCGCGACGACTCCGGTGTGTCCGCGCACATAGCCCGGCAGCCTGGTGTGTCCGGTCGGCGACATGTTCTTGGCACGCACCCGCTCGCCCTCGGCGAACGCCGGCGCCGCGTCCACGGTGCGCAGCGAGCCCTTGGCGGTCGGCGCGTAACCGGGTTTGGCGGGTTCGGGGATCGGCGGTTCCTCGACCTGCTCGCCGCGCAGGTTGCGGGCCCGGGCGTCGATCGCGGCCGGGGCCAGCATGGCACTTTCCGTGAGCATCAGCTCGGCTGCGTTGAGCCAGCGGCCGAAGTAGCCGTCGGCCAGGTAGGCAGTTCGGTCCAAGCGCTCGATCGCATGCCGGAAGGCGTCCACGTTCAGTCCGGCCAGCTGCTTGGACAGCTGCGTCAGTGCGAACGCCCGGCCCTGCCAGGGCTCCGGGAAGGCCGGCTCGTCGGCGCGTGGCGGATGAGTGGGACCCCACCCCTCGGTTCCCCCCATATCGGCGATCCCGTACATGGCACCACCTCTCGTAGATCTGCAGCGACCGGGACACACTCGGCACGATCAGTACGCGTTCCACCGGACCTCACCGGCCGGATCGCCCTGCCCTCGCCCATCCAGGCGGGCGGCGTGGTCGGCGGGCTGCGTACCGGCGGTTCGCCGTGCAGCCGTTGGAGTGCGCCCGCCGGGCCGGCCTTCATGGTGTTCTGCCGGTCCGACTCGGTCGGGCGACATAAGGCCACATTATTGGTACATATCACTACTCTAAGGTATTTTGCGGATCCTCGGCCTGTATCGCGGAACCGGAACCGCGGACACGATCCGCGCCGCAGCGCAGCACTCCCGCGCCCTTGCTCCACAGGCCACCGAATGGATCTCTGCAGCGGCAACTTCCGTCCTGGCAACCTCATTGCCACCGGCGTCATCCTGGTCAAGCGACGTGCCGTGACGACGATGCCGTGACGGCCCCGGACCGGCGCAGGTCTCACGCATCGGGCCGGCTGAGTCGTTCCTCATATCCCGGATCGAGGTTCGGACGTGTTCATGGTGGGGCCGACAACGCGGGTGCGGGCGACCAGTAGCGCGATGTCGTCCTCCGGCTTCGATGTCGTCGCCATCTCCGTGATCACCTGGGAGCAGAGGTCGTCCAGCTCCGATGGTGCGTGCCGCAACGCGGTGGCCAGCCGGTCGAGTCCGGCGTCGATGTCGGAGCTCCGCGTCTCGATGAGCCCGTCCGTGAACAGGACGATCAGGCTTCCCTCCGGCAGCTCCACGTCCACCGACTCGAACGAGCCGAGGCCGACGCCGATCAGCGTGCCTGCCGGGGTGTCGGGCGTGGTGACCTGGCCGTCCGGGGAGACCAGCAGCGGTGGCGGGTGTCCGGCACGCGCGAAGGAGCACACCCGGGTGGCCGGGTCGTACACGGCGTAGATGCAGGTGGCCCCTACCATCGGCGGGGCGGGGTCGCCGGACCGGGCGGCCTCCCCCGTCAGCTGGGTGGCCACCTCGTCGAGGTGGACGAGCAGCTCGGCCGGCGGCAGGTCCAAGGCGGCCAGCGTAAGCACCGCCGTACGCAGACGGCCCATGGTGGCGGCCGCATTGATGCCGTGCCCGATGACGTCTCCGACGACCAGGGCGATCCGCCCGCCCGGCAGGTGGATGGCGTCGAGCCAGTCCCCTCCGACGCCCTCGTGGCGGTCCGACGGCAGGTAACGCCAACCCAGTTCCACGGTGTTGCCGCCGGACAACGCGCCGGGCAACAGGCTCCGCTGGAGCGCGAGAGCGGCGGCCCGCTCGCGGGTGTACCGGCGGGCGTTGTCCAGACTCAGTGACGCGTGGACGGCGAGTTCCTCGGCCAGCAGCAGGTCGTCCCGCGAATACGGAGCGACGTTCTCGGTACGGACGAACACCGCGATGCCGAGAATGGTGCCGCGCGCCATGAGGGGGACCATCATGACGGAGTGCATGCCGGTCTCGTGGATGATCCGGGCTCGCCTGGGATCCCCGGCGAGCCAGCTGCCGGACCCGGTGTCCATCACGGGCTCCACATGCGACTCGCGGTGGTGGAGCACGTACAGGAAGGGTGATTCCGGAGGCACGAACACCGGCTCGCCCCGGGCGAAGGCGGCCTCCGGCGCACCTTCGTGGATGGAGGCCAGTCCCGCGCGGCGGAACACGGGGATGCCGGAGTCCCCGGGCCGCATCCGCTCCAGCGGCTCGCCGCCGAGGGGCACCGACTCGGCCAGGTCCACCGTGGCGTAGTCGGCGAGCGACGGGACGGCCAGGTCCGCGAGCTCCTGGGCGGTCGTCATCACATCCAGTGTGGTGCCGACGCGCCTCGCCGCCCTGCTCATCAGCGCCATGCGCTCGCGCGTCCACCTCTGAGTGATGTCCGTCGAGACCGTGCACAGCCCGAGGGGTGTACCGTCCGCGCGCTCGAGGCGGATGAGGGTGGACGAGAAGACGACTTCCCGGCCGGCTCCCCGGCCCCCGCCCGGGGAGACCCAGCGCGCCTCGTGGCCGGTGACCGGCTCACCGGACGCCAGGACCCCCCGCATCACCGGCTCGACCGCGGCGAGGTCGAAGCCCCGCAGCGCCTCACGCAACAAGAGTCCCGGGCGGCCGTCCGGGGGCAGGCCCACCGTCCGTCTGGACGCCTGGTTCAGCCAGACGCAACGCAGCCGCGTGTCCCAGACGGCAACCGAGAACGGCGAGCGGTCGAGCAGCGCCCGTACGGCGGGCTCGCCCGCCTTCTGCCGCGCGTCGCCGTCCGGCATGTCCGTCGCCGCCAGGAGCCAGCATCTCTCACCGTCGGCTCCGGTCAGCGCACTGGTCTCCAGCTGCACCCGCAGGATGCGGCCATCGCGATGCCGGACGTCCACCAGCGCACGTGGCCTTTGCTCGTGTTCGTGTTCGCCCGTCCACTCCCTCCACGCCGGGCCGTGCGCCCGGGGCGGCAGACAGGATCCCCCCTCCGTACCTTCCTGCCGGCCTGCCAGAAGGCGCACCGCGGGCCGCCCGACGACGTCCTCGGCTCGGTGGCCGAGAAGCTGTCGCGCCCCGTCGGCCCACGCCAGGACCGTACCGTCGCCGTCGATCACCGCCACCGCAGGAGCCGGCAGACCGCGGATGCCGTGCGAGGGGGCATCCGGCCTTTGCTCGGCACCGGGTCCGACGTCGGCTGGGCGCGTCATAGCCCCTGACCTTCCATGGCCTGTTCACTGTCGGGGACGATGCGACCGCTCAGCGGGCATTCCAGCCTCGGCCCATGGCCAGGACGTCACGGTGATGAAGGCGGCTTCGTCACCGGCCGGGTAGGCCACGAGCGACCGGTGCTCCTGGGGTACTGCGATCCCCGTTTGAGCAGGTGGGCTGTACGTAACTCGGCCTGTAGCCATCGTACGCGGCGAAGCCCACACGCGACATCGCGATGACGACCACGTCTTCCTGAGGGCTGTCCCGGGATTGAGGTACACCCGCTGAACAGGCGTACGGACCGGGGACTCATTACGTTGAAATAGGGGCCGACGTATTCGCCGTCGACCTCAGCATGCACGGTGCCCAGATCTCCCCGTACAGCGTCGAAGGAGAGCCATGTCCCGCGACGAAAACCTCGCTGCCCAGAACGCTATCGCCGAGGCCGTGAACAGCGGCAATCTGGAGGATTTGGTCAAGTTCGTGGCAACCGACTCGGTCGATCACGATCCGGCTCCCGGCCAGGTTCCGGGTCCGGCCGGATATCAGGCCATGTTCGCCGAGATCAGGGCGGCCTTCCCCGACCTGCATGTCGATGTCGAGCATCTCGTCACCACGGACGACGAGTTGGCATTCGCCTACACCATCAGCGGGACACACCTCGGTGAACTGATGGGACACAGTCCGACCGGGAAGAAGGTGTCATACCGGGGCATGCAGATAGGCAGGTTCGCCGACGGAAAACTCGCGGAGCGGTGGGGCAGCAGCGACGAACTCGGCATGCTGCGCCAGCTCGATCTCATCCCGTGAGCGGTCGCTGCACCGTTGCCCTGCAGTGACGCTGCACCACCTCACCGCCCGACCTCTGGCGAGCCAGGTCGTACGGGTAAGCGCGGCACCCACCCACTGAGAGGCGCTGTCATTGCACCCATCAGCAGCAACCCCCTCCCCACGGGCCGTTGTTGCAGGTAGGACTGCGATCGTCTTCATGCCGGTGCGGCCGACGACCGTGCGGATCTGCGGGTGAGAGAGGCTGGGACGCCCACGACGAGCGCCTGTCCTTGCCGACGGTCTCCACGGCCGTCGGCGCATCGGCCGGTCCGGGCCATCCATCTCTCCTCGCATACACCGGCCTTCCGCAGCGTGTCGGCCAGAGCCGCCGCCGGATGCCGCGTGGTGCTGTCGGTCGAGCCCTACTGCCTCGGTGAGACTCGCGTCGATGCTCTTCTTCGTGAGTGATCCTTGATGACGGCGCCGCTCAGGGGCAGCGAGCGCCCTCCCACTCGGAGAGACCTGCGGACCCTTGCATGTTCTATGACATGCAACATAAGTTACCGATAGGTAGACCAGTTCGGGACAGTGCTCGTCACTGACAGGAGGCACACGGCGTGATCGATCGCTCATCCGCTGCAGACGCGGCCGGCCGCCTCGCAGCCGCTGGGGTGGTGGGCGCGTGAGCCCGCGCAAGAGCGACAGCCGTGAGCGGATGGTTCTCAGTGCCGCCGCGCTGCTGCGTGAGTACGGGGCGAGAGCCACCAGCATCGATCGCGTGCTCGCTCACAGCGGTGCTCCACGCGGCTCCGTGTACCACCACTTTCCCGGCGGGCGGGCGCAGTTGATCGACGAGGCGGTGGCACTCGCCGGCGACTTCGTCGCTGGACTGATCGAGGCCGCGACGCAGGCTGATGACGCCGTGGAGGCCATCGACGCGTTCTTCGCGCTGTGGCGCGACCGACTCGTCGACAGCGACTTCCGGGCCGGCTGCCCCATCGTGGCGGTCGCAGTCGAGACCAACGACGACGCTCCTCAACTGACCCGCTCCGCGGCCGCGGTCTTCGCCCGCTGGCAACAGGCGCTTGCCGCGTTGTTTCTCCGGCACGGCCTGCCCGAGGAGCGGAGCAAGAGGCTGGCCGCTTTCATCATCGCGGCACTCGAAGGCGCGGTGATCATGTGCCGGGCCGAGCAGAGCACCGCCCCGATGGAGGCGACCGCCGTCGAAATCCATGACCTGCTGGCCCACGCGTTGCGTGACCGCCCCGATCAAGGTCAGGCACCACGGCCATGACCTGTCTCCGCCCCGACCCCATCCGACTCGAAGGAGCGACCATGCCCACTCTCGACCGCCACGACAACGTCTTCGTCCTCGACCTCGGGGACGGTGAGAACCGTTTCCACCCCGACTGGGTCGCCTCCGCCAATGCCGCGCTGGACGAGGTGGAGAAGGCGGAGGGGCCGCGCGCTCTGGTGACTGCCGCGACGGGCAAGTTCTACTCCAACGGCCTGGACCTGGACTGGTTGTCGGCCCACTCCGATCAGCACCAGGAGTACGTCGGCTCCGTCCACGCGCTCTTCGCGCGCGTGCTGTCCCTGCCGATGATCACCGTGGCCGCGCTCCAGGGGCACACCTTCGCAGCCGGTGCGATGTTCTCTCTGGCTCACGACTTCCGCGTCATGCGCGCCGACCGTGGCTACTGGTGCCTGCCCGAGGCCGATATCAACATTCCCTTCACCCCGGGCATGTCCGCGCTGATCCAGGCCCGACTGGCCCCGCAGACCGCACATGAGGCCATGGTGACCGCCCGCCGCTTCGGCGGTCACGACGCCGCGGCCGCCGGAATCGTCGACCGCGCGGTGGACGAGGATGCCGTCCGCTCCACCGCCATCGAGATCGCCCAGGCGCAGGTGAGCAAGGCCGGCGACACCCTCGGCACCATCAAGGCTCGTATGTACGCCCCCGCCCTCGCCGCTCTGCGTGAGAACGGCAACCCTCTCGGCTGACTCCCCAGCAGGCGGCCAGGATGCCGGACACCCGGGCAAGGGTGTCCGGCCCGAAGTACCGAACAGCGGAAGCCGGGCGAGCCGCGCGCCCTCGGCACCCGCTGCTCCTCCAACGCCCTCGCCCAGGAGAATCTGGTCAGACGCCTCCTGGAAACGTCAGGCGAGGGCCCCGGCCCATGGCTCCGGCCCGCCACCACAGTGTGGCGATTTGCCTGGTAGCGTAAAAAATGTCGGAGTTGGCCTGCGACACTCATCAGCCCGTGACGATTCCGGCGACGAGATTGATGGTGGTGGCCAGGATGCTGGCGCCGAAGACATAGGACAGCAGGCAGTGCCGGAGGGCGACCGCGCGGATCGTGGAACTTGAGACGTCGGTGTCGGAGACCTGATAGGTCATTCCGAGGTTGTAACTGAAGTAGAGGAAGTCGCTGTACTGCGGCGGGTCGTCGGAATTGAAGTCGATCCCGCCTTCGGGAGTCAGGTAATAGAGGTACGCGTATCGGGTGGCGTACATCAGGTGGAGTGCCGCCCAGGCCAGGAACACGCCACAGAGCGCCGTCGCGGCCGCGGCGTGGCTCAGGCCCGAGTCGCCGACCAGGAGCAGCATCACGATGCCGACCAGTCCGCACAGGGCGGACGCGACGACGACGAGTTCCTCAGTGACGGGCCGGAACTCCTCGCTTCGGACGTGGCGATGGGTGGTGGCGGCGTCCATGGGCCACAGGACGACCCACCCTGCGACGACGAAGCTCGTCTCCGCCGCGGCGATACCGGCGAGAATGCCCAGCGGTGTGTTGGTCAGTACACCGACGACCGAGCCGATCACCGCTCCGACCACTGTCGCACCGGCGAGTCGAGGAACGGCGGAAAGCGGCAACCAGCGGTTCATGGGCCTCAACAATGACTACCTCGGCAGCTCTGTGAAGGGTCTGAGGCTTCGAGTACGACCATGGCCTCGTCCGTATACGTCAGCATCTCGTGGAAGTACAACTCGACACCGCTCGCGCCGTGCCCCGTGCAACCGATTGCCATGTCCTGGCCGAGGAGCAGCCCGAAGTCGCCGCCACGGGTGGACAGGACGCTGCCGCCGCTGAGGGCCGGCGCCCGGAGCGGGGAGCCGTCCAGCATCCGGCCCAGGTGAGCCGCGGCCGGGTCGTCGCCGACGCGGGCGAGGACGTCCTGGGGGAACGGAACGCGACCGAGCAGGTCGAACCCGCCCGCTCCGGGAGCCCCTCCCCCACGGTGGCCTCACCACCCTGCGCCACGGTGGGCACCAGGAAGACAGCCGCCCGGGACGGCGGCGTGACGACGGGCTGAGCTACGCCCATGTGACTCCCGTCGACCAATGAGACGCGAAGCGAACAGAGAGGACGGCGTCAGAGTATCCGCGTGCGAACCGGACGGCAGCCCTGCAGCACGACGACGCGTCCCCTCGGGAGACCTCCCCGGGCCGCACCACTCGGTCTTGCGGCGTGCGGAACCACACGCTCAGCCACAGGCGTAGCAGCGGCTGCGAAAGTCGAGTGGCGTCCATTGATCAACGGACATAGCCTGCCTGAAAGTACCGTTTTGTCAACGCATGCCCACATGGTGGAAGGGCCGAGAGTCTTGAGCGCCGACAGTGATGAGCGGGAACGCCTGGAGCCCGATGTGGGGCCCACCCCCGAGGGGAATCCGGAGTTTCGCCCCTACCACCACCCTGCTGCGGGCTGGGGCGCAGCCAAGAGCGTGAGCCGTTTCCTGGTACGCGAGGGCGCACTGGTGGACGGCCCACGGGCGATCATGCGGATGAATCACGAGAACACCGGGTTCGACTGCCCCGGGTGCGCATGGCCGGACGACACCAAGGGGCTGCACCTGGACATCTGCGAGAACGGAATCAAGCACGTCACCTGGGAGATGACACGCAAGCGGGTCGGACGCGAGTTCTTCGCCGCCCACTCGGTGACCGAGCTGTCCGGGTGGAGCGACTACGACCTCGAGAACCAGGGCCGGTTGACCGAACCGATGGTCTACGACCCCGATTCGGACCACTACGTCCCGATCTGCTGGAAAGACGCGTTCGAGGTGGTCGGCCGTGCTCTGCGCGAGCTGGACAACCCGAATCAGGCATCGTTCTACACCTCCGGCCGGCTCGGCAACGAGGCCACCTTCCTCTACCAGCTGATGGCCCGTGAACTGGGCACGAACAACCTGCCGGACTGCTCCAACATGTGTCACGAGGCCAGCGGTCGCGCCCTCTATGCGTCCCTGGGCACCGGTAAGGGGACCGTCGACCTCCAGGACTGGGAGACCGCCGACGCGCTGTTCATCCTGGGAGTCAACGCCGCATCCAACGCGCCCCGAATGCTCACGGCCCTCGCCGAGGCCTACCACCGCGGCGCCCAGATCGTGCACATCAATCCGCTCGTCGAGGCGGCGGCCACATGCACCATCGTCCCGCACGACTTCACGGACATGGCGCTCTTCAAGACGACCCGTACCAGCACGCTGAACCTGCAGCCCCGCATCGGCGGCGACATGGCCCTGCTGCGCGGCATGGCCAAGGCGATCCTGGAGCACTCCGAATCCGACCCCAAGGCTCTGGACCGGGAGTTCATCGACCGCCACACCGCCGGCTTCGAGGAATACCGCGCCCTGTGCGAGACCACCTCGTGGGAGGAGATCGAGCACCAGTCCGGGCTGAGCCGCGCCGACGTCCTCGGAGCGGCGCGCGTGTACGGCGAGGCCGACCGCAGCATCGTCAGTTGGTGCCTGGGCATCAGCCAGCACGAGCACGGCGTCGACACCGTCCGGGAGATCGTCAATCTGCTTCTGCTCCGCGGCAATCTGGGGCGGGAAGGAGCGGGCCCCTCCCCCGTCCGAGGGCACAGCAACGTCCAGGGCAACCGCACCTGCGGTATCGACCACCGGCCTGAGGACGAGTTCCTGGACCGCCTCGCCGAGGTCTGCGATATCGAGCCGCCCCGTGAGCACGGCCTGGACACCGTCCACACGGTCAAGGCGATGCACAGCGGCGATGTGAAGGTGTTCGTCGGCATGGGCGGCAACTTCGCCCTCGCGGCGCCCGACACCCCTTACACCTACGCGGCGCTGCGCAACTGCGACCTGACCGTCCAGGTGAGCACCAAGCTGAACCGCAGCCACGTCGTCCACGGCCGCCGGGCCCTCATCCTGCCGTGCCTCGGCCGTACCGAGAAGGACCATCAGCGCAAGGGCATCCAGAGCACGTCCGTCGAGGACTCGATGAGCATGGTCCACCTCTCGATCGGGATGAAGCGCCCCGCCTCCTCGCACCTGCTGTCCGAGCCGGCCATCATCGCCGGCATGGCCCGGGCCGCCCTCCCCGACAGCGCCACGCCTTGGGACTGGTACATCGAGGACTACGACCGTATCCGGGACACCATGTCCCAGGTCCTCGACGGCTTCGAGGACTTCAACCGCCGCGTGCGCCTGCCCCTCGGCTTCCGCATCAAGCAGCCCGCCCGTGAGCTGGTGTTCCTCACCCCGTCCGGACGCGCCGAGTTCTCCACCGCCGTCCTGCCCGACGTCGTCCCCGCCCCCGGCACCCTGGCGCTGGGCACCATGCGGTCCCACGACCAGTGGAACACCACCATCTACTCCGACAACGACCGCTACCGCGGCATCAAGAACCTGCGCACGCTCGTCTTCATGAACCGAGGCGACATGCGCGAGCGCGGTATCGCCGACCTCGGCCCGGTCGACATCACGAGCACCGCGAAGGACGGCAGTCAGCGATCCCTCAGCGGCTACCTCGCCATCCCCTACAACATCCCCCGCGGCTGCGCGGCCGGCTACATGCCCGAGATGAACGTGCTCTGCGCGCTCGGCGACTACAGCACCCAGAGCGATCAGCCGATCATGAAGCACGTCAAGGTCACCATCGGCCCCGCCGCCTGAGCGCGGGTCACGCACGGGCGGAACTCCGCGTGGCGTCACCGCCACCGGACGAGCCGCTCCAGGAGAAGGTAGGCACGCTGCTCCGCGGCGGCGAATTCGGTGGGATCGATTTCCGCCGGCCAGAGCTCGCCCGCCGCGGCGTCGTCGGCCTCACGCAACTCCACCACGGCTGCTGCGAGGTGCGTCTGGACGATCGGGAACGACGGCTCCAAGCGGTCGTCCAACGTATGCTCCGCATGCTCGGACGCCTCCCTGCATGCGGCCAACGCGCGTTCCGCTCGGACCGCGGCATGGTCATGGACCACCAGGAGCGCACAGCCCAGACCGATGACGATCCCGAGGACGCTGCTCAGTGCCCGGTCCTGGACAAGGGCTCCGGCAGGTGAGGGCGAGGCCAGATCGCTCAGCAGTAGCGCCAGCGGCGTGAGGAAGACGACGCCGAGACCGTAGTTGCGGGCCACGACGTACTCCAGCATGAACTCCAGAACAACGATCACGAGGACGAGCACCACGGGATCGGGGCGCGCCGCCAGCACGCCGAGAGCGAGCATCAGTCCGGCAACTGTGCCCAAGGTGCGCTGGACGGCGCGCTGTGCCGCAGTACGGACGTTGATCGAGTGCAGCACCGCGGCGGCGGAGATCGCCGCCCAGTAGCCGTGGCCGAGGCCCAGGAGAAGGGCCATTCCTCCCGCCAGCCCGGTGCCGAGGACCATCCGCAGGGCGGGAATGAGCAGGACCGACGCGTGGCCGGGGCCGCCGTGACGCTGCCCCGACACCAGTTCCGCAGCGCGCAGTTCGGCGGCGCGCCGGGTGGTGAGGTCGGCCGGAACCGGCTCGGGGCCGGTCACGGAGACCATGCCGGCCTGGGCGACCACGGACGGGCGCGACAGTTCCGGCAGCAATTGCGGAACCCGGTGGCGACGGCTGACGAGCAGGCGAACCTGGCCGCGCAGGTGCTGCGCCAGACCCGTTGGGTCATCGGGTGGCCGGCGGGCGGAACCGATCAGCAACGACCAGGAGAGGTCGGTCAGACGCACGCACGTTCCGCCCCGGCCGCCCCACTCGGCGGCTGTCGGAGGCATGAGACCAAGAGTCCGGTACGCCTGCAGAACAGCAGCTGTCGCCCGGTGCCGGACGAGCCCACTTCCGTCCCCTGCGCCGGTTGCCTCCAACAGCTCTGCGAGCTCGCGCAACGCCGCGGCCACGGCGAGACGCTGCGGACGATCCGGGTGCACGAACCACCCCGACACAGCCAGTACCCAGGCCACGGCCGCACCCAATGCGGCCAGGGCGGTCCGGGGAAGGATGTCGGCGGGGGCCGGCGAACCGTTGGCCGCTACGGCGAAGGAGAAGAGCAGCAACACCGCGCCCAGCCCGCTGAGACGTGCCGCGTCACAGGCGAGCTTCGCCGCACCGGCCACCACGGCCATGGCCGCCACCACCACCGCGGCGCCTGCTCCCCCGTCCACGGGATGGGCCCACGCGGCTAGAGCCGAACCGCAGCCCACACACGCTGTCATCGCTGCCGCGACCAGCGCGAGGACACGGGCACGACGCGCGTAGGGCAGGTTGCGGCCGAACGTGGTGGTGAAGGAGCCCAGCATGGCGTAGACGGCCTGATCGGCCCGCCCGGCCAGTGCCATCGGCAGCGCCGGCAACGCCATGGCCAGCGCGGCACGTACAGCGAAGGACAGGGCACCGTCCACGCTCTGCAGGGCGAGCGCGCCACGCGGGGAGAGAGCGCGCGCCACACGGGCTGCCGAAGGCCGCCGACCGCTCCCGATCACAGCAGGGAGCGGAAGACGGAAACGGGGCATATGCGCTATATATCACCCGCTTCTGCCCCGAGCGGGTCATCGATCGCTGAATCCACTGGTGCGCCGAGAGTTCTGCACCGGTGGCACCTCGGCGCTCAGCACGCGCCGACCCATTCCTCGTCACCGTCCGAGAAGATCTGGCGCGGTCGCAGGCGGGGCCGTTCCGCGATCGGTCGGCGCCGCGGGGTGTGCCTGCCTCGTGCGGCGAGGCACGCACACCCCGCGTCGGGCGCGGTGCTACGCGGCGGAGGAGGGAGTCTGCTTCATCTCGTCGACGGCCTGTCGCACGGTGATGGCCGAGGTGTAGAGGATGGTGCCGGGCTTGATCCGGCCGGATTCGCCGCCGTGGGGGCGGACCTGGATGGTGCGCTCGCCCAGGTAGGTGAAGGTCTTGGCGTCGAAGATCCATTCGGTGCGGGCGCCGGAGGTTTCGTCGAGCCGTGCGACGGCCACGCCGTGGCGGCCGGCTGCGTCCACCGCGTCCTTGACCAGGACCACGCCGGGGATCTTGGTCGCGGTCTTGAACAGGGCCACGTTGAGGTCGGCGGGGGGCATGGATTCGTTGAGGAGGTCCCCGATAGTCGTGAAGGCCTCCTGGTCGGGACTGTTGCCCTGTCCCTCGGTCTCCTTGTAGATCTTCGCCAGGAGCGTGTCGGGGTCGGTGGTCAGGGTGGCGAGATAGTCGTAGGACGGGCCGCCCAGCCGTGCAGGTTCGATCTCGCCCTTCTCGTTGATGTGGTCGAGGGTCCCGCCGCCGGGCGGGAAGACGGCCGGGTCGATGAGCCAGCCCTTGGCGCCGTCGGTCGAGTGCCAGGTCTGCCGGCGGTGGATGCCGTCGCTGACCACGGTGGTCTTGTCGTCGACCGTCTTCTCGTAGGTGGTGCCGACCTGGCTCTCGATGTAGATGTACTGCCCCGCACGCACGGTGGGTGTCGGCTGCTTCGCCGCGGCCAGCGAGATCTGGTTGAGCAGCTGTGGGACACCCTGGGTGGTTCCCGCAACGATCTGTGCAGTGAGCGGTGGCCCTGCGACGAGGGAGTTGTGGCCGCTGGTGGAGCCGGTGAGGGTGAGTACGCCGGCGGCGATCAGGGCCAGCGAGCAGGCGGCGGCCGGGATGACGATCAGGGGCCGCATGAACCCGCGTCGTCGCGCGGGCGCCGTGGGGGCGGGTGTGGTGGCCGAGGCGGCCGACCGGGTGTCCTGGTCGATGAAGTTCATCAGTTCTTCCCTGTGGAAGGCGTGGCGGCCCGCGGGAAAGTCGGCTTCATCGAGGGAGACCAGACGCACGGTCTCCTGCCATTCATCAGGCGTAAGACGGGACTGGTTCATGTTCACCGGGTTCCTTCCTGGACGGGCCGGGCCGCGATGTTGCGGTCTCCTCTTACCTGTCGATCCGCAGGCCGGGGTTCCCGGAAATCTGCCTGCATTTCCGTATCCGCGAGTTTGCGCAGCTTGGCCCGGGCCCGTGAGAGACGGGAGCGGACCGTTCCCACGGGGACGCCCAGGACCTGGGCGGTGGTGGCGTAGTCGAGGCCCTGCCACAGGCACAGGCTGAGCACTTCGCGCTCGGTGCGCCGCAGCGCGGCCAGAGCGCCGGCGGTGGCAGCCAGGCGCCGGCGGTCGTCGATCCGGCCGGCGACCTCGTCGGCGTGATCGACCACCGGGGTCTCTGCTCGGGCGGCGGCGAGAGCCGCCGCCTTGAAGCGGCGGTTGCTGCGCGACTGGGCGCGGACCAGGTTGGTGGCGATGCCCAGGAGCCAGGGGCGCAGGCTGCCGCCATCGGCGTCGACCCGCTGATGGCCCCGCCATGCCTCCATGAACGTCGCGGACACCACGTCCTCGGCCGCTGCCCAGTCCGCGGTCAGCCGAAAGGCGTGGTTGTAGAGGATTCGCGCGTACTCGTCGAAGAGTTCCGCGAAGGCCTGCGGATCCCCTGCGCGAATACGGGCTCGCATAGTTGTCGTCACATCAGTCAGCTGTCGATTCCGAACACAGGGTTCCCGAGACGTGCGTCACAGTCGCACGGCCAGGTGGCCGGCGGGCCGATGTCCTGGCCAATGTCCTGAACCCGGGACAGCGTCGATTCAGGAACGAGTCGGTCCGGGTCACCCCGGACGGCGAGGAGTGACCTGTCGTCTATGGACTTGAGAAGGTCAGTGCCTCCTCCAGTTTCGCGAGCGTCGCGGCGTGACCGAAGAGTCCGGGCATACCGCCCGAGTGCAGGAAGATCGTGCGTCGGCCGGGCACCACGTCTCCTTCCTCGATCGCGGCGATCAGGCCGGCCATCGCGCGTCCCGTGTAGATCGGGTCGAGCACGATGCCTTCGGTGCGGGCGGTCAGGGTCAGGGCGGCCATGGCCGCTTCGGTCAATGCGCCGTAGCCGTCGCCGACCTGATCCGACCGCAGGCTCAACGTCTCCGGCGCGCAGTGTGTGCCGGACAGGCCTGAGGCCAGTTCGGACACGGTCCGGGCAGGGTCGGTCACGGCACCGCAATGGACGCCGAGCACGCGCGCGGACCCGAGCGGATCGAGGAGTCCTGCCATGGTTCCACCGGAGCCGACCGCGACGACGACGGTCGCCAGGTCGGGGGCCTGGACGAGGAGTTCACGCCCGCACTCGGCGTAACCGCGAGCGCCCAGCACGCTGGAACCACCGAAGGGGATCAGCGCCGGGACGGCTCCCTGCCGCCGCAGTTGCTCTGCCACATGCTCGGCAGTGGAGTCGAGCGCCTCGTCGTCGACATCACCGGCCCACACGACCGTGGCGCCGAAGAGACCGTCGAGTGCGAGGTTGCCGGACGTCGACGATCCCGGTGCACCGGCGAGCACGAGGACGACGTCGAGCCCCAGCCTGGCGCCGGCAGCGGCGGTCAGACGCGCGTGGTTGCTCTGTGGCGCACCGGTGGTTACGAGAGCCGTGGCGCCGTCGGCGAGCGCTGCACCGCAGGTCCACTCGAGTTTGCGTACCTTGTTCCCGCCCCCGCCCAGGCCGGTGAGGTCGTCACGTTTGACCCACAGGTCGCCCGCACCGAGGCCGATTACCCGGGCGAGGCGTGGCATGGGCTCGAGCGGGGTCGGCCAGGTCCCGAACACTGCTCGCTGCGAGGTAGGGCTGTCCGAGGTCATCGCCACCGCTTTCCGTCTGCGCTGCCGTGCGTGTGTCTGCGGATCATGCTCCCACGGTGGCAACCGCCCCGACGTCGGCGGTGTTCGACATCGCGGATCGTGGCTACAGCTCACGCAGTGGTGCCGGCAGCGCGGCCACCGGGCCATAGGTGAGACGACCGCACCTCGCGCCGAGTCGCCGAAGCCGAAGGTGAGCAGGCCGCAGGGCGAACGAGCCTCCGTCGTATGTTCAGGACCCAGGGCGAGGGAGCCGACGATCCGGCGGACCTTCGAGGATCGGCCCGCGGCGTCCGGTGCAGCGGTGTGCGCGATGGGCGATCCGCCACACGGGCCTGCCCCCGCACCGGGTGGCGTAAGTCCTGTCCCACCGCGACGGTGCCGCACCGCAAGGCGGCCGTGCGATGCTGGTCCGGTGACGCTACCGGACCTGGTTCGGCTCCGCCGGACCCGCGACATGATGGACCGCGACTACGCGGAGCCGCTCGATGTCCCCGCGCTGGCACGCGCGGCCCACATGTCGCCCGGCCACTTCTCCCGCAGCTTCCGCGCCGCGTTCGGGGAGACGCCGTACAGCTACCTGATGACCCGCAGGATCGAGCGGGCCAAGGCCCTGCTGCGCCGCGGCGACCTGTCGGTGACGGATGTCTGCTTCGCGGTCGGGTGCACGTCGCTGGGGTCGTTCAGCTCGCGGTTCACCGAGCTGGTGGGCGAGAGCCCGAGCGCGTACCGGGCGCGCCCGCACGAGCAGGACGCGGCCATCCCGGCGTGCATCGCCAAGATCTTGACACGACCGATCAGGAACGCGGAACCGATCATGAACGGAGAGGCGAAGCACGCTGCCCGCCCGTCGTGAACTGAAGCGTCGCGTGACCGGCCTGACTCGGCCTGGGTTACCGGGTGAGCTGCGTGTGGGAGGGGATGGCGGCATCGAACAGCCGATCCATGTCGTGGGCGGCCAGGGCCGGGCTGGCGGAGCAGACCACGATCAGCGTGGCGAACGCCATGACCAGGCCCCGGCGCAGCGGTGCGGGCGGGGCGAGCAGGGCCTGGACGCGCTGGGGCACCGGACCACCGGTGGCAGCCATGGCCGGTTGCCGGGTGCGTTTGGTGGCGAGGGCTGCTCGGGCGACGGCGCGGGCCACCAGCGGACGGTCGCCGAGGGCGGCGCCGGCCTCCTCGTCGGCCCAGCGTTCCAGGGCGAAGGCGCCTGCCTGAGTAAGGGGACGCAGCAGCGGGTTGACCGCTGCCGCGAGCTGCAGCACGAGGAGGAACAGGTGGTGGCGGCACGCCAGGTGGGCACGTTCGTGGGCCAGCAGGGCGGGCCGCTCGTCGGCCGTGAGGGCCTGCAGCATGCCTGAGGAGACCACGACCCGGCCCGGGATTCCTGGCAGGGCGAAGGCGGCGGGGACGGGATCGTCGAGGACGGCCAGGTCACCGGCCGTGGACAGCTGCCGGCATTCGCGCCAGGCATCGACCAGCCCTCGTACCCGGCGCCAGGACGCCACCGTCAAGGCCACCGCACATGCCAGTACGGCCAGTGCGCAGGCGGCCGCCACAGGCCAGTCGATGGGGGTGTCGGCCGCCAGCAGGTGCGGAGACCACCGTCCCTCCTCGGCCACCTCGGGAATCTGACCGATCAGGGTGAAAGCGATCATCGCCAGGCCCGTCACCCAGGAACCCGCGGCGATGACGGCGGCCGAGGTGAGCATCCAGGCGGCGGTGCGGGGCGGCAGACGGCGGCCCGCCCCTGGCGCGGTCAGCGCGAGGACCGTGCTGACCAGCGGCGGCATACACAGGCCGATCCACACCTTCTAGTCCTCCGCGTGTCCGCGCAGCAGCTGCTCCAGCAGCTTCTCGTCCTCGGCGGGCAGCTCGGAGACGAACCGGGCCAGGACCGCGGCACGGTTCCCGCCGTGCTCCAGCAGGTCGCGCATCCCGGCTGCCGCGTGCCCGGCCTCATCGCGTACCGGGGAATAGAGGTAGCCGCGCCCGGCGCGCTTTCGGGTGACCAGTCCCTTGTCGTGCAGCCGGGACAGGATCGTCAGGACGGTGGTGTAGGCGGGATCACCCGCCACCTGCTCGCGTACGACGCCCGCACCGACGGGCTCCCCGGCCGCCCACAGGGCTGCCAGGACTTCGCTCTCCAGCTCGCCGGGCGCACGCCGACCCGCCGCCGGGCCATCCTGCTCGCTCACGCTCCCCGCCTTTCACACCGGTCCGTCATCTGTACGACACGACCACGTTTCCGGACACCCAAGCTACTACGCCATGTAGAGAGCATGGGAGCGGTCACCGGCCGCAGCCCTCCGGGACGTGCCTGCCGTGGTCGCGCAGTGGGCCGACATCCCAGCCGCTTTCCCGGCAGGTGTCCAGCAGTCGGGGAAGTGCGCCGAGGGTGTTGCGCCAGGAGCCGGTGGTGGAGGTGCAGTCGGAATCGTGCAGCAAGATCGTGCCGCCGCCGCGGAGGTCGGCCACGACGGTGTCGTGAACGCTGCGGGGGGTCGCACGCTTCCGCCAGTCCTCGCCCCAGGCGGTCCACAGGACGGGGGTCAGGCCGAGGCGGCGGCAGGCCACGTGCGCGCCGGTGGTCATGACACCGTACGGGGGCCGGAAGAAGCGGGGCGGTGTGCAGGTGAGGCCGACGACCATGTCGCGGGCGCGGGCCAGGTCGTCGTACGTGGCCCGGGGGCCGCGCCATAGCAGCGGGCGGTGGGCCCAGCCGTGCAGAGCGATCTCGTGCCCCGCCGCGGACATCTCCCTCACGAGTCCGGGTGAACGCACCGCCATCGAGCCGAGCAGGAAGAACGTCGCCCGCAGCTCCCAAGCCTCCAGGAGGCGCAGGAAGTGCGGGGTGGACAGGTGGTCGGGGCCGTCGTCGAAGGTGAGGGCGACGTGGTCAAGCCGTCCCTGTCCGGCCAGGCGCGGCATGAGCCGGTTGCGCAGCGACCCGAAGGCGGAGACGGCCGGCGCGGCATGGGTAACAGCGAGCACGGGCAGCGCCACCGCCCCGGCACGCAGGATGGTGCCGGCCGGTCGGCCGGGCGTCATCGCCGGTCTCCGTCCAGGAAGTGGGAGAGGGCACCGAATCGGGCCGGGGAGTCGCCGTATGCCTCGGCAAGCGGGGTCCCTATGCCCAATACGACGGTGGCGGCCGCGGCCGCGGCCATCAACGGGACGCCGAGCCTGACCGGACGGCGAGCTGTGGTGCCTGCCTTCCGCCGAACCGTCGCGGTCCGGGAAGTGGCGATCTGGCCCGCTGCTGCGGCGATGACCTCAGCAGGACCGCCTTCCTGCCGGAACAACTCCAGCCCCCGGATGCGCTGTTGGCGGCCGCGCGGACCGTGGAGCAGCTCGGTGAGCACCGGGGTGAGGTGGGCGGGCTCGCGTATCCAGGCGGCAAGTCCGGCGTCCTGCAAGGCTGCGGCGTTGGTCTGTCCATGGCCGGGTATGCAGCGGTAGCTGACGACGGGTAGACCGCTGGAGAATGCCTCCAGCGAGGTAAGGCCGCCCGCGTTCTGCACCAGCACGTCGGCCGCGGACATGAGCGCGGGCATGTCCTCGACCCACCCGTACACATGCTTGACGCCGGTCCTGCGCAGCCGTTCGGCCAGCGCCTGGTTGCGTCCGCACACCACGACCGGCACGGCGACCCCGCCGTCTTGGATCTCGGCGGCCACCTGCTCGACGGGACCCACGCCCCACGAGCCCGCGACCAGCAAGGCCAGCGCGGAATGTGCGGGAAGCCCGAACCGAGCACGTGCCGCGCCTCGTACCGCTGCGGTAGCGGGAGCGAAGCGCGGGTCGGCCACCGGGCCGGTCACCGTGACCCTGGCGGCACCCTGCGCGCCGGCCTGCCGCGCGGGTATCCGATGGGTGGCCAGGTGCGAGTCGATGCCGGGTGCAACCCACAAGGAGTGGACCGAGAAGTCGGTGAGATAGGTGATCGTGGGAACGGCCAGGCGTCCTCGCAGGCGCAAGCTCCCGAGCACCTGACTTGCTCCCGGATAGGTGGAGACGACGGCACAGGTGTCCCGGGGGATCACCCGCAGAGTGCGGCGCTCGGCGCTGCGGAACAGGACACGCACGGCGGGTCCGGGGCGCCCCGTGTGCTCGGTGGCCGCGTAGATCCGTTGATAGCCGGTGGGCGCCCAGGTCAGCAGACGGTGATAGGTGCCGGACAGGAGTGTGCCCAGCCGGGCCGGGAGCAGGTCGAGAAAGTCGTGCCGGTCGACCAGGAATCCGTCGCGCCGGAGGCGCTGGGCGAGTTCGTCGGCCGCGCCGTTGTGTCCCGCGCCCACACCTGCCGAGATGATGACGATCCGCCGGGCGTCCGGCTCCTGCGGTCCGGGGTGCTGGTACGGCGGGAGTGTCCGCACCCCCGCCACGTTGTCGCGATAGGACACAGCCGATCAGTCTCCTTGCTGGCGAGGGCAGGACGGGAGTTGCTTCGGCCTCGTCAGCGGACTGGAGTCCAGGCGCGCGAGGACGCTGTCGCCCGGCACGGTCCGGTGCTCGGACCAGGTCCCGGGTGCGGCCGAAGCTACTACATGATGTAGAAGTTGGGGAATAGTCGCTCGGGCGGGAGCCGCCACCCACGCAGGCAGAGGAATACACACCCAAGGCAGGCGCCACCCTCGCAGCTCGGGCCGCACCGCAGCGCGAGCACCGGCGGCCGGACCGGACGGCCCGGCGAGCCGGTCAGTGATCGCGCTCACGTCGCCGGGCTCTCGGCGCAGCCGCACGGCGCCACACGCCCGGGCGCCCCGAAATGAAGTTCTACAACGTGTAGTACCTTTGCCGAGTAGCCGCCTCTCGTCCACCGGCTCCGCGTCGGCGTGCCCCTCTCGCCGACGCCGCCCCCACGGGGTCGGTCACTCCCTGCTGCCGCTGGGCCTGGAACTACTGCGGGCCTGCCCCCGCAACCGGACCGCTGCACAGCCGCCCCGGCGACCGCCGCGCCGCTCGACTTCGCCGCACCGGAATCGGTCGGCAGACAAGGAATGGAATCGCCCCTGTGAAGATCGCCTTCCTGATCCACAACGTCTACGGCATAGGCGGGACCATCCGCACCACCCTCAATCTGGCCGCCGCGCTGGCGGACCGTCACGAGGTGGAAATCGCCTCCATGCTCCGCCATCGCGAGAACCCCCGCTTCTCCGTCGACCCGCGCGTGACGGTGGTGCCCCTCGTCGACATCCGCCCGGACTCCGAGGACTCCGCCGACCCACGACTGCACCAGCCGGCCGAGATCTTCCCAGCGGCCGAGAAGCGCTACCGCCAGTACAGCCGACTCACCGACCTACGGGCCGAGGAGTACCTGCGCACCTGCGACGCGGATGTGATCATCGGCACCCGGCCCGGCGTCAACGTCTACCTCGCGCGGTGCGGCCCGCCCCGCGCGCTGCGCATCGCCCAGGAACACCTCACCCACGACACCCACAGCAAGAAACTGCGCGCCCACCTCGCCCGCCACTACCGCACCCTGGACGCCGTGGTCACCACCACCGAGGCAGACGCCGACGCGTACCGGGCAAAGATGCGGCTGCCGGGCGTACCCGTCCTCGCCGTGCCGAACAGCGTGCCCGAAACGGATATCCCGCCCGCCGACGGCACCGCCCAGGTCATCGCCGCAGCCGGCCGTCTGACCCGGGCCAAACGCTTCGACCTGTTGATCGATGCGTTCGCCGATGTCGCCGCCCAGCACCCCGACTGGTCGTTGCGCATCTACGGCACGGGCACCGACAAGGACCCACTGCAGCAACTGATCGACGACCACAACCTGGGAAAGCAGGCGACGTTGATGGGCTCCCGCTCGCCGATCGAACACGAGTTCGCCCAGGCATCGATCGTCGCAGTCGCCTCCGACGCGGAATCCTTCGGCATGACCATCGTCGAGGCGATGCGTTGCGGCGTCCCCGTCGTCAGCACCGACTGCCCGCTCGGCCCCGGCGAGATCATCCACGACGGCGTGGACGGCCGGCTGGTGCCGGTCGGTGACCGCAAGGCGCTCGCCGACGCTCTGCTCGACCTCGTAGCCGACGAAGGCGCACGCCACCGCATGGGCCAGGCCGCCCTCGCGACCGCCCGCCGCTACGACCCCGGCCCTATCGCCCGTACCTACGACGAGCTCTTCGCCGAACTCGCCTCCAGCCGCCGCTCCCGTGCCTGGCAGCGTCAACGGGCCCTTTGGTGCAGCCGTTTGCGCCTCCTGGTGCGCAGATGGCGCCGATGGGCCGACTCCCCTCGCACAACCGTGCGCTGATCCCGGAGTCGCACTCCCCGAATGCTGGTCAGCCGCTTGGATCGGTTTCCTTGAGGAGAGACAACCTCGGAACCCGTCCAGGATGCGAGGAGGAGGCGGCGGCCTGAGAACCCGTTCGCCCGTGCAGAAGACATCAGGAGTGCGGTGACCTTCCTCGCCGCTCTCGACCAGCTCGACCCGCAGCGGATCGGCACGCTCGGCATCGGCGCGTCGGGTGGCCACCGATCGGACCTTCCCGCCGCGACGGACGTCGTCGCCCGTTCGGTCCCGCCAGGGGTGCCGCCGGGCCGTGGAATGCGCACGCTGGACACGTCCCGGAAGCTTCGTCGGCACAGGTGACACCGGAGGTGAACCGGGCAGCGCTGACCGCACCGGGCCACTCGGCAGGTACCGGCGCTGATGTTCCCGCCCCTTCGGAACGTTCAACCGGATGCCCGCGGGCGGCCTCCGCCTCCGACGGCCGCAGGTCCGCGGGTTCCCGGGGTGTCGGCGCTCCAGGGGGCGCCGCCCAAGGCGCTCGTACCGTGCGAGAGGGAGCTGCCCAACGATGCCGGGGCACTCCTCCCCGCCATCGGGCTCCTGCTCCTCCGGGAGTCCGGCAAGGGCTCGGCGTTCACGGTCCGCGGGCTCACGCCTGTGAGCCGATGAATCGGGTACCGACGAGAGAACACCCCCTTCACCGCGCAGACGGAGGCACGAATGACCACCGCTCCGGACTCGGTCGGCACGATCACCGACCAGGAGGCAGCCGCTCTCGACGCCCACTGGCGCGCCGCCAACTACCTCTCGGCCGGGCAGATCTACCTCATGGCGAATCCGTTGCCGGCAGAGCCGCTGCGCACCGAGCACATCAAGCCACGGCTGCTCGGCCATTGGGGCACCTCTCCCGGGCTCAATCTCGTCTACACGCACCTCAACCGGATCATCAAGAACCGCGCCCAGAACGTGCTGTGCATCTGGGGCCCCGGGCACGGCGGCCCCGCGGTGCTGGCCAACTCCTGGCTGGAGGGCACCTACACGGAGACGTACCCGGACGTCACCCGGGACACGGAGGGGATGGAGCGGCTGTTCCGGCAGTTCTCCTTCCCCGGCGGCGTGCCCAGCCATGTCGCGCCGGAGACCCCCGGCTCCATCCACGAGGGCGGCGAACTGGGCTACTCGCTCGCCCACGCCTACGGAGCCGCGCTGGACAACCCGGCACTGCTGGTCGCCTGTGTGATCGGCGACGGCGAGGCGGAGACCGGCCCGCTGGCCGCCTCCTGGCACGGCAACAAGTTCCTCGACCCCGTCCACGACGGCGCGGTGCTGCCCATTCTGCATCTGAACGGCTACAAGATCGCCAACCCCACCGTGCTGGCCCGTATCCCCGAGGACGAACTCGAGCAGCTGATGCACGGACTGGGGCACGAGCCGCTCCACGTCAGCGGCGACGACCCCGCAGCCGTGCACCGCGCCATGGCCGCCGCGATGGACACCGCCGTGGACAGGATCTGCGCCATCCAACACGCCGCACGCCACGGCGGAGAGCGCCGTCGGGCACGCTGGCCGGTGATCGTGCTGCGTACGCCGAAGGGCTGGACCGGGCCCGTCGAGGTCGACGGGCTGCCGGTGGAGGGCACATGGCGCGCCCATCAGGTCCCGCTTCCCGCCGTCCGGGAGAACCCCGCTCACCTCGCGCAGCTGGAGGAATGGCTGCGTTCCTACCGTCCCGAAGACCTCTTCGACCCCACCGGGCGTCCCACCGAGCAGGTGTTGGCGTGCGTGCCGGAGGGTGAACGCCGCCTCGGGGCCACCCCGTACGCGAATGGTGGCCGGATGCTGCGCACCCTGCCTGTGCCGCCGCTCGAGCACTATGCGGTGCCCGTCGACAAGCCGGGGACGACCCGGCACGAGCCGACCCGCGTCCTGGGCGGGATGCTGGAGCGCATCATGGCGGATACCGCGCAGCGCCGGGACTTCCGTCTGTTCGGGCCCGACGAGACCGCGTCAAACCGGCTCCAGGCCGTCTACGGAGCCAGCGGCAAGGCCTGGCAGGAGCAGATGCTGCCCACCGACGAACACCTGGCCCGGGACGGCCGGGTGATGGAGATCCTGTCCGAACACACCTGCCAGGGCTGGCTGGAGGGCTACCTCCTCACCGGCCGTCACGGTCTCTTCTCGTGCTACGAGGCGTTCGTCCACATCGTCGACTCCATGGTCAACCAGCACGTCAAGTGGCTGCACACCTCTCGTCAGCTTCCCTGGCGCGCGCCGATCGCCTCGTTGAACTACCTGCTCACCTCGCACGTGTGGCGCCAGGACCACAACGGCTTCTCACACCAGGACCCCGGCTTCGTCGACCACATCCTCAACAAGAGCCCCGAAGTGGTGCGCGTCTATCTGCCCCCGGACGCGAACACCCTGCTGTCCATCGCCGACCACGTGCTGCGCAGCCGGGACTATGTCAACGTCGTGGTCGCCGGCAAGCAACCGTGCTTCGACTGGCTCAACATGGATCAGGCGCGTGCCCACTGTGCACGCGGCGTCGGCATCTGGGAGTGGGCCGGAACCGAGAACGGCGACCGTGAACCCGACGTCGTCCTGGCCTGTGCCGGTGATGTCCCCACCCAGGAGGTACTGGCCGCGGCCGACCTCCTCCGGCGTCACCTGCCGGACCTGATGTTCCGGGTGGTCAACGTCGTGGATCTGACCCGGCTGATGCCCGCGACGGAACACCCGCACGGTATGCCCGACGTCGAGTTCAACGCGGTCTTCACCACGTCCCGGCCGGTGATCTTCGCGTACCACGGCTACCCGTGGCTGATCCACCGGCTCGCCTACCGCCGGGCCGCCCACCCGCACCTGCATGTGCGGGGCTACAAGGAGTCCGGCACCACCACGACGCCGTTCGACATGGTGGTGCGCAACGACCTGGACCGCTACCGGCTGGTCATGGACGTCATCGACCGGGTTCCTCACCTCGGTGCCCGGGCCGCCGCCACCCGGGAGGCCATGGCGGACGCCCGCAATCGCCACCACGACTGGATCCGCGAACACGGCGACGACCTGCCCGAGGTCGCGCACTGGACCTGGTCGTCGTGACACTCCGACCGTCGCAGATTCTGACCGTATTCACGGCCGAACCCGGCATCGAAATCCGGGAAGGACTCGAGTTCCTCGCTCGCACCCTCGGTGATCGCCTCACCTGACGCGCGCCGTCGGGTATCAGAGCCGAGAGCTGCGTCGGCCGCAAGGGAGGCGGCCGGGTGTCACGGTTCCTGTACTCCGATGACGTTCCGGTACGCAGCGATCTTCCGGTCGATCGCGGCCAGGTGTTTCCGCGTCTGCTCCATGCGCGCGATCACCTCGCGGCGGTGCTGTTCGAGGACCTGCAGCCGTTCGGCGTCGGTTCCCTGCCGACGGGCCAGCGCAGCGTACCGCCGGATGTCCGCGATCGGCATGCCCGTCTCCCGCAGCATGACGAGCCCGGCCAGCCACGCCAGGTCGTTGACACCGTACCGGCGGCGCCCGGACGCCGAGCGCGGCGCGGGGTGGAGCGTCAGGCCTTCGCGCTCGTAGTAGCGCAAGGTGTCGATGCTCAGACCGCAGAGAGCTGCCGCCTCCCCGATGGGCAACCCCTGGGGCGGCACCTTGACAGATATATCGGGCAATATCACCTCGTCCACCCCACCACTATGCAACCTGGAGTGCACTCCAGGTCAAGCGACGTCGTAACCGGTGGCGCCGACCGCGCAGCATCACAGGGCGGCACGTCTTCCGTTTGACCTGGAGCGCACTCCAGGAGGCACGGTTGGCACGTGGCCGCGCCGCACCACCTGCTCCGGGCGAGAACCGGGATCCCAGGTCCCGTAACGGTGCGTGCCACCGGAAACCGTTGCAAGCACGAGAAGTGAGACGAACCGTGAAGACGATTGATCTGGGCAGTAACGGCCTGCGGGTACCGATGCAGGGCTTCGGCGCCATGGGCATGAGTGCGTTCTACGGAGCACGGGACGAGACCGAGGCGGTGGCCACTCTCAACCGGGCGGTGGATCTGGGAGTGACGCACATCGACACGGCCGAGGCGTACG
Organism: Streptomyces sp. NPDC051664; assembly: GCF_044453545.1. NCBI lineage: Bacteria > Bacillati > Actinomycetota > Actinomycetes > Kitasatosporales > Streptomycetaceae > Streptomyces > Streptomyces sp. NPDC051664. Next base: position 439,720 of record NZ_JBITCU010000005.1, on the reverse strand, counting down.
GGCCGTTCGAGAACGAGAAGCTCATCGCCCGAGCCCTTGGCCACCGCCGCTCCGAGGTCACCATCGCGACAAAGTTCGCCATGGACTTCGACGCCGACGGCACACCGCTGGACGGGCGGGCCGAGCACGTCCGCCGAGCGGTGGAACGGTCGCTTCGCCATCTGGAGACGGACACCATCGATCTCTACTATCTCCACCGTGTCGATCCCGCCGTCCCGATCGAGGAGACCGTTGGCGCCATGGCCGAGCTGGTCACGGCCGGCAAGGTGCGTCACCTCGGGCTCTCCGAGGCCGCCGCCGCAACGATCCGGCGCGCGCACGCCGTCCACCCGATCACCGCCGTGCAGTCGGAGCTGTCCCTCTTCAGCCGGGATCTCCTGGAGAACGGGATCAAGACGGTGCTGGACGAGCTGGGAATCGGCCTGGTCGCCTTCTCTCCCCTCGGCCGCGGCTTCCTGTCCGGAGCCATCCGCAGCATCGACGACCTCGACCCCGACGACGCGCGCCGGGGCCTGCCCCGCTTCTCACCCGAGAGCATCGCCGCCAATCTCGCGCTCGTGGACCGGGTCGGTGCCATCGCCGCGGCGCAGGGGGCGACTCCGGGACAGATCGCCCTGGCCTGGGTTGCGGCGCAGGGCGCCGTCTCCATCCCCGGGACCAAGCGGCGGGCCTATCTGGAGGAGAACGTCGGAGCGGCCGACATCACCCTGACCACAGCGGAGCTGAGCGCCCTGGACGGCGCTGTGCCGACCGGGGCCGTCACCGGCGCGCGGGACACCGTCGAGGGGCTCGCGCTCACGAACCACTGACAGGCGCGGGGTGCGCGGCCGGGGCATGTATGGCCGAGTCGACCGGACAACCGCACCGGGCATCGAGCACCGGAGCGATGCCGGAGCTGGGACAGGACCACATCGGGATGTGGCCCGGGCGACGTCGAGCCCCGACACGGCACCGGGCTCACCGCGCCCGCGAGTACGGCTCGGGACGCAGCCGATGGACGGGACCCAAGTAACCCAACGGCTCGGACGAGTTGGCGCCGGCCTGGTGTCCCGCCGGTATCCGCTCGTGCAGTACGGTCAGCGCGCCAAGATGATGATGGCGTACACCAAGAAGAACGCGGCGCACAGCACGACAACGATCCCGATGGCAAACAGGGGTCCTTTGGTCCAGCCCCGGGTCACGTCACCTCGTGGTCCCGTTTCCGGCCCTGTACTGCTCTCGGCAGGTGGAGTCTCCCCCGGCGGAACCGTCCGCTCGTGCTGGGCGCGGCGGCCGTCGTGCGGATCAGGATTCGGATCACTCATTCCTTCAGAGTGCCCCCTGCCGGACAGGCCGGCGCGCCGGGACACCCGATCGTGGACGAGCCTTGATCCGGTCGGGCCGGCGACCGTCCCGGTTTCGCCGGCTCACGCCCACTGGCCGGCGAACCGGCACCGTCGTCACGGATTCAGGCATCCATCAGTGGTAGACCCGGCAGCACCTTCTCGATGGTGATGGGGAAGTCGCGCACGCGCAGGCCGGTGGCGTTGAACACCGCGTTCGCGAGCGACGCACCGGCCCCGCAGATGCCCAGCTCACCGACGCCCTTCGCGCCCAGGACGTTGGCCTTGTCGTCGTACCCGTCAAGGATGACCGCGTCGACGCCGGGGACGTCGGCGTGGACCGGCACCAGGTATTGCGCGAAGTCCCGGTTGACGAAGGCGCCGGATCGCAGGTCGACCACGGCCTCTTCTTCGAGGGCCGCGCCGGCTCCCCAGATCATGCCGCCGATCAGCTGCGAACGAGCCGTCTTCGCATTGAGCACGCGGCCCACCGAGAACACGCCGAGCATCCGCCGCAGACGGATCTCGGCGGTGTCCGCGTCGACCCCCACTTCAGCGAAATGGGCCCCGTAGGTGTTGATCGAGTAGTCCGTGTAGTGCGGATCATCGCCCATGAAGCGGGTACCGCCCTCCGCCTCGACACCTTCCGGACGGTTGCGTGCGACGATCTCGCTCAGCGCCTCGGACGCGCCGCCGATAGCCACGTTGCCATCGGAGAACACGGCGTCTGCCGGGTCCAGGCCGTGCAGCGGGGAACGCGTGTCGCCGCGCAGCGCGGCCAGGAGCTGCTTGCGCAGGTCCATACACGCGCCATGCACCGCATTGCTCGAGCTGGCGGCGCCCCACGAGCCGCCGGACCCCCAGCTGGTGGGAAAATCGGAACGCCCGAGCTCGATCCGCACCCGATCGGGTGGCAGTCCGAGCCCCTCGGCCGCGACCTGGGTCAGGACGGTGTACGTGCCCGTGCCGAGGTCGGTCATGTCCGTCTGGACGACGGCGGTGCCGTCAGCCTCCAACCGCACCCGCACCGCTGTCGGCCCTTGGAAGTGCCCGCGGATGGCGGCCGACATGCCGTAGCCGACCAACCACCGCCCGTCGCGCACACTCGCCGGGGTTGCGGGGCGGTGTTCCCAGCCGAACCGGCGCGCGCCTTCACGCAGGCAGTCGACCAGGTGCCGGTCGCTGTACGGCACGTCTCGCTCGGGATCGACGCTGGGCTCGTTGCGGATCCGTAGCTCGACGGGGTCCATCCCGAGCGCGTGGGCCAGCTCGTCCATCGCCGACTCGACCGCCAGCATGCCCGGCGCTTCGCCCGGCGCGCGGACGTCCGTCCCGGGCGGCAGATCGAGCGGCGCCAGCCGGTGGCTGGTCAACCGGTGGGGCGCGGCGTAGAGGCTGCGGGTCGTGGCGGCGGTCTGCTCGGCGTACTCCACGTCGGGGTTGGTGTGCATGGTGACGTCATGGGCGATCGCGGTCAGCTGTCCGTCCTGCTCCGCGCCCAGTCGAACCCGCTGTCTGGATGTGGGGCGGTTGCCGACGAGCTGGAAGATCTGCTGCCTGGTCATCGCGACCTTGACCGGTTGGCGCAACTCGCGAGCGGCGAGCGCGGCCAGGATCGTCTCGGAATGGATGCCCAGCTTGGAGCCGAATCCCCCGCCGACGAAGGGGGTGACGACGTGGACCCGCTCCGGGTCGATCCGAAGCGTGGCGGCGACCGAGGCCCGCGCCGCGTCGACGATCTGGCAACTGACGTAGACGGTCAGGTCCTCGTCGCGCGGTTCCACGAGACACGCGTGCGGTTCCATCGGCATCGAGAGCTCGTACGGCGTCGTGTACTGCTGGTCGACCTTGACCGCCGCGCTGTCGAACCCGGCATCGAAATCGCCGACCGCAGTGTCGGTGGGGAGACCGGCGTTGACCACCTTCGGGATGTACACCTCGTCTTCCTGCTCGGCGAAGTTGAAACGTCCCCGCCCGCCGGTGTACTCGACTTCGAGCAGATCGGCCGCCGCTCGGGCCTGCTCGAGGGTCGTGGCGACGACGAGTGCCACCGGCTCGCCGTAATAGTGGATGTCGGGGCCCGTCAGCACCGGCTGGGCGCGCCAGTATTCGAACGGAATGGACTCGTCACGGACACCCTGCGCGGGGGCATTGTGATGGGTCATCACCATCTTTACGCCGGGTGCGCGTTCGGCACTCTCGGTGTCGATCCGGGTGATGCGGCCTTTGCCGATCGTCGCGCCGACGATGAACCCGTAGAGAGGTTGGCCGGCCCCCCACTGCTCGTAGGCGTAGGTGGCCCGGCCGGTGACCTTCAACGGGCCGTCGACGCGGTTCAGAGCTTGCCCGATCATCTCGTCTCCTCAGCTCGCCTGAGCCGCTTGCGCCAGCGTGCGGCACAGCGTGCGCTTGGCCAGCTCGATCTTGAAGTCGTTGTGCCCCTGCCCCACGGCGTCGCGCATCGCGGCCTCGGCAGCGGCGCGATAGGTGGCCATCGTGGCGGGACGGCCGGTCAAGGCCGCCTCCGCCTCGATGGACCGCCAGGGCTTGTGCGCCACACCGCCGAAAGCCACCCGTGCCTCACTGATCGTTCCCCGATCGGTCGAGACGACAGCCGCCACGGAGATCAGCGCGAACTCGTACGACGCCCGGTCTCGCACCTTGCGGTAGACCTGCCGGCCCGACGGGGGCGGGGGAAGGAGCACGCCCGTGATCATCTCGCGAGGACGCAGCACGGTTTCGATGTGCGGCGTGTCGCCCGGCAGCCGGTAGAAGTCTGCGAGGGCGACGCGGCGTACCGACCTGTCGGCGTCGAGCAGCTCGATCTCCGCCTCCAGCGCGGTCATCGCGACGGCCATGTCCGAGGGGTGGGTGGCGATGCAGGAGTCGCTGACGCCGAGGATCGCGTGAATCCGGTTGAACCCGCCGATCGCCGAGCATCCGGAACCGGGATCCCGCTTGTTGCAGCCCGCAGCCGTGTCGTAGAAGTAGGGGCAGCGAGTGCGCTGCAACAGATTTCCCCCGGTGGACGCCTTGTTGCGCAGCTGGCCGGAGGCGCCGGCCACCAGTGCCTCCGACAGCACCGGGTAGCGGGTACGCACTCGGGCATCGGCGGCCACATCGGAATTCGCCGCCTGGGCCCCGATGCGCAGTCCGCCGTCCGGGAGCTCCTCGATGTCCCGCAACGGAAGCCGGCTGATGTCCACCAGATGGCTGGGCTTCTCGATGTCGAGCTTCATCAGGTCGAGCAGATTGGTGCCGCCGCTGATGAACTTCGCGCCGGTTCTGGACACCGCAGCGACGGCGGCCTGTGCGTCCGTCGCCCGCTCGTACGTGAACGACCTCATTCCGGGCCTCCCCCCGCGATGTCGCGGATGGCTGCGACGATGTTCGGATAGGCGGCGCACCGACAGATGTTGCCGCTCATCCGCTCGCGGATCTCCTCATCGCTCAACGCGATCCGCGGCGAGGCCACGTCAGCGGTGGCGTGGCTGGGCCAGCCCGCCTCCACCTCGGCGAGCATGCCCACAGCCGAACAGATCTGGCCGGGGGTGCAGTAGCCACATTGGAAGCCGTCACGCTCGACGAAGGCGCGTTGCATGGGGTGCAGGCCATCGGGATCGCCCAGACCTTCGATCGTCACGATCTGGTCGTCCTCATGCATCACTGCGAGCGTCAAACAGGAGTTGACGCGCCGACCGTTGATCAGCACCGTGCACGCGCCGCACTGCCCGTGATCGCACCCCTTCTTGGTCCCGCTCAGCCGCAGATGCTCGCGCAGCGCGTCGAGCAGCGAGGTCCGTGGATCCACCTCGAGCCGCCGCGGCTGATCGTTGACGTTCAACTCGATCGCCGAGAGTTGCGCCACTTCGCCCTGGCTCCGCCCCGCGGCGCCCGTATCCGAATCGCTCACCACAGCTCGCCTTCCTCGCTGGGTGCGGGTGTCACCCTGGATATGCGTCGCCTCTGTGGGGCGCGCTCCCCCTCAAGGTCTCGCAAAAACCGTCACACCGCTCGTCAGGAGACGGACAGCCGCGCCCGCCTCACTCGGCCGGGCGCTTTTACCCGGCGGCCCGGCGCACATCCAGCGCAGGAACCCGGCGGGCCGGCGCCGGGTGGCGAAGATGCTCTCGAACCAGCCGGGTGGCAACGCGCCGTGGAGACCGACCACGCTCGATGAGATGGGGCTTCCGGATCCGGGATCTGCTTCTCAGTGGAGCGGAGGGTCGATGGTGGCGGCGCGCCACGTCTCCTCGTCGGCGTCGAGCAGCGTGGCGATGACGGCGGGGTCCGGCAGGGGGCCGTGATCGGCGGAGACCCGGAGGGCGGAGGCCGCGGTCAGATGGCCCAGGCGCAGGGAGCGCTCCACGGGCAGCTGTCGCAGCAGGCCGCTGAGGAATCCGGCGGCGAATGCGTCGCCGGCGCCGACCGGCTCGACCACGCGGACGGTCAGGGCGGACACGCTGTGGGAGTCCGGGCCGACGAAGGCCGTGGCCGCGCGGGCCCCGTCCTTGACGACGAGGACGCGGGGGCCGGGAAGGAGGTCACGGACCGCGCGGGGGTCGGTGAGCGCTTCTCCCCACAGGTCCTGGGCCTCGTCGAGGCCGACGAGCACGATGTCGGCCCGGTCCGCGAGGGGCCGCAGGATGTCGGCGGCGGACCGGCCGGTCCAGAGGGCGGGCCGGTGGTTGACGTCGAAGCTGACGCTGTAGGAGCGGTCGGGGCGCAGTGCCCGCTCGACGAGGGCGTGGCAGCCGGAGGACAGGGCGGGGGTGATTCCGCTGAGGTGGAGGAGCGCGGTGTCCGCCATGGTGGGGTCGTCGAGGAGTTCGGGGGTGAGGGCCGAGGCGGCGGATCCGCGGCGGTGGTAGTGGACGCGCGTGCTGTTCCTGCCGGGGTCCTTCAGGAGCAGTCCGGTGGGCCGGTCCGGGTCGGTGCGGACGCCGCTGATGTCGACGCCGCCCGCGGCGACCCGCTCGCGGACACGCCTGCCGAAGGGGTCGTCGCCGAGCGCGGACACCCATCGGACGGGGATGCCGTGGTCGGCGAGGTACAGAGCGACGTTCGACTCGGCGCCCGCGATGTCGACCCGGAGAAGGTCCGCGGCATCGAGCGGGCCGAGGGGTTCGGGAGCAAGGGCGGCCATGGTCTCGCCGACGCAGACCACGGGGCCGGCACGCAGCGGCCAGGGGGTGCTCATGGTAGGTCTCCTAGCGTGTGTCGGCGAAGATCGCGGTGTCCGCGGTGCCCACCGGGCGGTACGGCGAGGCAGGCGCCCCGGGTATGTCCACACGCGAAGCGAAGACGGCGCCGTCGAGTGGACCCGGATCGGGCAGGCCGATGCGGGCGCTGGTGACGAAGAGGGTGCGGCCGTCGGGGCCGCCGAGGCAGAGTCCGGCGGGCTGGACGGCGGCCAGTTCCACGATCCGGTCGAGGGTGCCGTCGGGGTGGTAGCGATGGACCTGTCCGGTGCCCCAGACGGCGGTCCACAGCCCGCCCTCGGCGTCGGCCGTCATACCGTCGGGGCTGCCCGAACCGAGAGTGACGAAGAGGCCGGGCTGGCCCAGGTCGCCGGTGTCGGGGTCGACGGGGTAGCGCCGGATGATGCCGCGGGCGCTGTCGGCGAGATACATGACGGTGCCGTCGGCGGTGAACGCCGGGCCGTTCGGGACCGTGATGTCCCGCAGCACGCGGGTGACGCGGCCGTCGCGGTCCACGCGGTAGAGCGAGCCCGCGTCCTCGGTCGCCCCGTAGGCCATGCTGCCGGCCCAGAAGCGGCCGTGCGGGTCGGCTACGCCGTCGTTCATCCGCATCGGCACCGGGGCATCTTCCTCGGGGCGTGCGATCCAGTCGACGCGTCCGGCGTCGTCGATACGGCAGATGCCGGTACCCGCCGCCGCGATCCACCGGCCGGGGCGTCCTTCGACCGGGGCCACCGCGCCCAGCGGACAGGGCAGTCGGGCGATCAGTCCAAGCGGTGCGGCGGGGTCGTCGGAGGCGGACAGCAACCGCCCGGAGAGGATGTCGGTCAGGACCGCGCGGCCGTCCGTCCACCGGATGCCCTCACCGAGTTCGAGGCGGTCGATCCCGTGGACCGTGGGCGTGGTCACGGGCGGGACTCCGGGCTGACGACGTCCAGGAACTCCCGTGCGCGCTCGCGAAGGCCGGCGAGGCTGCCTCCGTCGGCCGCGTCCGCGATCAGGGGCGAGCCGACGCCGACGGCCGTGGCTCCGCTGCGCAGATAGTCGGCGGCGGCCGGGGCGTCCACGCCTCCGACGGGCACGAAGGGCAGGTCGGGGAAGGGGCCGCGCAGGTCCCGCAGATATCCGGGGCCTCCGGCGCTTCCGGCAGGGAAGAGCTTGAGTGCGTCGGCACCGAGGCGCAGCGCCTGGAGGATGTCGGTCGGTGTCATCACACCCGCGAGGACGGGCAGTCCGAGCTCCTTGCCGGTGGCGATGCCGTCGCTGACCGCCGGGGTGACGAGGAACGCGGCTCCGGCCCGGTGGGCGGCCCGCGCGTCGTCGGCGGTGAGGACGGTGCCCGCGCCGAGGGTGGCGTCCGGGCCGAGCGCGGCGCGGGCCCGGGCGATGACGTCGAGGGCGTCGCGCCCGCTGAGGGACACCTCGACGAGCGTGACGCCCTCCTCCACGAGAGTGAGGACGGTCTTGAGTGCGGCGTCCGGGTCGCTGCCGCGGACGATGGCGAGCAGCCGGTGCGCGCGCAGCGCGGTGAGCAGGTCCATCGGACGTTCCTTTCTGTGCTGGGGTTCAGGAGCGGCGGTTCGCGGTGATCGTGAGCCGCCAGGTGACCTCGCCGGAAGCGGGCACGACGGCCGTGTCGCCGTCGTGCGCCGCCGTGCGGTCGAAGACGCGGCCGAGCAGCGGCTCGACGCCGACCGAGCGGTACGGCGCACCTTGGGGGAAGCCACCGAGGTTGCGCCACAGGGCGATGGAGACCGGCTGACCGGGGGCCTCGACGGACAGGTGGAGTGTGTCCTGGCCGTCGTGTACGGATACGTGCGGGGCAAGGACGACGGCGCCGACGGCGGTCCCGTCGTCCGGTCCGAGCCGGTCCAGCGGGATGCCGCTGACGCGTGGCCAGGTGCCGGTGACCCAGCGCGCGCCCTTGTCCGGATACAACCGGGTCACCGCGGGGCCCTCGACGCCGATCCGGGCGGCCCGGGACAGGTCCAGCAGGGCGTGCGCGGCCCAGACGAAGCGGTAGCCCGGTTCGGCGGTGAGCGTGTAGTCGGCGACGGCCGCCCCCGCGTCCGTACCGAGGCGGCGGGTCAGTCGGAACTCCGGGCACTCGACGACGTCGCGGTGCCCGTCCCGCCGCCACGGCCGCGACCAGGCGTCCCCGTGGTCGGGGAGCCCGCGCACCGTGGGCACGCACTCCTCCAGCCCTCCGGCGTCGGCGAACACATCACCGGGCACGACCCGGGAGCGGCGCGGCTCGTCGCGGTGCCAGAGCCATTCGCGGCCGCCGGCCGTCAGCGAGGTCCAGCGTCCGCCGTGCCCGGGGTCGGTGGCGACGGACACCGGGAGCCGGGTGCTGTTCACCATTCGGCGAAGGAGCCGTCGGCGTGTCGCCACACGGGGTTGCGCCAGGCATGGCCCGCGCGGTCGGCCGCGCGGACGGCGTCCTCGTCGACGGTGATGCCGAGGCCGGGCAGTTCCGTGCGGTGCGCCTGGCCGTCGACGAAGCGGAAGGGCTCGGTGTCGACCACGTACGACAGCAGGTCCGCGTCCTTGTTGTAGTGGATGCCGCGGCTCTGCTCCTGGATCAGGAAGTTGGGCGTGGCGAAGGCGACCTGGAGGCTGGCGGCCAGCGCGATGGGCCCGAGCGGGCAGTGCGGTGCCAGGTGGGCCCCGAAGGTCTCGGCGAGCGAGGCGATCCGGGTGACCTCGGATATCCCGCCGGCGTGCGACAGGTCCGGCTGGGCCACGGCGATGCCCGCGGTCAGTGCCGGGAGGAATTCGGCGCGTCCGTAGAGTCTTTCACCGGTGGCGAGCGGGACGGACGACGCGGCGACCAGCCCTGCGAGCAGGTGTGCCTGGTCGGGCAGCACGGGTTCCTCGACGAACAGCGGGTGCAGCGGCTCGATCTCGTGCAGGACACGGCGCGCGTTGGCGGCGCTGAACCGGCCGTGGAAGTCGACGGCGACGTCCCGGTGCGGGCCGAGTGCCTCGCGGGCCGCCGCCACCCGCTCGACGACGGCGGCCGTCTCGGCGGGGCTGGTGAGTGGCGGGGTACGCCCGGCGGCGTTCATCTTGACAGCGGTGAAGCCTGCCTCGACCTGGGCGGTGATCTCCTCCTTGAGCCGAGCGGGTTCGTCGCCGCCCACCCAGGCGTACACCCGGACCGTGTCGCGGACGGGCCCGCCGAGCAGGGTGTGCACCGGCACGCCCAGGGTGCGGCCGGCGATGTCCCACAGGGCCTGGTCGAGGCCGGCCACGGCGCTGGAGAGCACGGGCCCGCCCCGGTAGAAACCGCCCTTGCTCAGCACCTGCCAGTGGTCCTGGATGCGCAGCGGATCCTGGCCGACGAGGTGTTCGGCCAGGACCTCGACAGCGGCTCGCACCACCTCGGCCCGGCCCTCGACCACCGGTTCGCCCCAGCCGACCACACCCTCGTCGGTCTCGATCCGGCAGAACAGCCAGCGGGGCGGGATGAGGAAGGTCTCGACACGCACTATCTTCACTTTGCCTGGCCGTCCTTCGCTTCGGCGGAGCCGTCCGCGCTCTCGGCCCCGTGCGGGCCGCTGACCTTGTCCAGGTCCCGCATCGCCTGGTCGAGCAGGGCGCGCATGGCGTGCTCGGCGGCGTCCGGATCCCGGTCCCGTACGGCGTCGAGGACGGCCCGGTGACTGGGCACGGGGTCCTCGCTGTGCGGGGCGCTGTGCACGATCTGGTCGCGCTGGGCCAGGCCCGACTCGATGACCATCTCCATGCGTTCCAGCAGTTCGTTGTGGGTGGCCGCCAGCAGCGCCCGGTGGAAGGCGAGGTCGGACTCGACGGCGTGGCTCGCGCTGCCCTCCTCGCCCATGGCGGTCAGCGCCGCCTCCAGCGCTTCGAGGTCGGCGTCGGTACGGCGGGTCGCGGCCAGCCGGACGGCGGCCGGTTCGATGATGCCGCGAACCTCTCCGAGGTTGCGCAGCAGCGCGAGGTCGGCGCCGGTGCCGTTGCTCTCGGAGAACTGCCACCGCAGGACATCGGCGTCGAGCAGGTTCCAGTTGGCGCGCGGCCGCACGAAGGTGCCGCGCTTCTGGCGGGCGTCGACCATGCCCTTGGCCGCGAGGACCTTCAGCGACTCGCGCAGGGCGGTCAGGCTGACGTCCAGTTCGCTCTGCAGGGCCGCCATGTCGAGCGTCGCTCCCTCGGGGATCTCGCCGCTGAGCACCCGGCGGGCGAGGGTCTCCACGGTCTGGCCGTGCACTCCGCGGCGCGCGTATGGCGTCATGTGTTTGCCTTTCTTGCTGGTCGGTCGGGGCTGGGGTGGCGGGCGGCCGGGCCCGTCAGGCGGACGCTTTGACGACGCTCCAGCCCCCGTCCACGAGCAGGCTCGATCCGGTGATGTACGAGGCTTCGTCGGCGACGAGGAAAGCCACGGCTGCGGCGACCTCCTCGGGGGTGCCGAAGCGGCGGGCCGCGGTCTCCTCGACGCTCAGCTCACGCTCGTGCTGCGGCACCCTGTCCCACGCGGCGGTGAGGATGGGCCCCGGCAGCACGGCGTTGACCCGTACCTGCGGGCCGTACTCGACCGCGAGCTGTCCGCACAGCGAGAGCAGTGCGCCCTTGCTCGCCGCGTACGCCGGGTGGCCGGGGATGCCGCGGTGGGCGTGCACGGAGGAGGTGAGCACCACAGCCCCCCGGTGGTCGAGCAGATCGGGCAGCGCCGCCTTGAAGCCGAGGAAGGCCCCGGTGAGGTTGACCGACAACTGCCGTTCCCAGGAGGCGAGTGTGGTCTCGTGCGCGGGCAGCACCTGCACCGTATAGGCGTTGCTGACCAGGACGTTGACGGGGCCGAAGGTGTGGGCGGCGTCCATCACCCGCTGCCAGTCGGCCTCCCGCGCGACATCGGTGGCGACGAAGACGGCCTGCGCGCCGTCCTTGCGGAGCCGCGCCGTCGTGTCCTCTCCGCGTTCGGCGTCGATGTCGGCGAGGACGACGGCCGCGCCCTCGGCGGCGAGGCGTGCCGCGGTGGCCGCCCCGATGCCCGAGGCGGCGCCGGTGACTACGGCAACACGGTTGGTGAAGCGGGCCGCTGGGTTCATGGGGCGGTTCGTCTCCTGTCCGAGGGTGGTGGTGGGAGTGCAGATTCTGTCGCTGTCGTCACTGCCGGGCCAGGACGACCAGCTCCGCGTCGTGCCCGGCGGTCCAGGCGAACGGCAGTCCCGAGTGGAGCAGATGGGCACCGCTGTAGCGGGTGCCGGAGTCCTGGTCCGTGTAGAGCGCGTCCGGCGAAAGGCCGCGCAGCCGCAGCCGGGCGGCCCTGCCGGGCACCAGGGGCGCGCCGTCCAGGACCCCGGTGCTCCAGGCCGTCACCACCAGGCGTCCGCCGCCGGGTTCCTCGTACTGGATGCCGCAGGTGGGGTCGGCCGGGCTGCCCAGCAGGTGGACCTCGCCGTGGTGGACGACATCGCGGACGTCCTTGTAGCGGGCGATCCACTCGGCCGCCTCGGCACACTGCTCCGGAGTCCACTCGCGGATGTCGGCACCGATACCCAGCACGCCGGCCATGGAGTTGACGAACCGGAAGGCGAGCGTGCGGGGCCGGGGGTCGAAGACGCCGCGGGCGTCGGTGACCCAGGAGCTCATGGTGTGCGGGGCGTGGGCGTGGAGGTAGCCGTACTGGATACGGAGCCGGTCCAGCGGCGCGGTGTTGTCGCTGGGCCACACGACGTCGGTGCGGGCGATGGTGGCATGCTCGACTCGGGCGCCGCCGCCCGCGCAGCCTTCCACGGTGACGTGGGGGTGCGCGGTGCGCAGGTGATCCAGGACTCGCAGGTAGCCGGCGACATGGGCGGCATCCAGATCCAGGTGCTCCGGCTCGGTGCCCGCCGGACCGCCGGGGCGGCCGCGCTCGGTGGGCGGCCTGTTCATGTCCCACTTCAGGTAACTGATGGCGTGGGCACCCAGCAGCCGGTCGAAGGTGCCGATGACGAAGTCCTGGACGTCCGCGCGACCGAGATCGAGCAGCAGCTGGTTGCGTACGAGCGTGACGGGGCGGCCGTCGAGACGGTAGACCCACTCGGGGTGCTCGGCGTACAGCTTGGATCGGGGGCTGATGCCCTCGGGTTCGACCCACAGCCCGAAGTCCATGCCGAGCGCGCGGACCTCGTCGACGAACCGGTCGAAGCCGCCGGGGAACCCGGCCGGGTCCGGCTCCCAGTCGCCGAGGCCACCCGTGTCGTCGTGGCGTCCGGTGAACCAGCCGTCGTCGACGACGAACAGCTCGGCGCCGAGGCCCGCGGCAGCCTTGGCGAGTTCCAGCTGCGCTGCGGCGTCGACGTCGAAGCCGGTCGCCTCCCAGGAGTTGTAGAGCACCTTGCGGGGCCGGCTCATGCGGTCGCCGGTGAGCCGCCGCTCGTAGCGGTGCCACACACGGGCCAGCCCGTCGAGGCCGTCCGCGCTGAAGGCGCAGGCCAGCCGGGGCGCGGTGAGTGTGGCGCCAGGAGCGAGGCGGACGGCGCCCTCGTGCGGCACCCGGCCGGCGCGGACCCGTACCGAACCGCCGGGTTCGGCGTCGGCGCTGATCCGCCAGTTCCCGGACCACTCCAGGGCGATGCCGTAGGTGGGGGTGGTGCCCTCGGCCGGGGCGGCCGCGTCCTGGACCGCGAGCCAGGGGGCGTACGCGTGGCCGGCGGAGCCCTGGGTGCTCTCCATCTCGAAGCGGCCGCGCTCCAGTTCCAGCTGCTTCAGCTGGAACTCCTGCGACCACTGACCGGCCAGGTAGGTCAGCCTGGCACCGCCTTCGGCGGGCACGTTGACGGCGGCGGAGTCGAAGCGCTCGAGCCGCAGCTCCCGCTCGCCGGTGCAGGTCAGCTCCGTCCAGCGCAGGATGACGTCGGTGCCCGGGACGGTCTCGTAGCACAGCGTCGTGTGCAGACCGAGGACCTCGTCGGTGAAGCCCAGACGCAGCGCGCGGTCGCCGTCCGCAGTGGCGCCGGTGAACTGCCACCAGCTGCCGCGGTCGCCGCCCGATTGCCCGGCGATCAGGTCCGCTCCGGTGAACGGCCGCAGCCCGTACGGGATGTACTCGGCGGGTGCCGCGTCGGCGGGGGTGATGAAGTGGGTCCGCTGCGACCGGTCCATCGGCGACGGACCCTGTTCCGCGCCGTGCGGCCCCCAGGCGGCGAGTTCGGCCCAGCGGCCGTCCCCGCCGAGAGTGACGGCATAGGTGGTCGTGTCGGTGCGCAGCAACCACTGCTCGTGCCCGGTCACTTGACGGCCCCCAGGTTGAGTCCGGCCACGAAGTGGCGCTGGAAGCGGAGGAAGACGGCCACGGTCGGGGCGGCGGCGATCACCGATCCGGCGGCGATGACGTTCCACATGGACACGTACTGGCCCTGCAGCCCGATGAGGGACGCGGTGATGGGCATCTGGGTGTCCGTACGGAGCACGGTGATGGCCCACAGCAGGTCGTTGAAGATCCAGGTGAACGACAGGGCGCTCAGCGCGGCGAGCGCCGGGCGGGCCAGCGGCAGGATGATCCGCCAGTAGATCTGCCAGGGGCTCGCGCCGTCGATCACCGCGGCCTGCTGGATCTCTCCCGGGATCGACCGCATGAAGCCGTGCAGGACGAAGACGTAGAAGCCGACGCCGAAGCCGACCTGCACCCCGATCAGCGCGTACAGCTGGTCGTAGATGCCGAGCACCTCGCTGAGTTTGGAGACGGGGATCAGCAGGATCTGCGGGGGCAGCAGGTTGCCGCCGAGCATCAGGAGCAGCAGGACGCGGCGCAGCGGCAGGTCGTAGCGGCTGAGTGCGAACGCCGCCGTGGAGGCGAGACCCAGGGAGAGCAGCACGGTGGGGATGGAGACCAGCATGCTGTTGATGAGGGCCTGCTGCTGACCTCCGTCCACCCACGCCTGACGGAAGCCGTCGAAGGTGAAGGAGTGCGGCCAACTGCCCACCCCGTGCGCGGCGATGTCGTCGAAGGTGCGGGTGCTGGTGACCAGGACGAGGACGATCGGCAGCAGCCACAGAGCGGACAGCAGGCCCGCGGACACGTGGAAACCGGTGGTGCGCCAGGCGCGGCCGCGGACGACGGGCCGGCGGGTCGCCGGCGTCGGCACGGGGGACGGCTCCGATCGGTCCTTGACGGTTTCGGAGACGTGGGTCGCGGTCATCAGTCGGCCTCCCGGAAGGCGCGCACGAGGTAGCTGGCGATGACACCGAAGGCCAGCACGAAGATGACGACGGCGAGCGCGGAGCCGTAGCCCAGCCGCAGGGACTGGAACGCGGTGGAGTACATGTAGGTGCTCAGCAGTTCGGAGGAGTGGTACGGGCCGCCACGGGTGAGCGCCCACACGACGTCGAACGAGCGCAGCGAGTCGATGACGATGGCCGACAGGACGACCGCGTTGACGCTCTTGAGCTGCGGCAGCGTGATGTGCCGGAACTGCTGGAGGCGGTTCGCGCCGTCGACCTTGGCCGCCTCGTACAGTGCGGGGTCGATGCCCTTGAGGCCGGCGAGGTAGAGCACCATGACGTAACCGACCTGGCGCCACAGCGCGGGCACGATCACCGCGTAGAAGGCGGTGTCCTGGTCGGCGAGCCAGGCGTGCCGCCAGTTCCCGAGGCCGACGGCCGACAGCACATTGTTGATCAGGCCGTCCGGCTGGTACATGGCCTGCCACACCAACGCGGTGGCGACCAGTGAGAAGACCACCGGCAGGAACAGCGCCGCCCGGTAGAACCCGACGCCGCGCCGCTCCTGCTGGAGCAGCAGCGCGGCACCGAGTCCGAGGGCGGCGGACAGCCCGCCGAAGAGAACCAACCACAGCACCGTGTTCCAGGCGGCCGTGCGGAAGACCGAATCGTGCACCATCTCACTGAAGTTGCCGAGTCCGACGAAGGTCGGCGCCGACAAGCCGTCCCACGAGGTCAGCGAGAGGTAGAAACCCTGCATGGCGGGCCAGAAGACCCAGAAGGCCTCGGCGAGCAGCGGCAGGAGGACGAAGGCCAGGACCACCGGGGGCACCCGCGTGGCCCTGGACCGTCGTGCGGAGCCGATCAGCGCCATGGTCACTGGCTCCAGATCTTCTGGGCGCCGCGCTGCCAGGTGGTGAGGATCGAGCCGATCTGCTTGGGCTTGGCCAGGTAGTGGACCAGCGCCGTGTCGGCGGTCGGCTGGAGGGCGTCGCTGGAGTCGCGGTTGAAGAACTGGGTGAGGTCGGCGGCGCCCTCGATGAGCTTGCGGCCCTTGAGCACCAGGGGCGTGCCGCTGTCCTTGGCGTCGGGGTGGGTCGGCAGCGTGGTGCCCGAGGAACTCTTGAGGTACATCTCCTGGGACTCGGCGGTGGCCAGGTAGCGCAGGAGTTCCTTGACGCCGTCGGTGCGCTTGGTGCGGGCACTGGCGAAGTAGCCGTCGGTGGGAGCCTCCTCGGCCACCGGGATCTTCGGGTCGATGATGGGGAACTGGAAGAAGTCCAGGTCGCCGAGGGCGTCCTTGGGTGCGGCGTCGGCGAAGAAGGTGCCGATCAGCATCATGCCCGTACGGCCCTGGAGCAGCGCGGTGGTGGCGTCCTGGAAGGGGATCGCCGTGCCGTTGGGGTCGAAGAAGGGGCGGGCCTCGTCCCAGCGGTCGAAGACCTTACGGACCTCGGGGTCGTCGAAGCGGTGCTTGCCCGCGAGAAGTTCGCGGTGGTACGTCGCGCCGTTGACGCGGATGTTGAGGTAGTCGAACCAGGCGGAGGCCACCCACGGGGTGTCGCCGCCGGCGCCGAGGCCGATCGGGGCGACGCCCTTGCTCTTGAGCTTGTCGCACAGGTCGAGGAACTCGTCCCAGGTCTTCGGCTCCTGCACGCCCCACTTGGCGAAGTTGGACTTCCGGTAGAACATGCCCCACCAGTAGTAGCTGGTGGGTACGAAGACCTTCTTGCCGCTGGAGGCGGAGGTGGACAGCTTCTTCAGCGCGTCGGAGTAGCCGGCGAGCTCCGGCTTCTCCCAGATGTCGCTGATGTCGAGGAGCAGATCCTTCTTGGCATACGACTCGGCGACCGACCCGGGGTACCAGGTGTAGACGTCCGGCGGGGTGGCCGAGGTGAGGTAGGTCGGCAGCTGGGTGCGGAAGGTCTCCGAGGCGACGGTGTTGAGCTGCGCCTTGGCGTCCCCGCGCTTGTCGAATGCGGCGGTGATCGCCTTCATGGCCGTCTTGGCCTGCGGGGAGGAGAGGTTGGACTGCAGAGTCACCGGGCCGCCGGACTTTCCTCCGGTGGCGGACGGACTCTGGGTGACGCAGCCGCTGAGGAGCGTGCCGGCGCCGACGGCGCCTGCCCCTACGATGAATTTGCGGCGGGTGGCGTTGAAGGCGGTCATCTGTGCACTCCCTATGTGCCCACGGAACGGAGTTGAGGCCCCCTGACGGCCCGGCTCTGGGTGCGGCAGACACAGCCTGTCGCAGAGGTCAGAGCGCCGTCAAGATTAATTACTAATTTATTCTTCGGAGGGTGTGCCTCCGGACCATGTACGGCCCGGAGGCACACCAGGTGGAGCAGGGTGGAGCTGATGGAACGGGACGGAGCAGGTGAGGCGGAGCTCAGAGCTCGCTCTGGTGGACGCGGCCGTCCACCCCGCGGAATGCGGCCAGTACGCCGCCGTCCGGCCCGGCGGCGGCACCGAGCGCGCCGTCGAAGACACCGCTCACGAAGTCGTTCTGCGGGGTCCAGCCGGCCCAGCCGTCCGCCGCGGTCCAACTGCGCTGCCACAGCGTGTAGTCACCGGCCCGCGCGTACAGGTGCACCGTGCCGCCGGAGGCGACCAGTGTCGGACTGCCGCTGGTCGTGCCGCCCAGCACGGTCCACGACGACCAGGTCCCCGAAGTGTCGCGGGTCCGCCACCACACCGCGTCGTCAGCGGTACGTACGGCCACGTGGAGCCGCCCGGCGTCATCGATGACGGCCGACGGCCGCCCGGAGAACGGACGGTCCTGCGGCGCCCCCAGCGATGTCCAGCCGGAAGCGGGGCCGCGCGACCGCATGCTGCCGTCCGCGCCGCGCGCGAACAGCGTCCAGTCGTCCGGGGCGGCGAAGGCCGCGGTCGGCGCGTCCGTCAGCGTCCCGCCCAGGCTCTGCCAGCGCCCCCAGCGTCCGTCGGCGTACACCCGCCGGTAGGCGGTGTCGTCCGTGCCGCGGACGAAGACGTCGATCCGGCCACCGGACGAGGCGTAGGCGGCAGGCTGGCCGAGGATGCGGCCGTGCGTCGGCCCGCCCAGATCGGTGGTCGCGGCCCTCGACCGGTCGCCGCCGCGCGCGGTCTGCGCGCGCAGGGCGCCGTCCGTGCCGCGGGTGAAGACCATCAGCCGGTCGCCGTCGCGCACCAGCGCCGGGCTCGCCGACGACCGCCCGGGCAGTTGTGTGCCGGGGGCGTCGTCCGTACCCGTCAGCTTGAGGAAGGCGGTGCCGTGCGCGGGCACCGACACCGTGTACGAGCCGGTGTGCGTACCCCGGGCCGCACGGGCCCGCAGGTCGCGCACCGCGACCGGGCCGTTCAGACCGGCGTCGGAGAACCGCACGGTACGCTCCTGCGCCTGGTCGGAGCGGTTGAGCAGGACGACCGCGCGCTTCCCGGCGCCCTTCAGCACCTTGCTGTACACGTCGCCGACGGAGTCGGTCGCCACGCGCACGCCTTGGATGCCGAGCGGATCCTGGTCCACGGCGATGATCTCGGGGTTGCGCAGGGTGTCGATCATGGACTGCGGCAGGGCGCGCGGGTCGCTGCCCAGCACCAGCGGTGAGGCCATCTCGGCCCACATCACGAACTGCGTGGTGGACTCCTCCTCCGACAGCTCATAGCCCCCCTCGGCGAGCTTGCGCATGGGGATGAGGTAATCGGGGTCGTTGTAGTGGCCCGGCCCCTGAGCCTCGGGGTGCCAGGCGTTGGCGTCCATGTTGCGCAGAATGTTGGGCCACTCCCCCGCCGTCGGGGCGCCCCAGGCGATGTCGGTGCCGGTGCGCCAGGAATCGGCGGTCGTCGGCCCGTAGACGAAGGCGTTGTGCGCGTCCTGCTCGGGGGTGTGCGGCAGACCCCAGTCGTCGGTGAGCGGGTTGCACAGGTTGAGCAGCATCCGCCGCCCGGACTTGGCCACGGCGTCGCTGAACTCCTTGAAAGCCGGTCCGGGATCGAGCCTTTCGCCGATCCCGCACAGGAAGTCCACCTTGATCGCGTCGACCTTCCACCCGGCGAACTGACGGGCGTCCTGCTCGTAGTGACCGCGGCTGCCCAGCCCACAGCTCTTGCCGCCGTCGTAGGTGCCTGCGTCGGTGTAGATCCCGGCCTTCAGGCCCCGCTGGTGAAGGTAGGCCACCAGCGCCGGAATCCCCGAGGGGAAACGCGTGGGGTTGGCCACGAGCCGGCCGGTCGCCGCGTCGCGCGGGGCGTCCGCCTGCCAGCCGCCGTCCAGCCAGACGATGTTGTAGCCGCTGTCGCGCAGCCCGCTGCCGACCAGGTGGTCGGCGACCTTTCTGACCTGGTCCTCCGTCGGGGCGCCGAGCCCGTAGTACGTGTTCCATCCCATGTACGGCGTGGGGGCGAGGCCGCTGTCGTAGTACTGCGGCGCACCCTGGTCGTCCGCGGCCTGCGCCGCGGGAACTGCTGTCCCGATCAGCACCACGGCGCCGAGCACGACCACGGTACGCCGCACTCGCGCCATCCCTGCACGATGCGAAGTCACTGAAATCTCCCGAGAGTTGGGGTCCATGAGGCAACCCCGCCCGGCGATCGCGCAGGGCGTCGGGTGCCACGGCGGAAACTGTGGTCGGGCCCCCGAAACCTGTCAACATTAATTGCTAATTAACTTAAAAACGGACTCCCGGGGAGCGTTTTGCCCACCGGCCACGCCCCATGGGCCGACCTGACGACCCGCACGGCAACCGGACGCACCTCTTTGCCGACCGCCCGGGACGTCGCCACCGCGGCCGAGGTTCTGGCAAATCCCATATCCCGCACCGCCCGCACCGCCCGCACCGCCGAGCAGATCGGGCCGGTCTCCCAGATTCCATGAACCGGACATCCTGCCGACTCTTGACAGAATCCTCACCGGATTACAGCCTATGGCAACGTTGTCAGGCGGGCCGTGCAGGCCGCCTGCTCTTGAGGGATTCACCTGAAACGGATTACGTCACTCATGCCTGACCAGTCATCTCTCCCTTCCCGCAGAACGGTTGTCGCGACCGGCTCCACACTGCTCGCAAGCCTCGGGCTCGGGGTCGCGCTCCCCGGTACGAGCCACGCGGCCGGGTCCGCGATCTCCACCGGCGGCGCAACCCGTTCCCGGGGCGAACTCGCCGTGTACCGCCCGGTCGAGGTGTCGTCGGTCGACTACGCCCCCACACCGGGTGAGTTCGTGGTGGACAGGCTCAACTCCACCGGCGTGAAGGGCAGCGGGTGGCGCGCCGCCGGCGGCGACCCGCAGTGGATCTCCGTCGACCTCCAGTCCGAGTGCGAGGTCGACTCGCTGCGGCTGACGTTCGAAGCCACCAAGGACGACCCCGTCTTCACGCCGTCCACCAGCGGCAATCCGCGTGACAGCACGACCGGCCGGGAGATCCTGTCCAGCTGCGCGGTGGCGTTCACCATCGAGACGTCGCGGGACCGCCGTGTGTGGACCACGGTGTACCGGACCGCCTCCGGCGTCGGCGGGGTGGTGGAGATCGAGCTGGAAAGTCCCTCCACAGCACGCTGGGTGCGGATGACCGTGACGAAGAGGTCGAACTCCAACCCGCTGGGTCTCAACGGCTTCGAGGTGTACGGCACGGCCAAGGGCCACCGGCCCGCCGCCACCGGGTGGACCGACTGGGGCACGCACAACCACGAGGCACCCGCGCTGAAGGTCGCCGGCGACGGTACGGTCGCGCTGGAGTCGGGCTGGACCCTGACGATGGACGACTGGGCCGGCGCCGAGGGCGCCGAACTGTCCCTGCCCTCGGTGGACACCAGCCGCTGGCTGCCCGCGACCGTGCCGGGTACGGTGCTCGGCTCCCTCGTGGACCAGGGCCACCTGCCCGACCCGGTCTCGGGGATGAACAACCTCCACATCCCGGAGGCCCTGTCGCGCCACGCGTGGTGGTACCGGCGCGGCTTCCGTCTGCCGCGCGGCCTGCGCACCGGCTCGGGGCGCCATGTCTGGCTGGAGTTCGACGGCGTCAACCACAAGGCCGACATCTGGCTCAACGGGAAGCAGGTGGGCGGCCTGACGTACCCCTTCGCCCGCTCCGCCCACGATGTGACGCGCCTGCTGGCGTCCGGCGGCGAGCAGGCGCTGGCCGTACGGATCACACCGATGCCCTTCCCCGGCAGCCCCGGGGACAAGAGCGAGGCGGGCCTGGCCTTCGTGGACGCCGGTGCCACCATGATGAACCGCAACTCGCCCACGTACCTGGCCGCCTCCGGCTGGGACTGGATGCCGGCCGTACGCGACCGCGTCTCCGGCATCTGGAACCATGTGCGGCTGCGCTCGACGGGGCACGCGGTCATCGGCGACCCGCGGGTCGACACCACGCTCCCCCACCTGCCCGACACCGGCACTGCCGAGGTGACGATCGTGGTGCCGGTGCGCAACGCCGATTCCGCCGAGCGGCGCGTGACGGTCACCGCGTCGTTCGACGACGTGCGGGTCTCGCGGACCGTCACCGTGCCGGGTGGTGAGAGCACCGACGTGATCTTCGCGCCCTCCGACCACGCGCAGCTGCGGCTGCGCAACCCCGAGCTGTGGTGGCCCAACGGCTACGGCGAGCCGGCCCTGCACGACCTCACGCTCGTCGCATCGGTCGACGGCGAGGAGAGTGACCGGCGCACCACACGCTTCGGCATCCGCCAGTTCGGTTACGAGTACGCGGTGCCGCTGCCCTTCGACGGCGGGACCAACTCCTACACGCAGTCGGTGGAACTGGGTCCCAGAAAGGCGCGGTACGTGCGGATCAGGTGCCTGACCCGCACCACGGACTGGGGTTCGTCGCTGTGGGGCCTCTCGGTGATCGACAGCGCCGCGCCCGGTACCGACCTGGCCCTGCACAGGACCGCCACCGCCTCGACCGTGGACGAGCCGGGCCACGAAGCCGCCAATGTCACGGACGGGGACGCGAAGACGCGATGGTCGTCGGCGTTCGAGGACGACCAGTGGATCCAGGTGGACCTCGGCGAGTCGGTCTCCTTCGACCGGGTGGAGCTCGCCTGGGAGCAGGCGTACGCCAAGACGTACGTGGTGCAGATCTCCGCCGACGGCGACACCTGGACAGATGCGGAGTCCGTCGACAACTCAGCGGTGCCGCTGCCGTTCCAGAACGCCAACGCGAGCCTGCAGAGCGTGGATCTCGGCCACCGCACGGCACGGTATGTGCGGCTCAACGGCGGTGAGCGGGCGACAAGTTGGGGGACGTCGCTGTGGAGCCTGTCGGTGGTCGACAGCGGGACGCCCGGCACCGACCTGGCCCTGCACAGGACCGCCACCGCCTCGACGGAAGACGGCTCCAACACGGCGCAGAACGCCACCGACGGCAAGCCCGACACTCGCTGGTCCTCAGCGTACGAGGACAACCAGTGGATCCAGGTGGACCTCGGCGCGTCCGTCTCCTTCGACCGCGTCGTCGTCGTGTGGGAGTCGGCCTACCCCAAGACGTACGCCGTCCAGATCTCCGACGACGGGGACACCTGGACGGACGTGAAGTCCGTCGACAACACCCCGGAACCGCTGAAGATCAGCGTGAATGGCGTGCGGATCTTCTGCCGGGGCGGCAACTGGGGCTGGGACGAGTTGCTGCGCCGGATGCCCGCCGAGCGGATGGACACGGCGGTGCGGATGCACCGGGACATGAACTTCACCATGATCCGCAACTGGCTCGGCAGCAGCAACAGGGAGGAGTTCTTCGCCAGTTGTGACGCGTACGGAATGCTCGTGTGGAACGACTTCCCGAACGCGTGGGCCATGGACCCACCGGACCACGACGCCTTCAACAGCCTGGCACGGGACACCGTACGGCGCTACCGTATCCACCCCTGCGTCGTCGTCTGGTGCGGTGCCAACGAGGGCAACCCGCCCGCGGCGATCGACACCGGCATGCGCGAGGCAGTCCGGTCGGACGCCCCCGGTGTCTTCTACCAGAACAACTCGGCCGGCGGCATCATCTCCGGCGGCGGCCCCTACGGCTGGGTGGAGCCGGAACGCTACTTCTCCCGGTCCACCTACGGAGGCGGCCACTTCGGCTTCCACACCGAGATCGGCATGCCCGTGGTGTCCACTGCGGAGAGCATGCGCAGCCTCGTCGGCGACGAGCCCGAGTGGCCGATCGGTGACGCGTGGTACTACCACGACTGGAGCACCAGGGGGAACCAGGCTCCGCAGAACTACCGTGCCGCAATCGAGGCCCGACTCGACACGGCCGACGGCCTGGACGACTTCGCGCGTAAGGCACAGTTCGTCAACTACGAGAACACCCGGGCGATGTTCGAGGCCTGGAACGCCAATCTGTGGAAGGACGCCAGCGGCCTGATGCTCTGGATGTCCCACCCGGCCTGGCACAGCACCGTATGGCAGACCTACGACTACGACTTCGATGTCAACGGCACCTACTACGGGGCGCGCAAGGCCTGCGAGGCCGTCCATGTGCAGGCCGACCCGCAGAAGTGGGAGGTCGTCGCGGTCAACCACACGGCGCGCGGCCTGAAGGCTGTGACCGTCACGGCCCGGCTCTTCGACCTGAACGGGCGGCAGCTCGGGTCCACCCACCGTACGAAGGTGGATGTCGCCTCCTCGGGCACGGCACCGGCGTTCACGGCCGCCTTCGGGAAGGATCTGCCCGGCCTGCACCTACTGCGGCTGACCCTGGAGGACAGCCGTGGCAGAACCCTGTCGGAGAACACGTACTGGCGCTACCGCGAGACAGCCGACATGAAGGCGCTCAACAAGGCCAGGACCGTCAAGGTCACCGCCGACCTCGGCCACGTCTCCCGGTCGGGGACGCGCCGCACGATGACCGCGACCATACGCAACCGGGGCTCGGCGGTCGCATCGATGGTGCGGCTGTCCTTGCTGGACGCCGACGACGGCGGGCGCGTGCTGCCGACGCTCTACAGCGACAACTACGTGTGGTTGCTGCCCGGGGAGTCGCGCACGGTGACGCTCTCCTGGCCCGCGGAGGCGCTGCGGTCGGGGCGGCCCGCGCTGCTGACCGAGGGATACAACAGCGCGCGAACCGTGACACACGCGTAGCGTCTGCGGTGGGGCCCGCCACTTCCGCGGCCGGCCCCACCGCCGCCGACGCCCGCCCGTCCCTACTCACCGTTGGGGTTCTGGAGCGCGTCGGTCAGGATCTGCCCCCGCCCGCCCGTCAGGCGTTGGGGTCGAATGAGATGTTGGCCGGCTTGGCCTTTTCGAGGTGGTAGTTGAAATTGCCGTCCTTGAGGCCGAAGACGGCGCTACCGAAGTCGGCCTGACTCAGCTTGTCCCGCAGGCCCGCGGGGAAGCCGTTCCAGCCGACCAGGCTGGGGAACTGCCACGCGTGGTAGTGATTCTCCGGCGGCTCGTCACCCGAATTCGCGGGCCGGAAGCAGTGCGTGCTCACGCCGTCCTTGTGGTAGACGACCTTGGGATGCGTTCCGTCCCACTGGATCTGGTCACGGCCGTAGACGTTGAAGTTGCCGTGGGCGGAGGTGGATACGTAGCGGACCTCGTTGTCCTGCACCCACACCACGACGTGCTCCCAGTCGTGCCTGTGCCCGCCGAGCCCGCTGCCGGCCACGGCCTGGTCCTTCTCGAAATAGAGTCCGTACATGATGGCGCACCAGCCGTTGTTGCACTTGTAGCGGGCGTATCCGTTGGTGTTGTCGAGGTCCCAGGAGTCACGACACTGACCGTTGACGGCCCCGGTGGTGTTGAGGCCGGGGGCTATGGTCCCGTCGGGGCCGATGGCGGGAGTGGGGTAGCAGCCGTCCGTGTCGTAGTCGAAGGCTGGTTGGAACGTCTGCTCCAGTCCGTCCGCGTTCGCGGGCAGAGCGGTGGGCGGGGCAGCGAGAGCGCTACCGGGAACAGCGATCACCAGCGCGATGGCGCTGCCGACGACGAGCGAGATCTTGCGGGCCCGTGCTCTGTATTTCACTGCGTCCTCCTGGTCGACGCGTGGCGGGGGCACGCGACTGTGATTGGCATGCCCATCACAATCAGGTTGAATCGCGAGGCGACCGGGCCGAACGCCGTCAGGTGACGAAGCGATGAAGGGTCGGCCAATACACGGGGAGTGAGCCGGCCAAGAGGTGCCTGGCGGGCACGGTGCCCGGGCAGGCGGGGCGGCCACATCGACCACCGGGCCCGTGTCGGAGATCGGTACGTGGGCGCTGGGCAACCACCTACGAGGGGCTGAAGGTGGTGTGGGAGGTGACCATCGGCGAGAAGGCCGGCCGGACAACGTCGTGGAATCCGACGCGGTCCCGGACAAGGGCATCCTCACCGGCGACGGCGTCCACTGACCACGACACGCCGCCGCGATGCCCACCCCGAGAGCGGTCCTTCAGTCGATGATGCCCGACATCGCGAGCACCTTGTCGATCCGTACCCGGACGAGGAGTTGGCCGGGGACGCCGTTGCGGGCGCCGTATTCCTCTGCCCGGTCGGCGCCCACATATCGGGCCGCGATCCGGGTCGCCCACTCCCGGACCTGCGGGAGGGCGTCGCTGAACTCCGCATGACCTTGCAGCACCGCGTACCCGAACGGCGGCCGCTCATCGTCCACGCACAGCGCGACCCGGCCGTCCCGGGCGAGGTTGCGGCCCTTGACCGTGTTCTGACCGGTGTTGAACACCAGCTCGTCGCTGTCGAGCAGGAACCAGACGGGGGCGATGTGCGGGCTGCCGTCCGCACGGACGGTGGAGAGCTTGCCGGTTCGGGTGCCGGACATGACGAATGCGCGCCACTCGGCGTCGCTCATCTTCTGTGCCATGGCCGCATGCTGCCTGATGGAAGGCCGGCTGACGGGAACTGACGCGCGGCCCGGCCCTTTCCCTCCATGCGGCCCAGCTACTGATCCACTTTCGATACACGCTCCGGAGATCACCGAACACCGCGACGACGCGCAGGGTCACCGGCACCGCGCGTATGGCCGCCGTCTTCGTCAGGGCCCCGTGCTCGGGCCCTTTGCCGACGTCGGCTGGTGGAGCTTCTCGGCTTCGCAGTCATGACGGCCCGACTCAGCGGCCTGCCCGCACTCTGCCGTTCCGCCGTAGGCCGGCCGGCACCTGCGCCCGGCAGGGCTGATGGCACCCGGCCGTCCGCCGGATGCCGGGTACGCACCGTTCGGATGCCCGGTACGCACCGTTCGCCCACCCACGGTGGCTGTCCGCCCGCCATTCCCCGCCCGAAGGCGTCCGCCATCCGGCCCTTTTGGTTTAGACCACCTTCACCGTCCGGCTATCAGCGATCAGCATCATCCCTGCTGTCATACGGGGGTAGTTCAGGGAGATCGCATGAGCAGAACCAGTCATCCCGGACCGGGTCGCCGCAGCCTGCTGCAGGCGGCGCTGGCCGTACCGGCGGTCGGAGCGGCCGGCACGGTGCTGGGCACGCAGTCCGCACGCCGCGGTGCCCGCGGCCACCGCGGAACCGGCAGTGCCGGCACCAGCTGGGAGGGCCGTAACGGCGACGCCGGAAAAACCACCGGCTGGTCGACGGAAGAGCCCACCTGCAGCCTCAATGTCACGCCTGAGCGCTTCCTGCAGTTCGTGCTCTACCCGCACGTCCAGGACGCCGACCCGACTTCATGGAGCCATGCGCTGCCCGTGGGCCGCTGGGCCCACATCGCGGTCGTCAACAACGGTCACCGCACGGTGATGTACGTCGACGGGTCGAAGATCGCCCGGAACCCGTCCCAGCCCGCCACCGGCATCGCGACGCTCGGGAAGCCGTTCGTCATCGGCGGCACCCAGTTCGCCGAGCAGTTCGGCCAGAGCTTCTACGGCTGGATCGGCGACACCCGCATCGTGGACCGGGCGCTGACGCCGAAGGACTTCATGGCCCCGTTCGCGTAACCGACCGCAGGGGGCGGCCGGACGGCCGCCTGAGTCCGGTGCCCGGCCCGGGAGCCACGCGGTTGTCGCTCCCGGGCCGTGTTGTGCGTCCTCCGGCCGGTGGGCCGTGGGGTGGTGCGAGGGAACCGTCGGCCGGGGTATCCGACCGCCGACAGGGCACGTGGTCGCGGCCCCACCCGCATTCCGGCGGGCACCGGGGCAGGCCGGCGACGACCGGAGCCACCGCCGCCTACGCGGTTCCGGCCTCCCTCCCGGCCACCGCCCCGTCCACCGGGCGTCGGCCGCACGACGCCGGAACGTCGTGCACGCCGTGGACACTATCGGCGAGCCCGCTCCCGACGGGTGCACGACGAGCAGGGACGACCGAGACCGATGGCCCTACCCCGCATGCCGTTCCTGCGCCGGATCGCCTGTCTGATCCCGATCACTGTCATCGGCGTCCTGGTGGCACTGAACTGGCCGCTCATCACCTCCGGCGGCCGCGGCCTTCTCAGCGCCAACCTCTACTGGCTGCTGGCCGCGCTGGCAGTCACCGCGCTGGGCTGGGTCGCGGTGTCCTTCGCGCGTCAGGGCGCGGTGCTCGAACCGCTCCCCGCCGGACGGCTGTTCGCCACCCAGTTCGCCTCGGGTGCCGCCAACCACCTCCTGCCGGCCGGATTGGGCGCGGGCGCGGTCAATCTGCGTTTCCTCAGGGGCTGCGGGATCCCGCAGCCCCGGTCCTCGGCCGCACTGGCGTTGTACCTGCTGGCGGAGGCGGCGGTCCGGGTCGTGCTCCTGCTCACCCTTCTGACCGCCTTCCCCGACGCGCTCCGGCTGGACGACCTCGTCCCGAAAGCGGCTGCCCTCCCGCTCGTGTGGGCGGCGGGCGGGCTGGTCTGCACGGCAGTGCTCGCGCTGGTCGTCATACGCCCGCTCCGCAGGGTCATCGGCGCCTTTCTCGGCACCGCTCTGACCGACGCGCGTGCGCTGCATGCCAGGCCCGCCCGGGCGCTCGCCCTGTGGGGCGGCTCATTGGCCTTCCCCGTCCTGCAGGCCGCCGGACTGGTCGCGGTCGCGCTGGCCGTCGACGTACCGGTACCCATGATCCATGTCGCGATCGCATATCTCGCCGCCAGCATCGCGGCCGCCGCCGTGCCGACGCCCGGTGGCATCGGCTCCGTCGACACGGCGCTGGTCGTCGCTCTCGTCGCCGCCGGGGCTTCGGTCACCGCCGCCGGCTCCGTGGTCCTGGGCTACCGCATCATCACGGTATGGCTACCGCTGATCCCCGGGGCGCTGGTGCTCGGCGCCCTGGTGCGCTCGAAGGTGGTCTGAAAGCGGGTCGTGCGACCGTGAGTTCCGGCCCACGGCAGGCGGAGCGGCCGCGAAGTCCCCGTCAGCCGGACCGGGGCCACCGAGGAGCACGTGGCCCCGAGGGCGAGCCGGCCGGCTCAGGGCGCTGCTTCCAGGCCCGGTTCATCCGCTCGGCTGCACGACGGAAGCCGGGACGTCGCTTGCGGCCACAGCGCCAGCAGACCCAGGCAGATCCATACGTACGCGCTCCCGCCGAGGAAACCGTCCACGCCGGACGCGTCATCACGCCACAGCCACACAACACTGCTGCACAGCACCACGTACAGGGCTGCGGCAACAGCGCGATGGCCGTATCTGACGAGCAGCGCAAGGGCGGGCACCGCCCACACCAGGTGGTGCACCCAGGTCACCGGGCTGACCAGGCATGCCGCCAGGCCGGTGAGCGCCATCCCGGCCTCGTCGTCACCGGCCGCGGTCGCCCGGCGCACTCGGGACGCCCACAGGACGAGCACCGCGAGCACGGCCAGCACCCACACCGGGCGGCCCGCGCCCAGCCGGGCCAGCGCGCCCTGGAGCGACTGGTTGGACACGTAGTCCAAGGCGCCGACCCGGTGTGTGTCCCACAGCGCCCGGGTCCAGAACACCCACGACGCGCGTGGCGCCGCCAGCACACCGATCACGGTCGCTGCCGCCGCCGTACCCATGGCGACGGCAGCGGCCCGGCGGCGGCCGGTGAGGAGCAAGTACCCGATGAAGATCCCAGGCGTGAGCTTGAACGCCGTCGCCAGGCCGATGCCGACGCCTGCGAAACGGCCGCGCCCGCCGTCCGCGTACACCAGCGCCATCAGCAGCAGATTGACCTGGCCCAGACTGAAGGTGTCCCGCACCGGTTCCAGCATCACGAAGAGGCACGCGGTCGCCACCAACCCGCCTCGCCCCAAGGGAAGTTCGCGCAGCGGACCATGCAACAGCAGCACGGACGCGGCCGCGCTGAGCAGCACGCCGCCCACCACCGCGCCGGTGTGCCCGACCAGGAGCATGGGCAGCATGCAGACGGCGGCGAAGGGCGGGTAGGTGAAGCCGTATCCGGTTCCGGGCAGCAGGTAGTCGTAGATCCGGCCGTCGTGCCGGATCCAGTCGTCGACGGTCCCGTAGTAGACGTTCAGGTCGAACCAGCCCCGGTAGTACGGCACCGTCACCATGAAGAGCGCGGCGCCGACGACCGGGACCACCGTGCGGAGGAGTTGCTGCGACCGGGTCACAGCAACGTTCCCGGGGCGTCGGCGGCCTGCGGCCGGGCCGCTGCCCGCCAGGTCAACAGGGCCAGCACCGCCAGTCCGCCGCCACTCACCGCGAGCACCAACTGCCTTACGTCCGGGGCGAAACCGTCCGGGAGGACGACGAGGGCGAGCACACAACTGCCGACGGCGGCCCAGCGGCGCACCCGGCCGCGCGGTGCGGCGGCCGCGATAGGGAACAGCGCCCAGAGCACGTACCAGGGGCGGATCGCGGGGCCGAGCAGGGCGACAGCGGCCAGGCCGAGTCCGAGGGCGTACACCGGGCCGAGCACGTGGCGGTGGCGCCAGACCAGGAGCAGTACGACAGCGATCGCGGCGACACCGAGGAAGCGCCAGGCGAGCACGTCACCGGTGAGGCGCCCGAGAGTACCGGTGAGGGACCAGTTGTGGGCGGAGACGGGGGTGCCGAGGGCGCCGATCCAGCCGTAGCCGGTGCCGGTGGCAGCGGTGGCGGCCACCGTGGTCGCCACCGCGACGGCAAGGGTGGCAAGTCCGGTCCTGACCAGCCTGGCGCGCCCCTGCAACCGGTACGACCAGATCGACGCGACCGCGAACAGCCCCAGCGCCGCAGGCACCTTCACCAGCGCTGCAAGTGTGACCAGCACCGCGGCCGTCACCGGCCACCGCCCGGACGCCGCCGCCAGCCCTGCGCAGAGCAGCCCCACCATCACTGCGTCGTTGTGCGCGCCCGCGACGAGGTGCAGCAGGAGCAGCGGGTTGAGCGCGCCCAACCAGAGCGCGGCCGACCGGTCGGTGCCACAGCGCCCAGCGAGCACCAGCAGGAAGGCGATCATCAGGGCGACGCCTGACAGCGCCACCAGCCGCATGCCGACTATCCCGAGCGGTACCGCCGCCCTGGCCACGAGCAGGAATACCGGGCCGTACGGCGTCGGCGTGTGCTGCCAGATCGGCGGTACCTCGGCGGCCAGCGGCCCGCCGAGCCGGTCGGCGCCGTGTGCGTACACGTCCATGTGCGCAGCGGCCATCGTGCCCTGCACCAGATAGCTGTAGACGTCCCTGCTGAACAGCGGCGGCCCCAGCACCAGCGGCACCGCCCAGATCCCCAGCGTCACCAACAGGAACCGCTCCCCCGGTGGTTCGGGCCCGCGCACCGCTCGCCCCAGCCACCACCACGCGGCGACCAGCAGCACCAGCCCGAAGTACGCACCGGCGAGCCCCAGTCGCCCGCCGTACGGCCCTACCGCGTCCCGCACCGGCAACGCCCCTGCAGTCAGCCCGCCCACCGCGACCGCGACCGAGCCCACGAACCCGAGCCACCGGCAGCGGCGCGGGTCGGTGATCACGTCCGGTACCAGCATGCGCGCACGGTAGCCCTGACCGGGCCACCGGCAGCCGACCGCCAGGGAGACAAAATCCGGACGGCCGGTGAAAACCCCGGTCTCCAAGGCCCTCGACCTGCATCGGCACCACCGGGCGCCTCCACCACGTCCGGAGGTTCAGCCGCGCCGGGCGCACGAGGCGGCTCGCGCAGGATCGGCGCCCGCGTACCGGCCGCCCCGGGCAGACGCTGTCGAGCCGTACGGGGGCGGCCGACGCTGCGCCGGTGGGCGATGCGTTTGCCTACCGCACCTGCTGTGCGGCTGCGCCGCGGATACACGGACGCCCCCATCTGAACGCAAGTTCTCAGGTGGGGGCGTCCGGTTGCGTCACTCGCTGACGATGGCGGTCAGGTCCGTGAGCGAGTTGATGCACCAGTCCGCAGCCGCAATGACGTCCGGGTCGTCACCCCACCAGTTGCCCCACGGGCCGCGGCGAATGTGGGCAACCCGCAGCCCGGCCGCCTTGGCGGGGAAGACGTCGTTCACAGGGTGGTCACCGACGTACACCGTCTTGTGAGCAGCAGCACCGGACTCCTGCAGAACCCGCTGGAAGAATGCCGGATCAGGCTTCGCGACCCCCCATTCCGCCGAGGTGACGACGAGGTCCGCGGGCAGGTCCAGGGCACGCAGCAAGATGCCGGCCCTCTCGCTCTGGTTCCCGGCGACGAGGACGCGGACGCGGAGCTTGCGAAGTCCCGCGAGGGCCGGCCGAACATCCGGGTAGAGGTCCGTCTCGTCGAGGTGCTCACCCCGGCCGGCAGCTTCGCGCGCACGGTACTCGGCGCCTACGTCGATGTCGGGGCGGAGGATCCGCAACGCGTCGGTGTTGTCGCGGCCTTGGGTGACGACGGCCCCGACGAGAGCGCTGACGGTGTGCCGTGGGACGTCGAGCCACTCCGCCCAGGACTGCCAGTACCGGTCGTCTCTGATGAGGGTTTCGCCGACGTCGAAGACGATGGTCTCAATCACCATGCCGACCTTACGCGTAGTGCATGGTCCACAGCCGTCCCCCGGCCAAGCCACCGGCAACAACGGCGCAGTCCGGCTCCATGCCACGTCCGTCCGTCGACGTACCACGACCCGCCACAAGATCAATGATCAGACACGGCCGGGGCGCACGACGGACACAACCCGCGGTAGGTGACCTCGACCTTGGACACCGTGAAGCCGAACCGCTCCTCCGCCGGAAGGTCGGTCAGCGGATCGCCGGTCGGGTGGACATCGCGGATGATGCCGCAGCTGGAGCACACCAGGTGCTGGTGCGGGTGCTGCGCATTGGGGTCGTAACGCTTTGCGCGGCCGTCAGTGGAGAACTCCACGACCTCGCCGAGAGCGACCAGTTCGCCCAGGGCGTTGTAGACGGTCGCCCGGGATATCTCGGGCAGCCGCTGTACCGCACGGGCGTGCACCTCGTCGGCCGTGAGATGCACGTGTTCACCATCGAGGACCTCCGCAACGACACGCCGCTGGGAGGTCATCCGCCAGTCACGCCCTCGCAGTCGCAGTCGCTCCAGCAGGTCACTCATATCGGTTCACCTGTTCAGGTTCGTGGATACCCGAAGTTGCCGGCGCATGTCCGGGTTCCTGCTGGATATGGGTTTGGCGCGCTTCTTGACTTGGATTCTGTCCATTGTAGGATCGGTTTCGTTGATAGCCAAGGGACAGGAAGACTCCAGTACCGCAGGAGAAAGAGCCGTGACGGATCACCCCCGAGGAGCTGCGCAGTGCCAGCCTGTGGGTCACAACCGCCCGCGTCGCGCTGCCTGAGGCCGTCCAGGACGGTGACCACCTCGGCGTCGAGACGATCACCGCCGGGGTGCGCGATCGCGTGGGCCGTATCTCCCTTCACGTCCGTAAGACCCTCCACGCGCTCACTTCGGCGCGACTCGTACGCCGCGTCGAACCGGCCGGAAACCCGGCCCGGTTCGAGGGGCGCACCGTCTCGTCGTCGAGGCCGACTGCGCGGTCGGCGAGGCCCCCTGCTCCTGTCACATGCGATGGCCAAATCTTCTCGATCGACAAGGCCGACGTCGACTACGCCCGTGCCCAACTGTTCCACCACCCGCAGTCTCTGAGCACCGAGATCCGCCCCGCCCGGAAGGATTCCCATGTCTGAGAACCATGATGCGATCGTCACCGACGCAAAATCGGAGGCCGGAGGTGGCTGCCCGGTCGCGCACGGGCGCGCCCCGCACCCGACCCAGGGCGGCGGAAACCGCCAGTGGTGGCCGGAGCGGCTCAACCTGAAGATCCTCGCCAAGAACCCCGCCGTGGCCAACCCCCTCGGCGAGGACTTCGACTACGCCGAAGCCTTCGAGTCCCTCGACCTCGCGGCCGTGAAGCAGGACATCGCCGAGGTGCTCACCACCTCGCAGGACTGGTGGCCCGCAGACTTCGGCAACTACGGCCCCTTCATGATCCGCATGGCATGGCACAGTGCGGGCACCTACCGCATCAGCGACGGCCGCGGCGGCGCCGGTGCCGGGCAGCAGCGCTTCGCCCCCCTCAACAGCTGGCCGGACAACGGCAACCTCGACAAGGCCCGCCGCCTGCTGTGGCCCGTGAAGAAGAAGTACGGCCAGAGCCTCTCCTGGGCCGACCTCATGATCCTCACCGGCAATGTCGCGCTGGAGCAGATGGGCTTCGACACGTTCGGCTTCGCCGGTGGCCGCGAGGACGTCTGGGAGTCCGAGGAGGACGTGTACTGGGGGCCCGAGACCACCTGGCTCGACGATGAGCGCTACACCGGCGACCGTGAGCTGGAGAACCCGCTCGGCGCCGTGCAGATGGGCCTCATCTACGTCAACCCGGAAGGCCCGAACGGCAACCCGGACCCGATCGCCGCGGCCCGCGACATCCGTGAGACCTTCCGCCGGATGGCGATGAACGACGAGGAGACGGTCGCCCTGATCGCGGGCGGTCACACCTTCGGCAAGACCCACGGCGCGGGCCCGGCGGAGAGCGTCGGCGCCGACCCCGAGGCCGCCCCGATCGAGGCGCAGGGCCTGGGCTGGAAGAGCACGTACGGCACGGGCAAGGGCGCCGACGCCATCACCTCCGGCCTGGAGGTCACCTGGACCACCACGCCCACCCGGTGGAGCAACGGCTTCTTCGACAACCTCTTCGGTTACGAGTGGGAGCTGACCCAGAGCCCCGCGGGCGCCAACCAGTGGAAGCCGAAGGACGGCGCGGGCGAGGGCACCGTCCCCGCCGCCCACGACCCCTCGAAGAAGATCGCACCCTCGATGCTCACGACGGACCTGTCGCTGCGCCTCGACCCGATCTACGAGCCGATCTCCCGCCGCTTCCACGAGAACCCCGCGGAGTTCGCGGACGCCTTCGCGCGGGCCTGGTACAAGCTGACCCACCGTGACATGGGCCCGAAGTCGCTCTACCTCGGCCCCGAGGTCCCGGAAGAGACCCTCCTGTGGCAGGACCCGCTGCCGGAGGCGGAGGGCGAGGTCATCGGCGCCGAGGACATCACCGCCCTCAAGGCGAAGATCCTCGGCTCGGACCTGACCGTCTCGCAGCTGGTCTCCACCGCGTGGGCGTCGGCCTCGACGTTCCGCGGCAGCGACAAGCGCGGCGGCGCCAACGGCGCGCGCATCCGACTGGAGTCGCAGCGCGGCTGGGAGGCCAACGACCCCGACCAGCTGGCGGAGGTCCTGCGCACGCTGGAGGGCATCCAGCGTGCCTTCAACTCGGGTGACAAGAACGTCTCCCTGGCCGACCTGATCGTGCTCGGCGGGGTCGCCGCCGTCGAGAAGGCCGCCAAGGACGCCGGTCACGACGTCCAGGTTCCCTTCACCCCGGGCCGCGTCGACGCGACGGACGAGCACACCGACGCGGAGTCCTTCGCCGCGCTGGAGCCGAACGCGGACGGCTTCCGCAATTACCTCGGGAAGGGCAACCGGCTGCCGGCCGAGTACCTGCTGCTCGACCGGGCGAACCTGCTGACCCTGAGCGCTCCGGAGCTGACGGTCCTCGTCGGCGGTCTGCGCGTCCTGGGCGCGAACCACCAGCAGTCCTCGCACGGTGTCCTCACCGGGACCCCCGGGAAGCTGACCAACGACTTCTTCGCCAACCTGCTCGACCTGGGCACGACGTGGAAGGCGACGTCCGAGGACGCGACCACCTTCGAGGGCCGCGACGACGCCACCGGCGAGATCAAGTGGACCGGCACGCGCGCCGACCTCGTCTTCGGGTCGAACTCCGAGCTGCGCGCGCTCGCGGAGGTCTACGCGAGCGATGACGCGAAGGAGAAGTTCGTGAAGGACTTCGTCGCGGCGTGGGACAAGGTGATGAACCTCGACCGGTTCGACCTCGTCTGATCATGACGTCCAGGTCGGCCCCCACCGGCCGACCTGGACGCGCTCCACACGGGTGACATCGCGACCGGGGACGATGCCGGGAACGTCACGATCTTCGACCGTCTCAAGGAGCTCATTCGGGGTCCTGAAGCGCGCCGTTGAGACGCACTGCAGCCCGAGAGCTCGGCGCGCCGCTGGGCCGCTCAAGCCGCGGGAGGCTTTTGTCCCAGGAATACCCTGTCGCCATGGTGCGCGCCGGCAGTCCCCGAGCCGATCGACCGGAGGGGCCTGCGGCTTCGGGCCGGTCCCTGGCCCCGCTTCTCGCGGTGTGCGCGGGCTACTTCATGGTCATCCTGGATGTGACGGTCATCAACGTCGCCGTTCCGGTGGTGGGACGGGAACTGTCGGCCTCGCTCACCGGGATCCAGTGGATCACGGACGGCTACACCTTGGTCTTCGCCGGCCTGTTGCTCATCGGCGGGGCGCTGGGCGACCGGCTGGGAAACCGCCGGATCTTCTGTACCGGGGTGGTGGTGTTCACCGCCGCCTCGGCCGGCTGCGGACTGGCCCGGAGTGCCGGGGCCCTGGTCGCCGCCCGGCTGTTGGAAGGATTCGGTGCGGCACTGATCGTGCCCGGCTCCCTCGCCCTCCTCCTACAGGCGTATCCCTCACCCGCCGAGCGCTCCCGGGCCTTCGGCATCTGGGGCTCGATGGCGGGCATCGCCGCCTGCGCGGGCCCGCTCCTGGGCGGCCTTCTGGTCACCACCTTGGGCTGGCGCTGGGTGTTCTTCATCAACCTGCCCGTCGGATGCGCCTGCCTGTTGCTGACGCTGCGCCGTGTGCCCGCTTCGGCCCGGCGCCCGGACCGTCCCGTGGACTGGCCGGCCCAGTGCGCGCTCATCGCGATGGTGGCCCTGCTCACCGCCGTCCTGAACGAGGCCGGACGGCGTGGCTGGGCGGACCCACTGATCCTCACCGGGGCCGGCCTGTGCGTGCTGGCAGCCGCCGCGTTCGTCCTGCGCGAGCGTCTGGCCCGCACCCCCGTGGTGCCCCTGTGGCTGCTGCGCTCCCGCGCGATGAGCGGGGGCGCGGCCATCGGCCTGCTGTTCAACTTCGCCTTCTACGGCATGGTCTTCACCGCCAGTCTGTACTTCCAGCACCACCGCGGCCTGACCGCGCTGCGCACCGGGATCGCCCTCTTTCCGGCGGTGGCCATGACAATGTTTGCCTCCGTCCTGTCCGGACGACTGGCAGGCACCACCGGACACCGACCGCTCGTGGTCACGGGCATGCTCCTGGGGTCGGCGGGCCTGGCAGGCTGGGCCGCCGCCGGACCGAACCCGGACTACCTGCTACTCGTGGCGCCGATGATGGCGGCGGGCTTCGGCACGTCCTTCGCCCTCACCGGATCAACCGCCACCGCGATGTCAGCCGCGCCCGACAGGTACGCCGGCACCGCCTCCGCCGTGTTCAACACCGCCCGCCAGGTGGGCAGCGCTGCAGGCGTCGCGCTGGGAGGCTCGCTACTGGCCGCCGCTGCCGACTTCACCACCGGACTGAGGACCAGCATGGCCATCGGCGCGGCCGCTTACCTGGCGGCCGCCGTCCTCGCGCTCTTCTGCATCCCGCAGAAGGCACCCCGCCACGTCGCTGACTGACGGCCTGCCAACCCGTCGCCGACGCTCCAGGAATCCACGGAAGCCGGAGCGACCTGCAAAAGGCATTGCAGTTCGTCAGGAACGGTGCAGTACCGCTCCGCCCGCGTACCGCGCCGATGCACCCAACTCCTCCTCGATCCTGATGAGTTGGTTGTACTTCGCCGTACGGTCGGACCGGGACAGCGATCCGGTCTTGATCTGGCCGCAGCCCGTCGCGACCGCCAGGTCCGCGATCGTGGTGTCCTCCGTCTCGCCGGAGCGGTGCGACATGACGACGGTCCACCCCGCACGCTGCGCGGTGGCGACCGTGGCGAGGGCTTCGGTCAGGGTGCCGATCTGGTTGACCTTGACCAGGACGGAGTTGCCGACGCCGGTGCGGATGCCCTCGCGCAGCAGATCCTCGTTGGTGCAGAAGACGTCGTCGCCGGTGAGCTGGCAGCGGTCGCCGACGCGGGCGGTCAGCTCCCGCCAGCCGTCCAGGTCGTCCTCGGCCATCGGGTCCTCGATGGAGACGATCGGGTACGCGTCGATCAGCTTGGTCAGGTATTCGGCGTGCTCGGAGGGCGTGCGGCGCACGCCCTCGCCCGCGTACACGTACATACCGTCCTGGAAGAACTCCGACGAGGCGGGATCCATGACCAGTCCGATGTCCGTGCCGGGCCGGTATCCGGTGCGGTCGATGGCTGTCATGACGAAGTCGAGCGCCTCCTCCGCGGTGCGCAGCGCGGGCGCGAAACCGCCCTCGTCGCCGACGCCCGTGGCGTGCCCGGCGGACAGCAGGTCGCGACGGAGCGTGTGGAAGACCTCAGAACCCATGCGGACGGCTTCCGCGAAGGTCTCCGCACCCACCGGAGCGATC
This sequence comes from Streptomyces sp. NPDC051664, assembly GCF_044453545.1. Classification (NCBI taxonomy): domain Bacteria; kingdom Bacillati; phylum Actinomycetota; class Actinomycetes; order Kitasatosporales; family Streptomycetaceae; genus Streptomyces; species Streptomyces sp. NPDC051664. Next base: position 402,402 of record NZ_JBITCU010000005.1, on the reverse strand, counting down.
ATGAACTCCTGGAAGTCCAGCGGGTTGTCGGCGTGGGCGCCGCCGTTGACGATGTTCATCATCGGCAGCGGGAGAAGGCGGGCGTCGACACCGCCGAGGTAGCGGTAGAGAGGCTGGCGGTGGGCCGCCGCGGCGGCCTTGGCGGCGGCGAGGGAGACGCCGAGAAGTGCGTTGGCGCCGAGGCGGGACTTGTCCGCCGTACCATCGAGTGCGATGAGTGCGGCATCGAGGCCCGCTTGATCGTCGGCGTCGCACCCCATGACCGCTGACGCGATGTCGCCGTTGACGTGGGCGACCGCACGGTCGACGCCCTTGCCGTGCCAGCGCCCGGGGTCCCCGTCACGCAACTCCACGGCTTCCCGTGCGCCGGTCGAGGCGCCGGACGGGACTGCGGCGCGACCGAGGGACCCGTCGACGAGTAGGACATCGGCCTCGACAGTGGGGTTGCCCCGGCTGTCGAGGACCCTGCGGGCGGTGACGGACTGAATGACGGTGGACTCAACTGCCTTGGAAACCATGGGAGGTCCTTCGCGTTGACGCACGCCGCGGCCCTGCTGCGACAACGCTGGCGCGTGCCGCGACAACACCGACTCTACAGCAATGCTGTTCAGTTAAGCTGTTCAGTTCAGCTGCACAGACAGGGGGCGCAGTCTCGCTGGTGATCACCGGTTAAAGTTCCTTATGCCCACCCCGGAACCCGCCGCCCTAGCCACCGAACTGCGTACCGCGATGGGTAAGCTCACGCGGCGCGTGAGGCACGAGGATCGGATCCCGCACGGCCAGATCTCCGTGCTCGGCACCCTTGATCGCGACGGGGCCATGACCACCAGCGATCTCGCCGCGGATCAGCGCGTACGGCCCCAGTCCATGGCCCGTGCGGTCGGGCTGCTCATGGAACAGGGACTGGTCGTCCGCCGGGCGCATCCCACGGACGGCCGCAAGGCCCTGGTCGAGCTCTCCCCTGCGGGACAGGCCGCTCTCGATGCGGAGCGCGGGCGCAGGGCCGGCTGGCTCGCCCAGGCCGTCGAGATCGAGCTCACCGGCGAGGAGCGGGAGGTGCTGGCGCGCAGCGCCGCCCTGATGGAGCGGCTCGCCGCGCGCTGAAACGTGTTTCGCAAGTAGCGTCGTCCGCCCGAAGGGCGGGCCACGCGGCGTCAGCTGCACTGCGCCGCTTCGCGGCTCCGCCTCGGCTCTTTGGTTCATCCTTCGGATGCCGGGCGCTCTCGGCGTGCCGGCCGGAAGCCCTCGTAGTGGATCCACTTGGGCTTTCGGCCGGTGCGGCGAGAGTGCGTGCATGGCGTCGCCTGGCGGACGGGACGTTCAAAACACGCCCTGGGGAACCTCGGCGAGCCAGGAGCGATAGTGGCTGCCGAACGGCTCCGCATCCGCGGTGAGTGCAGTCCTCAGCCAGTCGGCTGACGTGGCGGCCCGAGCGATGACGTCGATCGCCGCCTGGATCGCGGCACCGGAGAAGTCGATGACCTCCGCAGCCATTCGAAGATCCTCCGGCAGGTCGCCCAACCGTCCGCCCCCGAGGGTCAAGGCGACACCCTCCTGAAGCACGACCGTGGCGCCGAGCCGGCGCCTCAACCGGGTTATCACGTCGAGCACCGGCCCCCGGCTGAAGTGGGTGACCATGACGCTCATCAGCCCCTGGCCGACGGACGATCAGCCCTCGTACAGGCCGAGGCCCTCGCCGGCCGCCGCGCGCACCAGGACGTCGGCCAGCTCCACCGGGGTGGAGAGCATCGGGTAGTGGCCGGTGGCCAGTTCGAAGAAGGTGACTCCGGGCTCGGCGAGCTTGGCGAACCGCGGCAGGCCGGTGCCGTGCAGCGTGCGGGCGAACTCCAGGCTGAGGCCGTTCGCGAGGCAGAACACCCCGGTGGTCGGGAGCTTGAGCCAGGCGCCGGTCAGCTCGATCGGCTCGGTGACGGTCCGGACCGGGTGCGGGGTGGCCAGGCGGTGGTAGCGCTCCAGCTCCGCCGGCGGGACGGCGTGCACCGCCGGGATCTCCTCGGGCACCGGGATGACGCCGCCGAGGGCGCGGTCCAGCAGGCCGAGCTGCGGCATCTGTGCCACCACCGACTCACCCGGCTCCGGGGAGCCGGTGTCCACGAACACCACCCGGGCGACCTGTCCGGGGCGCCGGTCGGCCGCCGCGAGGGCGGGGAAGATGCCGTAGCTGTGCGCCACCAGCACAATTCCCGGGCCCTCCGCGTCGAGCAGCGCCGCCACAGCGTCGGTGTGCTCGCCCAGCCCGACGTCGGCGGGGTCCTCCCCCGCCCGCTCGGCCATGCCGGGCAAGGTGACCGGAAGCGCCCGGTGCCCTTGCGCGGTCAGCTCGGCGGCCACCGCCTCCCAGGCCCAGCCACCCATGAAAAGCCCCGGGACCAGCAGAAACGTCGTCATGACAGACCTCTTTCGAAGCATCGCCTGTGCGGTCGGTCAGGACGGTAGGACCTCCCCCTGGGGGAGATTCCAGCCGTTTCTGGCGCGCGGGCAGCAAGATCCGCCGGAAAGGCCCGTGCAGCACCGCGTGGATCTCTTAGAACTCGCGGTGCTCGGTGTCGCGGGACGTGGACGCCGGTTCGGGTGTCGGCGTGCACGAGCCGGCATGGTGGTCTCCCCGTCCACGCTCAGCGCTACCGACTGCGGAGGGCAGCCCAGAAGGAGCACGCAGACTTCAGCCGCCTTCGCGTCAAGGTCCGGGTCGTCGGGACGGGTCAGCCACGGCCTCGGGCAGCACCGGGCCACGGTCCGGAAGGGTGCGTCCGATCGGGCGACCTGGCCGCGGTCCAGGGAGCTCGGGCCGGTACGCACCGACCGCTCAGGGGCGTCGGCGCGCGGGTGGTGCCGGATGATGCGGCGGCTTGGGTTCGGAAGCACGCCAGGTGCGGCGCTGCCTGGCGGGGTAACAGCGACGCAACTGAACGGTCCGGGCGGCCGAACCCCGGTGGCGGCGCAGAGGGACCTTCGTAGGCTTGTCGGTGTCAGTCGACGGGCCTCGCGTTCGGGGGCCCGTTCCCTTGTGCTTGCGAAGGAGCGACGCCATGACCGCATCCTCTGCCCCTGGGGGCTCCCGGCGTTCAGAGACCGATTCCGCCGGCTTCACGGCGTCGCCGCAGCTTACCCAGGCCTTGCAGCAGATCGTGGTGGACCTGGTGGAACTGCACCTCCAGGGGAAGCAGGCCCACTGGAACGTGGTCGGCCACAACTTCCGGGACCTCCACCTGCAACTGGATGAGATCGTCGACGACGCGCGGGAGGCCGCCGACACCATCGCCGAACGCATGCGGGCTCTCGCGGCCTGCCCGGACGGCCGTACCGACACCGTGGCAGCGACCACCACTCTCCCCGCGTTCCCGGAGGGCGAGCAGAGTGTGAGCGCCGTTGTCGACCTCGTCACTGCACGCCTGCGCGCCACCGTCGATACGCTGCGCACCCTCCATGACCAGGTCGACAGCGAGGACCCCTCCACGGCCGACCTGCTGCACGCGATCATCGACTCGCTGGAGAAGCACGCCTGGATGGTCAGCGCGGAAAATCGATCCGCCTGACACCGGCCCTGGAGCGGCCCTGAGAAGGCCCGATGCGTGTTGCGGAAGGCTGTGATGTTGCAGGTCGGGGCGCGGTTTCGAGTGCCCTGATCAGGAGCCCGCGGCGAGGTGGATGTGTGCGACGCCCCGCACCGCAGATGGACGAGGCCACGCAGCTGTCCGAGCCGGCAGATGTGACTCAGCGCGCGGAGCCGACCCCCTGGTCCGGGAGTCGGCCTGACCGGCTGACTGTGAGGATGTCGATGGCGCCGCCCGAGGGGCCTGACCCTCCACCTGACCGACGCGACAGCAGCGTCACCGTGCGTGGTGCGAGGGGTAGAACGGCCGCGCATCCGCGACTTCATGTCCAGGCCCTGGACCGGCTGTTGACCGGTCCAGGGCCTGGACCCCGCGTCAGTTGACTCGACGAGCGTTGACCCCGTCCGCCTCGAAGTCATAGATGTTCTGATTGATCCGGAGACCGTCGACGGCGCCGGCCCACGCGTCGTCGCGGCCCTTGCTTACCGCGGCGGAGTGGATGGTCGGCCTACCGGCGCTTCCGCTGTCGTCGAGCGCGGTCTTGATCTGCGCCCAGGTGCAGCTCGTGGCACAGCCGGTCGCGCCGCCCGCGGCGCCCGTGAGGAACCAGTGCCCGTTCGTGGTGGCATCGACGTACGGGCTCCATTGGTTCTCGTACGTCGTCGGGAATGCAGCCGGCACCCACACCAACGCAGAGTAGTTGTTGGCGGGGAGCGACGTCAGGTTCGGATCGATCTCGAACCTGATGTTCGGCAAGTTGTCCGCGCCGCCGACGAGGACGTTCTCGCTGGTCTGGAAGACGCGGAACCCGACATTCTTCAGGCCCAGCACCGAATCGCCGTAGAAGTCGACCTCGTTGCCGAATTCGGCCTTCTCTCGGTGATCAGAGCCCGCCACGGACTCGTCCGCCACCTCGATTCCAAGGCTGCCCGTTCCATAGGGCGGCCTGGCGGAGGATCCCGTCTTGTCGTACGAGCCGTACGGGCCGTCCCTCAGGTCGGCGACGGGAGAGCCGATCGTGTTGCGGGCGATCACGCCCCAGTGTTCTGAACGCGCTTGGGTGTCTGCGAGAGCAGATACCGATCCTGAGAGGGGCGAGGCGACGATCGCGGCCAGTGCTGTGACCGCAAGCGCCTTTCCCCGACTCACGCGAAAGCGAGCGTTCACGCTCACTCCTTCCGGATAGTTGAAGGGCCAGACATGTGGCTAGCTGAACGACCAGACGTGCGCCGGTGCCCGGCCGGCGCGACGCCCGCCACCGTATCTGACTCTCAGTAGTTGCAGCAGGCACGACATGCTCCACATATGCGGCCATTCATACCTCTAATGTATTGGATGACTTGAGTCATCATCACTTTGCGTAATGGCTCTACGGCCGCTCGAGTTGAAGGCACCTTCGGACCGTCGCGGGCCGAACGACGATTCCGACTTGCGCTGCCGTCCGGCCGCAATCCGGCGGTAGGCGTGCCAGTAGCTGTCGCAGTCGGTCGCCTTGCGCCCGTCGACCGCACGGAAAACCGGCACCGACACGGACACCCCGCCAACTCCCGTACCACCAGGACAGAAACACCGATGACCCGACCATGGGGCAAGCTCCACCGAAACGCCCCCACGGACCCGTAGGCACCGGCCGGGCACCCTCCTCCAACCGCCGGATATGTCTGTGTTTTCGGCATGCGCAACCGGGGGTTGACCATTCCAGGAAGTGCCTCTACGTTTCTCGCAGCCCACTGGTACATCGATTAACCAACATGAATATCGTCCTGGTTGGAGACATCCCGCTGTGCGCTCATCACTGAGTCGGCGCGGTTTCCTCGCTGCGGGCTCCGGCCTCGCCGCCGCTGCCGCACTCCCCGCCCTGTCCGGCTGTTCCGCGCTCGCCTCGGCCGATTCCGACCCCGGCACCCTGCTCGTGCACACCCAGCTCGGCACCACCGCGCCGGGCTCTCCCACTTATACGGCCGTCGTGAAGGCGTTCCACGAGGAGAACCCGGGCCTCCGGGTCAAGAACCTCGTGAACGGCGACGATCTTCCCCAGGTGTACGAGACCTCCCGGCTGGCCCGCAAGGAGCCGGACGTGGTCATGGTCAATCTCTATGACAAGACGCTGGCCTGGACCGATGTCGGGGCCACCGTCGACGTGAAGGGGTATCTCGACGACTGGGGGCTGCGCGAGCGCGTCCTGCCCGCCGCGCTGGAGGAGTGGACCGACAGCAAGGGCAGGCTGCGCGCCTTCCCGTACTTCGCCACCAACTGGCCCGTCGCCTACAACACGGCTCTGCTGGAGCGGGCCGGCGTCGACTCCGTTCCCACCACCGGGGACCAACTGATCGGCGCCGCGCGCAAGCTGCGGGCCAAGGGCATCGCCCCGGTCACCGTCGGCGGCAACGACTGGACGGGACAGAAGCTGCTGGCCCAGATCATCCAGACCTTCCTCACGCCCGACGAGGCCCGGAAGGTCTATACGACCGGCGACTTCAGCGGCAGCAGGGGTGCCCGCGAAGGCATCGACTACTTCGTCCAGCTGCGCGACGCCGGTGTCTTCGCCGACAAGGCGGAGGGGCTGACGTCCGACACGATGACCACGCAGTACAACACCGAGGCGGCGGCCATCCAGTCCGCGATGTCCTCGGCGCTGGCGAAGGTCCCCGCGGGGCCGGCCGGACACACCGAGATCGGCGGCTGGCCGCTGGCTCCCGGCGCCTCGCACAGCAAGCCCACGATCCTGCGCTCGTACACGCTCATCGGCTTCTGGATCAGCCCCAACGGCGTCAAGAAGCTGCCCTCGGTCGAGAAGTTCCTGCGCTTCATGTACCGGCCCGATGTGGTCTCGCGCTTCATCACCGAGAGCGGGCGGGACATGGCTCTCGTGACGGACACGGTCAGCAAGGAGTTCCCGTTGGTGGCCAAGGCCCAGCAGCTCGGCGACCGGGTCGGTCAGGTCCTCCTGCCGGACCTGTACGTCCCCCCGACGGCCACCCAGCCGCTGATCACGGCAACCAGCACCGCCTTCACCCGGGGGACGAGCGCGGCCGCCGTGCGCTCCGCCCTCGAATCCGCCTACCGCACGGCCTGATCCGCGCGCCCGAGCCCTCTGCGAGTCCCCTCATGACGTTGCTCTCGTCCGCCCCGGGCGGCGCCTCGGTCCGCCGGCCGGCCCCGTCCTCGCCGCCCCCCGCCGCTCCCTCGCGCCGTAAGCAGGGCGGCGTCATCCTCGCCGTGCCGGCGCTGGTCTGGTACCTCGTCTTCATGGTCGGCCCACTGGTCGCCATCTTCGTCATCTGCGCGCTCCACTGGCCGGGCATGCTCCAGCCGGTCTCCTTCGCCGGTCTCGGCAACGTCCGTACCGTCCTCGACGACCCGGTGTTCTGGGAGTCGGTGGGCAACACAGCCACCCAACTCGTCATCGCGCTGCCCGTGATGATCGTGGGCGCGTACATGCTGGGGTACTACGTCGCACAGAAGCCGCCGGGTCACCGCGCCCTGCGGTACCTGCTCTTCGTCCCCGGTCTGATCTCCACCCCGGCCAAGGCGATGGTCTTCTACGCGGTCCTCTCGCCGGACGGACTGCTCAACGGCGCACTGGACAAGGTCGGTCTGGGCTCGCTCACCGACGCCTGGCTCGCCTCGCCGTCCACCGCCCTCTTCTGTCTGATCGTCCTCGACGTGTGGAGCGGCATCGGCTTCACGGCCGTGCTGTTCGCCGCCCGGCTGGGAAGCGTGCCCGACGAGATCGGTGAGGCCGCTCAGCTCGACGGCGCCGGTCACTGGCGCGCCATGTGGCGCATCCACTTCCCCGTCATCCGTGACTTCGTCGGTGTCGTGACGATGCTTCAGTTCCTGTGGACCCTGTTCGGCTCCGCGCAGAACGTGCTGCTGCTCACCCAGGGCGGCCCCGGAAGCTCGTCGACAACGTTGTCCTTCCTCGTCTACCAGAAGGCGTTCATCGCGGCCGACCTGGGTTACAGCCAGACCGTCGGTGTCGTCCTGTTCCTGGTCGGTCTGGCCGGGCTGCTGACCATCCGTCGCGTCTTCCGCCAGAACTACTGATCGGAGCGGTTCCATGAAGTTCGGAAGGTCCTGGCTGCCGGCCCACGTCCTCGCCTGGCTGTACGCGGCACTGCTGGTGGTCCCCCTCTACTACCTGCTCGTCTCGGCGTTCAAGACGAACGACCAGATCTTCGGGAGCCCGTTCTCCCTGCCTACCTCGCTCTCCCTCGGCAATTTCGGGGAGGCGTTCTCCTCCGCGGATCTGGGACCGGCCGTCGTCAACTCGGTGCTCGTCACGGTGCTGGCGCTGGCTCTCACACTGGCGCTCGCCATTCCGGCGGCCTTCGCCATCGCCCGTACCGAGGGACCGCTCGGCGCCGCCGTGGAGCGGGTGTTCTCGCTGGGGTTCCTGGTCCCGACGTTCGCCGCGCTCTTCCCCACGTTCCTGCTCGCCGCCGCGACCGGGCTGTTCCACACCCGCGCGTTCATGGTGCTGTTCCTGCCGGCCACGGCGATGCCGCTCTCGGTGGTGATCCTGGTGCAGTTCATGCGGACCATCCCGCGCGAGATGGAGGAGGCGGCGCGCATGGACGGCGCGTCCACCTTTGCCGTCCTGCGACACATCTACACGCCGATGTGCATGCCCGGGATCGCCACCATCCTCCTGCTGAACTTCCTGACCTTCTGGAACGAGTACCTGTACTCGCTCGTCATCATCGGCCCCGACCCCGAGCAGCGCACCGTGCAGGTGGCCCTGCCCACCCTGAAGTCCCTGACCGGCACCGACTACGGCATTCTGACCGCGGGCACGGTGCTCACGCTGGTCCCGGTCTGGGTGGTGTACACGGTGCTCCAGAAGCGCATGCAGCAGGCTCTCGTCAGCGGGGCGGTGAAGATGTGAAGGAACGTCTCAGGGAGCGTCCCGAGGACGCAGGAAGCGTCGCGGGGGCGTCGCCGGGGTCCGACGTCCCGGTCGCGCGTCCGGGCCGGACCCCTGATGGTCCCCCCGGAGAGCGCGGGACCCGCGCAAGCGTCGAGGGAGCCGTCCGGCCCACGATCAAGGCCGTGGCCGCCGCGGCCGGGGTCTCCACCGCTGCGGTCTCCCAGGCCGTCAACGGCACCGGCCGGATCTCGGAGGCCACCCGCCGCCGGGTCCTGGACGCAGCGGCCGAACTGGGCTGGTCGCCCAGCGCGTCCGCGACGGCCCTGCGCCGGGCACGGACCCGGACGATCGCGCTCGTCGTGCGACGCCCCACGGACGTGCTCGGTGCCGACCCGCACTTCAGCGAACTGATCACCGGCCTGGAGGGCGAACTGGCGCCCCGGGGCTACGGTCTGCTGCTCCACCTGGTCGCCGACATGGCCCAGGAGAGCGCGCTGTACGAACGGCTGGTCGCCGAAGGCCGGATCGACGGTGCCGTGCTGACCGACGCGCGGGCGGACGACCCACGCCCTCAGCTGCTGCGGGACCTCGGGCTGCCCGCCGTCCTGCTGGGCGCACCGGACCCCGCGTCGCCGGTGCCCCGCGTCGGCCTCGGGCAGCAGGGCGCCGGTGTGCGTGAGGCCGTCGCGCACCTGCTGGAGCTCGGCCACCGGCGTCTCGCGTACATCGCGGGTCCGGCCGACCTGGTGCACACCAGGCTGCGTCGGGCCGCCTTCGAGGAAGCCCTCGCCGAGGCGGGTCTGCGGCCCGTCGCCGTCCGGCACACCGATTTCACGGAGGAGGCGGCCGTCGCGGTCACGGAGGAACTGCTCGCCCTGCCCGACCGGCCGACCGCTCTGGTGTTCCCCAACGACTCCATGGCCGTCTGCGGCATCGGTACGGCCCAGCGCAGCGGGCTCCAGGTGCCCGGGGAAGTGTCGGTGGTGGGGTACGACAACCTGCCGCTCGGCCGCTGGCTGCACCCCCGGCTCACCACCGTGGACCAGCAGGTGCAACGGGTCGGTGCGGCCGCCGCCCGCACGCTGCTCGTGCGGTGCGGTGAGAACGTACCCCCGCCGGTCCTCGACGGACGTCCGCGCCTGGTCGTACGGGAGTCGACCGGTCCCGTGCCCTCCGCACCCTGAAACATGCGTCCTCCGCTCCGCACCGCACGCGCCCCCCGAGGGAACGGCCCCGCCTTGTCCCGCGGCTCCCCCGGCCCGGACCGGCCCGCCCCCCGGCCGCACCGATCCACCCCCGTACATCGAAGAGGTCACAGAAGGACCATGCGACGCCACAGCGCCCAGCTCAACCATGACTCCGCCGCTCTCCCCTGGCTCGGCGCCAACTTCTGGTCCCGCACCGGCGGTCCGCTGATGTGGCGGAACTACGAGCCGAAGACGGTACGCGAGGAGATCGCCGTCCTACGGGACCACGGGCTGAACATGACCCGGTCGTTCTTCTACTGGCCCGACTTCCACCCCGAGCCCGGACGGATCGACGAGGAGCTGTGCGACCGCTTCCGTGACTTCCTGGACGCCCACACCGAGGCGGGGATGGGGACGGTACCCACCTTCATCGTCGGCCACATGTCGGGCGAGAACTGGGACCCCGCGTGGCGCGGGGACCGTGATCTGTACGAGGACGTGTGGCTCGTCGGGCGGCAGGCGTGGTTCGTCTCCCAGATGACCCGGCGCTTCAAGGACCACCCCGCGGTCACCGGCTGGCTGATCACCAACGAGATGCCGGGCTACGGCCGGATCTACCAGGTCGACCCGCCATCCAGCGAAGTCGTCACCGCCTGGGCGCAATTCATGTGCGACGCCGTGCGCGCGGCGGGCGGCACCCAGCCCGTGTCACTCGGGGACGGCGCGTGGGGCATCGAGGTGACCGGCCGCGACAACGGCTTCTCGCTGCGGGACACCGCCGAGTACGTGGACTTCGTGGGGCCGCACGTCTACCGCTCGGACACGGACCGACCGCGCCAGCACTACCGCGCCGCGTTCGAGTGCGAACTCGCCGCCGTCACCGGCCAGCCGGTCGTGCTGGAGGAGTTCGGGCTCTCGACCGACACGGTCTCGGCGGCGAACGCGGGCGTGTTCTACCGGCAGACCCTGCACAACTCGCTGCTCGGCGGGGCCACCGGCTGGATCGCCTGGAACAACACGGACTACGACGACCTCTGGGAGCAGTCGCCGTACGACCACCACCCCTTCGAGATGCACTTCGGGATCACCGACCACACCGGCCGGCCGAAGGAGCCGCTGCGTGAACTGGCCGATTTCGCCGAGGTGCTGAAGCGGGTCGACTTCGCGCGCTGCCGCCGGACGGACGCCGACACCGCCTTGGTCGTGCCCGCCTTCCTGGAGCGCGGCTACCCCTACAGCCGGCCCGCCGACCGGCCGCTGATCTTCACCTCGCTGCACCAGGGGTACGTGGCCGCGCGCGGCGCGGACCTGCCCGTGGCGTTCGCCCGGGAAGCGGACGGGTTGCCGGACGACGCCGCACTGTATCTGCTGCCCTCGACGCGGCAGTTGACCACCCGCACGCGGCGGGCGCTGGAACGCCGTGCCCGCGAGGGCGCCACGGTCTACCTGTCGTTCTGCTCGGGTGAGCACCCGACGACACGCGGTCCGTGGTTCCACGACCTGGACGGCCTGTTCGGCGTGGAGCTCCAGCTCTCCTACGGTGTCGCGGAGCCGATCGAGGACGACGTCCTGGAAATGACGTTCTCCGAGGACTTCGGCTCCATCGCCGCGGGCGAGACCCTGACGTTCCCGGTCGCCGGCAACGAGGACAGCCGCGCCTACCTGCCGGTGGTCCCGGCCGGTGCACGGGTCGTCGCCACCGACGCGCACGGCCGCCCGGCGCTGCTGTGCCACGAGACGGGCGAGGGCCGTACGGTCCTGGCCACCTATCCACTGGAGCACATGGCTGCCCGCACGGCCCGCGCCAACCCGGAGCAGACGCACCGGCTGTACGCGGCGCTCGCCGAACTCGCCGGGGCCGTACGGCCGGTGACGGTCGACACGCCGTACGTCGCCGCGGACACCCTGGTCCGCGAGGACGGCACCCGCTATGTGTGGCTGGTGAGCCAGTCGGGCGGGGAGCTGACCGTCCGTCCGTCGGCGGACGGGGAACTGCGCGAGCTGACCGGTGGCGAACCGGTGAGGGACGTGGTGATCGGCCCGTACGGGGTGCGCGTCCTCGAACTGCGCTGACCGGCCGGGGCCCTTCTCGTTCGGTCCGGTCCGGACACGCGGGTCCGGACCGAGCGAGAGCCCCGCCGTACGAATTGCCGTACCGCACAACCGCTCTGTCCTGCCCCGTGAAAGTGAGCCACCCGATGTCCGAGCCGCTCTTCCGTGATCCCACGGCGCCCGTCGCCGACCGGGTGCGTGACCTGCTGGCGCGGATGACGCTCACCGAGAAGGTGGGCCAGGTCAACCAACGGATGTACGGGTGGGACGCGTACGAACGCACCTCCTCGGGCCACGAGCTGACCGAGGCGTTCCGGACGGAGGTGGCCGCCCACGACGGGATGGGCGCGCTCTACGGGTTGCAGCGCGCCGACCCCTGGTCGGGTGTGACGGCGGAAACCGGCATCGGCGCGGCGGACGGCGCGCGGGTCTCCGACGCCGTCCAGCGGCATGTGGTGGAAAACACCCGGCTCGGCATCCCCGTCCTGCTGGTCGAGGAGATGCCGCACGGCCTCCAGGCGCTGGACGGCACACTGCTGCCGGTGAACCTGGCGGTCGGCGCCACCTGGAACCCGGAGTTGTACGAGGAGGCCGCCGCCCTCGCCGCCGCGCAACTCCGGTCGCGCGGCGGCCATGTGGCGCTGGTGTCCGCGCTCGACCTGGTGCGGGATCCGCGCTGGGGCCGCGCGGAGGAGTGTTTCGGCGAGGATCCGTACCTGGCGGCGCGGTTCACCGAAGCCCTGGTGCGCGGTGTCCAGGGGCCGCCGGAGAGTCACTTCGGGCCGGACCGGGCTGCTGTCGTACTCAAACACTTCGCCGGGCAGGGAGCCACGGTCGGCGGCCGCAACAGCGCGGCCACCGAGCTCGGCGCCCGCGAGCTGCACGAGATCCATCTGGAGGCCGCTCTGGCAGGGATCCGGGCCGGGGCGGCAGGTGTCATGGCGGCGTACAACGAATTCGACGGCATCCCCTGTGCGGCCAACCGGGAGCTGATGACCGGGATCCTGCGCGAACGGTGGGGGTTCACCGGTCTCGTGATGGCCGACGGGCTCGCGCTCGACCGCCTGGTGCGGCTGGCCGGGGACCCGGTGGCGGCCGGCGCGCTGGCACTGGAAGCGGGGACCGATCTGAGTCTTTGGGACGCATGTTTCCCCCGGCTCGAGCAGGCCGTGCGGCGCGGGCTGGTCGACGAGAGCACCCTCGACACCGCGGTCGGGCGGGTCCTCGCGCTGAAGTTCCGGCTCGGCCTCTTCGAGCACCCGTACACCGGGGAGCGCGCGCCGGCTCCGGGGCCGGAACTGCTGAGCGAGCGTATCGCCCGGGAATCCGTCACGCTCCTCGCACACGACGGCGTGACGCTGCCGCTCACCGACCGCGTCCGCCGGATCGCGGTCATCGGCCCGAACGCCGACTCCGTACCGCAGCAGATCGGCGACTACACCGCGCCCCAGCGGCCCGGCACGGGCATCAGCGTTCTCGACGGCCTCATGGCCGCGGCTCCGGACGGCACGGAGGTCGCGCACTCCCGGGGCAGCGATCTCGTCGGCGGCGATCTGTCGGCCCTCCCCGGGGCGGTCGCTCTCGCGGCCGGTGCCGATGTCGCGGTGGTGGTGCTCGGCGGTTCGAGCGCGCGGGCGTCGGGGACGCGATTCGACGCCAACGGAGCCGCTGTCGTCGCCTCGGGCAATCCCGTGGAAATGACCTGCGGGGAAGGTGTGGACCTGGCTGAACTCGGGCTTCCCGAAGGACAGTCGGCTCTGCTCGACGCGGTCGCCGCGACGGGCACCCCCGTCGTCATGGTGCTGGTCCAGGGACGTCCGCACGCGCTGCCGGATCCCGCCGACCGGGCCGGGGCGGTGCTGAGCGCCTGGTACCCCGGCCCGTGGGGTGGGCGCGCGGTGGCGGACGTGCTGTTCGGTGCGGCGGAACCCGTGGGCCGGCTGCCCGTCTCGGTGCCCCGGTCGTCGGCCCAGCTGCCCGTCTTCTACAACGGGAAGGACCACGGCTACCGCGGTTATGCCGACCAGCCCGCCACCGCCCGCCACGCGTTCGGCCACGGCCTGGCCTACACGTCGGTCGAGTACGGCGCACCACGGCTGTCCCGCGCGTGCGTCGCGGTGGCGGAGTTCGACGCGGACGCGCCGCGTGGAGCCGCGGAGCCACTCCTGTGCATGGTGGAGGTGCACAACACAGGCGACCGGTCCGTCAGCGAGACGGTGCAGCTCTACGTGCGCCGGGTGCTCGGCGGCACGTCGTGGCCGCGGGTGCGGGAACTGCGCGGCTTCGCCCGGATCGAGCTGGTGCCCGGGGAACGGGCCGAGGTCTCCTTCCCGGTGGGGGCTCAGACCCTGGCATCCGTCACCCGCGCGTGGGAGCGTGCGGTGGAGCCGGGAGAGTTCGCGATCGAGACGGGACCGTCCTCGGACCGGACCCGCGGCGTCCGGCTCACCGTGACCGCCCCGACGAGCGGCAGGGAGACGAAGATCTGAGCCCGGACGCTCAATTCCGCCCCCCTTCCCCGGAAGGGGGGCGGAATTGCGCCCGGTCGCGGTCAGTCACTGACAGTTGCTCAGACCGGGCGGCAGAAGCAGCTAACCAGATCACCCGGTTCCGAACAAAACGCCGATCGGCCAGACGGGTGTACGGCCCATAAGTGCGGTGCAGCGACGGGAATTTGGAGACACCCTGAAGTCATGGTGACACCTCGCTGGATCATTCAGGCCCCCACACCTTCCGGAGGCAGACCTGTGACGATGCAGATCAACGGTTGCGAACGGCGGTTGGGGACCGCGCACAGCGATCACGACCTTGTCGTGCTTCTGTCCGCCGCCGGACTGGCTGACCCGGAGCGGGTTCTCGACGATCCCTGCGTGATCGAGTGGCAGGGCGCCCGCGCGCACGTGTACCAGGCCGGCTGACCGAAAGGGCAGACAGCCCCTGCCCGCCCCTTGTCGGGGATGCTGTCATGAGGGCCGCCCCGGTAGGTTCGGGATCTACGGGCAGCGCAATCTCCCGGAGTCCTCGAAGGCGAACGCCCTGACGAACCTCGCCCGGCCCCGCGCACGACTTCGTCTCGACACAGCGCTGGACGGCCTGGCCGCCACCTTGCGCAGGTTGATCGCCCGCCCCGACGAGCGCAACTGTGAGTGCCACTGGGGCAGCGCCGAAGATCTCGCTCAGCTCAAGGTGTCGGACACGGAGTCGGCCCCGAACCTCCTGGAGCGCACATGGCAGGCCATCGACAGGAGCGATCACGCATCAGTACTGCGCCGGATCCTGCCCCAGTTCGCCACGGCCCTCGTCAGCGGTCTCATCACACGCCTATCGCGCCATCGATGCGCTCACGGAGCAGATCGGCGTGTCCGTTGTGCCGGGCGTATTCCTCGACCATGTGGATGAGCACCCAGCGCAGCGACACTGTCCCGCGCCATGAGTCCTCGCCCACCAGGTCCAGGTGGGGCGCCTCAACAACGAAGGCGTCGGCGAACGCTACCTCGGCGCGCCATGCCTCCCAGGCCTTGTCCACAACGGCGGGATCGGACACCGCACCGTCGAAGTCGCCGTCGGGCTCGGCCGACGAGGAGAAGCGCGGTGGTGCGTCCTGGCCTGCGAGGACCTGGCGGAACCATCGGCGTTCCACGTCGGCAAGATGGCGGACGAGGCCGGGCAGCGAGAGGGTGGAGGGCTCGACGGAGCGCCGGGACAGTTCCGCGTCCAGACCGGCACACTTCAGTTCCAGCGTCGTGCGCTGAGCCCTGAGGAAGCCGACGAGCATGCCGCGTTCTTCGCCGGTCGAGGGAGCACGGAGCCGGGGGTCGTCGTCGGGTCCGACGAACATGGCGGCTCTTCTCTGTGGGCTGGTCGTACTCATGCTGCCTCTCCTTCAGGGCTTGACGGTGATGGCGCGGGCACGGCCGCTTCGGAAGGTACAGGCGGTGACGGCCGGAGCGGTGGGCAGCAGGAGAAAAGGCAACGGACCAACCCGACACTCATCACCGCACCACTGAGGAGGGAGTCGTACCGGAGAGCCCGTCGACGGGGGCGGCAGGAACGTCGCGGCCGGCAGACCCGCCGGGGTGCACTGCCCGAGTGATCAGCGGCCCGGACCAGGACAGTTGAGCCGTCGGCCCCGGCGTCTGCTTCCGGATACAGGATCTGTCTGATTGTGACCGGTCAACCTGATTGGAAGGTGGCGACCGGGTCACACGGATGCCATGACGTCCACTGACGCAAGGAGAGCCGGCAAGCGACGCGGGAGTTCCGAGCACCTCGAATCGTCGGGGGGGCCGGGAGCGCGTGAGCCTCGGCCCGGCCGCCCGGGGCGGTGGGTGAAGGCGGTCGCGCTCCTCGCGGCCGCACTCGCTCTGCTGCTCATCGGCACCCGTCTCAGCGTGCTTCCCGGCATCGGTGACTTCTTCGGCGAAAAGACACAGGACCGCTCGGGACCAGCAGTGCTTAAGTCGATCCAGGACATGAGCTCGTACGAGGCGGCCTCCGGAAACTTCCAGGTCGTGGTGGATCTGGAGAAGGACGCGAAGTTCCTGCCGGATGCCATCCGCGGCACCCGCACCCTGTATGTCGGTGCCGGCACCGTCGGTGCGTCCGTCGACCTCGGAAAGGTGGCGAGTGACGGCGTGGTGATCAACAAGGAGCGCACCACGGCCGACATCCGACTGCCGCATGCCGTACTGGGCAAGCCGGCACTGGACCCGGACCGCTCCTACGCCGTCTCCAAGCAACGCGGCTTCCTGGACCGGATCGGCGACTTCTTCTCGGACAACCCCAGCAGTGAGCAGGCGGTCAACAAACTCGCCGCCCAGCACATCGGCGAGGCTGCCAAGGACAGCGGCCTGACCGGCCGCGCCGAGAAGAACACCACAAACATGCTCAAGGGCCTGCTCGGCTCACTGGGGTTCGACCGGGTCACCGTGCACTACGGCCAGGAAGCCCCGTAGTTCAGCGGCACGGCACCGACGTGCGCCCGGCACGGTCGGGCGCACCCGGAACGCAATGAACTCCGAGCCGCCGCCGACCGGTACCGCCGGTACCTGCGGCACCCAAGCACGATCCGGAGAAGACCGGCAGCCAGGCCGTCCCCCTGCGCAATAGCTCATCGGGCGGCGGACGGCCACCCGGCTTCGACGACGAGCTTCACGTCCTAGCCGATGAGGGTCTCCTTCGGGCGAACGACGCAGAACTCGTTCCCCTCCGGATCGGCCAGCACGGTCCACGACTCGCTGCCGCTCTGCCCGACGTCCGCCCTGCGGGCGCCAAGTGCGAGGATGCGCTCGGTCTCGGACTCCCGGTCCTCCGCGGCGGACGTCAGGTCGAGGTGCAGACGGTTCTTGACGACCTTACGGTCCGTCACGGGCATGAAGCAGATGCCCACCGGCGCGGTCTCGTCCGGCCCGATCACGACCTCCCGCTCCCGCTCGGACAGGATCCGCCAGCCCAGCACCTCAGCCCAGAACCGGGCCAGGGCGGGCAGGTCGTGGGCGTCGATGACGATGTGATGCAGCGAGACAGGCATGTCGGCCAGTGTGCCCGGCGATCACCCCGACAGAACTTGGTGCAGAACCTAATACTTGCTGATCTCCCAGAAGCGGAAGACGGTCGAGGCGTCCAGGGTCCACTCCAGGCCCGCGATGTCGTCGTGCGCCACCGCGTACTGCTTGCCCTGCCACAGCGGCAGGATCGGCAGGTCCTGGGCCACGTCGTCCTGGAGCTCGCCGAAGTCCTTCTCGGTGGAGCCCCGTTCGGCCTTGGCGGCGGTTTCGGGGATGATCCGGCCGGTGATGTCCTTGTTCACGTAGCGGTTCTGCAGGACGTTGTCCTTGCCGAAGAACGGCTGGGTGAAGTTGTCCGGGTCGGGGTAGTCCGGGACCCAGCCCTTCACGTAGACGCCGAGCTCGCCGGCCGCGATCCGCTTCTCGTACTGGTCGAAGGGCAGCGACTTGACCTCCGCGTCGAACAGTCCGCTCGCGTTGAGCTGCTTGGCGATCGCACGGAACGCGTCGTCGGTGGCGGGACCGTAACGGCTCGGTGTGGACCACAGCGTGAGCTTCACCTTGTCGGTGATGCCTGCGGTACGCAGTGCCTCTTCTGCCTTGGCCGGCTGCGGGCTGCCGCCGTACACATCGAAGTACGCGGTGTTGTGGGCCGTGATGCCGGCGGGGACGATCGAGTACAGCGGGGTGGCCGTGGAGTGGTAGACCTCGCTGACGAGAGCGTCACGATTCACCAGGTACGCGATGGCCTTGCGTACGGGGAGCTGTCCGACCACCGGATCCTTCATGTTGAAGACCAGGTGCTGCACCTCGGCGCTGGTGCCTTCGACGACGTCGATGCCCTTGTCGGCCGCGGCGGCGGAATCCTCCAGTTTGGAGATGTCCCGGGCGGTCAGACCTCGGTAGGCGACATCGATGTCCCCCTTCTCCAGCGCGGACGCCAGCTTCGTCTGGTCGCCCCGGAAGAAGTCGAGGGTGATGCCCGAGTTCTTCACCCGTGCTGTGCCCTGGTAGCCGGAGTTGACCGTGAAGACGGCCTTCGACTTGTCGAGGGACTTCAGCTTGTAGGGCCCCGACCCGACGGCCTTGCCGTCCTTGCGCAGGCTGTTCGCCGGGTACTCGCTGTGGTCCACGATGGAGCCGGCGCCCGAGGCGATCTTGCTGGGGAAAGTGGCGTCAGGAACCTTGAGCTGGAAGACGACCGTTCGCGCGTCCGGATTGGTGATCTTCTCGATCGTGGAGAGCAGCGGCGCGGGGCCGGCGGGGTCGTCGATCCGGATCGCCCGCTCGAAGGAGTACTTGACGTCCTCGGAGGTGAGACTGTGGCCGTTGCTGAAGGTCAGACCGTCACGGAGCGTGCACCGATAGGTCCTGTTGCCGTCCTCGAACGTGCAGGACTTCGCCGCTTCCGGCTGGGGGGTCGAGCTGCCTCGGGGAAAACTGAGCAGGGACTGGAAGACATTGTTGAACAGCAGCCAGGACCCCGGGTCGTAGCCCGAGGCCGGATCCGCGGCCAGGACGTCGTCCGACATGCCCACCACGATCGAGTTGCCGGCCCCCGCTGTGCCTCCTTCGGACTGGATGCTGCAGCTGCTCAGCAGGGCCACCGCGAGACCGGCCCCGACGGGAGCGCTTGCCCACCGCTTGCGTATGTTCACAGAACTGCCTCGTGTTTTCTGTCGGCCGCACGGGGTGTCCCACACGGCCGGGATTGATCAGGAACCATCGGTTGCGGACCTGGTGGGTCCGTTCGGGGATGGTGCAGCTGCCCCACCGCCTGAGCCAGGTCCGGTTGGACCGGGAGCTGTAGCCTTTGCCGCCCAAGACACGGTCAGGCCGGCCCCGGGGACGTCCGGGCCGGTCCGGGGCATCCGAATCTCCTCCATCACAGCGGTGCACCGGGACAGTCGTTGCCGTTCCCGGCGTCCGTCCGCGGCCCCCTCCAGATGCGGGGAGGCTCCGCGCATCCGGACCGGGGAAGCGAGTGCTTTCACTCCGATCATAATGGCGGGCGGCGGCGCCTCTTTGCGCCCCCGGCAGTTGGTGGTGTACGTAGGGGGTTTTGTCCACGTGCTCCGTCAGTCCGTCGTGATCGCCGGTAGCGATCGCCGGAACGCTCCGAGAACGCGATGCGTCCGGGAGGTTGCAGGACGTGGTGCAGGGCGACCATGATTCGGCTCAAAGCCCCTGATATCACCACATTTCACGGACAGTTGGGGTCTTCCGGTGGAATGATGGCTGTGTTTCTCCGACTGGGACCTATGCGCCCAGTGAAGTCCCATGAGGGAGAGCCGAGACTCGCCGACCCTGCTGCGGCAGGCGTCGGCCATGACCGAAGCGACCCTGCCCAAGTCCGGCCCGGTCATCGATGCCCAGATGATTCGCGAACCTGACGAGAGCGAGAGCCCTCGACAGGGTCAGCAGGCCTTCTTCCTCGTCCACAAGCCCAAGGACTCGTGACCGATAACTCAGGCGAGTGAGACGGACGAACAACGGGTGTCACCACGGACACTTCCAGACGTGGGCCCGAGAAGGTCGCTCATCGGATCGTTGAGCCTGGGGCCTTCCGTTCAGGTGATCGTCAAAGGTTCGGCCCGTTGTCGTTCGAGAGGTCCATGCCGAAGCGGGCACCGGGCACCGGGGCGCCCAGGTCGACCGGGTTGAAGGCGGACGCTCCCGTGGCGGTCAGACCCGAGGAGCCGCCGCGCAGGGACCACACCGCGCCGCCGTCCACGACCGTTCCCAGGTCCTCGCCGGGGGCTCCGGCCGCGAGGTCCGCCTTCCCGTTGCCGTTGATGTCGAACAGCCGGACCGCCCCGCCGAAGTGGTCGTCGGCCTCCGCGACGCCGGGGACGCCCGACGTGTTCTGGTGGAACGCCTGCGCGCCGGTGCCGCCCAGGCCGCCCGAGCCGCCCTTCAGCAGCACCACCGAGCCGGCGGCCCTGGTCGTGCCGATGGCCTCGAAGGGAACGCCCACGGCGAGGTCGGCGTAACCGTCCCCGTTGACGTCGCCCGCGTCGAGTCGGGCGCCGAACTGGTCGCCCTTCTCACTGACTCCGGGCACGCCCGTGGTGTTCTGCGTGATGGTCTTCGTCCGGGTCGTGCTCGGGCCGGACGCCGAGCCGTAGTAGATCTTGACGCTGCCGGCGTCGTAGGGGAGATCCTCCGTGATGCCGTTCGGGATCACCCTGGTGGCGAGGTCGGCCTTGCCGTCCTTGTCGAAATCACCGACCGCGGTGGCGGCGGCGGAGGGCAGCGGGGTGGAGTTCGCCGACAGGCCGTGCGCGGTGCCCAGCCACAGCTTGCCGCCTTCAGCGTGCTCCTCGTAGGCGTAGAAGGTGCACAGGTCATCGATACCGTCGCCGTTGAAGTCGCCCGCCGCGGTGCCGGTGATGGAGTTGTCCGTACTGAACATGGTCACTTGCTGCTCGCGGGCGGGCGCCCCGGCGCGGGTGAACGGCCCGTACAACACGCTGCGCAGGTCGTAGTCGTCACTGTGAGACATCATCAGATCCGTCTTGCCGTCGCCGTCGAAATCGCCTGCGGTGAGGTTCGCGCCGACGGTGGCGTCGGCGGGCGCAGGGAGTCGCACCGCGCCCTGGCCCGTGACGCCGCCGCTGCGGCCCCAGAGGACGATGACGGAGCCGGAGTTGTTCGAGGTAGCGAGCGCCTCGTTGGTCACCAGGGCGAGGTCGGTGAGGCCGTCGCTGTCGAGGTCGCGGGCGAACACCCGGTAGCCGAAGCCGTGGTCGTCACCAGAAGTGCCGGGCACGCCCGGGGTGTCCTGGGTGATGATCGTGGTGTGCGCCGTGCCGAGTCCCTGCGCGGAGCCGTAACTGATGGCGACGTAGCCCGCCCAGGAGTGGCCGTCGATGGTGGCGGCGGGGGCGGAGACCACCAGGTCCTGGTAGCCGTCGCCGTTGAAGTCCTCGCGCTCGGTGGCAGCGGCCGGGCCCGCCATGGTACTCGCGGGCGCCGCGGCGGCCATACCACCCGAAAGCGCCGTGACCGCACAGGCGGCGGCCGCAACCAAGGTGCGAATACCCACAATTCCTCCATCAATCGCGTACGGAGAGCCAAGGGTGCGCGAGGCGTGAGGGCTCGACTGTGAGACACGCGTGGCGCGTGGATGGTTGCCCGGTGAACAGGAAGTGAATGGGACTGTCGGTGCGAGGGCGGCACCGAGCGATGCTTCCACAGGTCGCAGCCCGGTCGCTGTGCCTCCCGCTCAGGCCTCCGAAGCCCCCGCCGATACCTGAGGCCAACAGCCCGAACCGGGGCTGCGGACGCCTACGCCGGCGCCGTCATCGGTGCCCTGACCGACCCGGACCCCTCGCGTCACGAATTCTCGGTGAAGCGGACCGACCAGGCGTAGCCGCTCAAGCTGTCGTACGGAACCCGTCGGACCTCCCTGACCTGGCAACCGTCATGGGCATACTTGCGGGCGAACCGGTCGAGGCGCTCCGCGTCGGTGAGATCCTCCATGGACAGCGGTGCTCCGACGACAAGGTCTTCGTGCAGAACTGGGTCGGTCGCGGCACCGTCCGAGCAGGCCGGGCAAAGATGCGTTTTGGGTAGGGGCATACGAGGAGTGTCCTCCAACCTGGATGCCCCGACGTACACAACGCGAATGGCCACGCCACAAAGCGCCTGGGTGCACCTGGCGAGGCGGCGTGCCAGTGGCCGCTGCCGGCTTCTGTTTCTGGGGCTTCTCCGGCGACTGAAAGGGACTTACGGACCGGCGCTCGAGAAACCCCTCGCTCGCCGGCCCAACCGCATGAGGGGCCCTTTCGCCTCCGTGACGAACTGAGACCGCCCCGCATCGGAAGACCATCCAGCGCGGCGTACAACCCTGGATGAACTTCGGATGTCTTCTAGGTGAGTGCAATACGGGCATTGCCCTCACCGCACTACCCCACGGGGAGGCCGCACATGAACCCACGCCGTTCTGCGGCGGGCGCGACGGCGTTGCCTGGCACTCCCGGGCACCTGCACCGGTCCGAGCTTCGGCGTCCCGCTGGGGAACCGGCCATGCATCTCCGCCGGCCACGCCCACGCACAATCCACCGCGGCTGAGCAGGACGCCGTAGGCAACCTAGGAGACGAAGGAGGTTCTTGTGCGTCACAGCAGAAGCGCGGCCCTTACAGCCGCGGCACTCCTCACCCTCGGTGGCGGCGCCGTGTTCGCGGCCCCCGCCGCAGAGGCCGCGGTGCCCTTTCCGTCCATCGGCTGGCAGCAGCACAATTGCGACTACGACGGCAACGGCTTCGACGACGTGCTGATCGGCGCCCCGGGCGCCACGGTGAGCGGCGCCGCGGGCGCCGGCTACGTCACCGTGCAGTACAGCTCGTCGAGCGGTCTCAGCACCACCAAGAGGAGCGTCCTCCACCAGAACACCTCAGGCGTCCCGGGTGGTTCCGAGGCCGGCGACGGTTTCGGGCAGGCCGTGGCCTCCGGAGACCTGGACAACGACGGCTACGACGACGCGATCGTCGGTATCCCCGGCGAGGACCTGGCCGGGCTGTCCGACGCGGGCGGCGCCGTCGTCTTCTGGGGCTCGCCGACCGGACTGCACGGGGCCGACAGCACCTGGCTGGAGAATCCGGACCAACTGCGGGCCGGCGCGAACTTCGGGCGTGCGATCGAAGCTGCCCGGTACTTCGCCCCGGACCCGGCACATCCGGACGCCAACCTGCGGGACAGCGTTGCCGTCCTGGAGAACGACACGCTGCTGTTCTTCACTGCCCCGCCGGGGGCGGCGGCCCAGCAGCTGAAGCTCGCGGACAAGGGAGTCCGGGCTCTGGACGTGGCCCCGCTGGGGACCGGCTTCGCCCTGCGGAGCCTCAGCCACGGCAACTACAACGAGGACTCCTGGGCGGACCTGGCGATTTCCGGGGTGACCACCGGAGACCAGCCGGGCATCGGCGCCGCCCAGGTGCTGCACGGCGCACCCAGCGTCGAGGCGCTCACGGACGGCGGGGCGTTCGAGGGTGGTCCTGCGGTGGTCTCCAGCGACTTCAACCACGACGGTCAGGACGACCTGGCCATCGGCGACACGGGCGTCGGCTCGCCCGTCGGCGGAGCCGTCTCCGTCTATCTGGGCCAGGGCGACCTGTCCGGCCTCGACCCGACCCCCGCCCAGACGTGGACGCAGGACTCCCCGGGCGTTCCCGGCGCAGCCGAGGCCGGCGACCGGTGGGGCGCCGAGATGTCCTCCGGCGACACCAACGGCGACGGTATGCCGGACCTGGCCATCGGCGCGCCCGGGGAGGACATCGGCTCCGTCTCCAACGCGGGTGCGGTCTGGACGCTGCGCGGCGCACCGGGCGGGCTGACGGCGACCGGTGCGCGCAGCTTCGACCAGAACCATCCCGACATCCCCGGCGGGGCGGAGGCCTCGGACGCCTGGGGCGGCCAGGTGCGGCTGGTCGACGCCGATGAGGACGGCCTCTTCGGCCTGCTGGCGGCGGCACCGGGCGAGAACACCGACGACGGCTTCCTATGGGTCATCCCCGCGTCGTCGTCGGGGCTGGTCGCCAAGGGCACGTGGACCTACGACGGGGCACGCCTCGGGGCGCCGGTGGCCAATGCGC
Source organism: Streptomyces sp. NPDC051664 (assembly GCF_044453545.1). NCBI lineage: Bacteria > Bacillati > Actinomycetota > Actinomycetes > Kitasatosporales > Streptomycetaceae > Streptomyces > Streptomyces sp. NPDC051664. The sequence goes on along the minus strand of NZ_JBITCU010000005.1, from coordinate 378,614 downwards.
ATTTCGGGGCGGCGATCGACGAATAGCGGAAGTCTCAAGGAGAGCTGGGGATTCACCGGGAATCAATAGAACTCACCGGTCCCCCATAGCCCTGGGGTCAGACCAGCCTTCTGGTCGCCGAACGTGGCGTGGTGCCCGTGACGAATCGGGCACGACGCCACAGAACGATCTCCGGGAGACTCATGCGGCCCGCCGCTTCCGGGTCGCCCTGACGACCACCGCCACGCCGCCCACAGCGGAGTACACCTCGCCGCGTCGGACCCGCCCTCCCGCCCAAGTCCCGGACGCTCGGACGATGCGCCGCTACCGGGTGAGCCGCAGGTTGCCGCGGATCAGTGGGTCTCCCCGTACGCGGCCCCCATCAGGGCTCGCAGGAGGAGCCGGAACTCGGTGTCGTCGACAGCATGGATGACGCGCTGCAGTTGGATGGGGGCGTGCCCTACGAGGGACGCGGCGAACTCCAGCACGGCCACTTCGCTGCTCGATGCCTTGCGTGCCGGCGGCTTGTCGGCGAGCAGGAGCAGTCCCACCGCGTTCCAGTCGATGGAAGGGCGCAGTCCGACATGTTCGAGGAGCGGCCGGCCGGCCGCATCCGCGAGTTCCTGGTCCTCGAAGAAGCGCCGGAGCCAGTAGCCGTCGTGGTGGGCACCGAGGAGGCGCGTCGCCGCCCTCATCTGTTCGCTGCTCACACCCTGCAGCAGGTCGTCGGCGAGCTCCTTACCCGTGATGCCGCGGGTTGCCATGAGCATCGGCCCTCTCCGTTCCTCGGTGGTCGAGGCCGGGTCGGCCCTGCTCCACTCTGCCCGGCCGTGTCCTCCCGCCCCGCCGTACACGCCGAACGATCGCCCGGGCATGCTTTTTCCTGCACACATTGCTGTTCAGGACCCGGGCCGATGCGTTGTCGTCAGGGCCCCAGCACGCTCTTTCAGACGGCGCGCAGACCGATCGCCTCAGCGCCGCGGAAACGTGCGAAGCGTTCTGTCGGAGCCGACAACCGCACTCCCCGAAGCGCGGCCTCCGCCTCCTGCTCGTTGAACATCGGCCTGTCCCGGCTCGGCCGTCGGAGCCCCGGGGGTGTCCCGCCGGGATCCGTCAGGAGGTGGTTGCCGGGTGCGGGTCGCCGAGGTACGGGAACCGGTCCAGGGTGTCGGTGTGCGGCGTCAGACCGGTGGGCGGCGCCTCGTTCTTGGTGAGGAACGCGACGCGGATGTCGATGACGTCTTCCGTGAATGTCCGGCCGTTCGGGTACGCGGCGGGCTTGGACGGGTCGAAGTGCAGCACGTCCGGCAGCAGGCCGTGCTCGTCGAGCGCGGTGATCGCCTCCTCACGCGAGTAGCCGCCGGTGTGGCCCAACAGATGGACGAACTGGTCCGTCCACCTGGCCCGGTCGTTGACCGGCTCGCTGGCGTTGTACTCCTCCTTCGTGTCGTCGGTGTTGAAGAAGCTGCTCATTGACGGGTGCCCGGCCCGGTCCGCGTGGACGAGTTCGCCGTCGCGTAGGACGCTGCACCGGCCCCAGATGTGCAGCTCGGGCTTGGGGGCCAGCTCCGCGGTCGGCAGTTCGATGGCCATGGAGAAGACGTTGGCCGTGCTGTTGGAGTCGACGCCGACCCACGGAGACTTTCCGCCCAGATGCGGCGCGGTGAAATTCCGGTTGCCACGGGTGTCGAACAGATTCTTGATTCCGTCGAAGTCGAAGAAAAAGGCGTCACTGCGGCTGCCGGCGGCCACCTTGTAGTCGCCGCTGCTGACCACGGCGGCCTGGGGTCCGAAGGAGACGGCGGCGTCCGACACGATCTTGGTGCCGACCGCCTCGGGCCTGCGGGACTCCGCACCGGTTGCCATGAAGACGCTGTAGGTCTGCGAGCCGTCGGATGCCGGCGGGCTGAAGACCCAGCTGAAGGCGACGTCGGTCAGGTAATCGCCATCGGCGTCGATGTTCAGGCGGTATACGGCGTCGGGGTGCAGAGCATCGGCGTTGGGATTGGCGTTGAGGATGAGAACGGTCCTGCTCGGATCGCCCGGTGCCCCGAAGGCGTACAGGTCGCACAGATCGAGGCGCTGGTCGCCGAGCGGTGCCCCAAGGCTGAGGCCGGTGAAGTGGTTGGACATGTCAGGCCCTTCCATTGCTCGCCCGTCGGAAAACCGTCAGAACGCTCGAACGGCCGTTCCGGGGCGCGTGGGGTACACCCACACCTGGGCGGTGCATCCACGCTAAGGGCTGTCCCGTAATCCCTGGTGGATCGGCGCGCGGCGTCAGATGCGGTGCATCGCGAGGCGGAGGGGCATCCTCATACCGGTCGTATTCGGGTGTTCCGACAACGCGGCGAGGTGCCGTAGCTGTCGTCGTGCGCCCGCCAGGGATTACGGGACAGCACTTGGCCGCCACAGCATTCCGACCATCGAGGGCGAAGGCACAGCTGTCAAACAACGCCCGGCTGGGTCACCGACAGGCGGGAGGCGATCGTCTCGCGGTCCGAGAGCAGGCCTTCAGGGGCGTCGCCGATCAGTTGATCAACTCATGAAAGAGCCACGCCCTAGGGGGCGACGGGCAGCTGACGCTTGTGGTCGGTGAGGCGATAGCGTCGGACGATGGTTTCGAAGGCCCGCTCGTCCACCGGCTTGCCTTCCAGGAAGTCGTCGATGTCGTCGTAGGTGACCCCGAGCGCGTCCTCGTCGGCCTTGCCCGGGTCGAGGGTTTCCAGGTCGGCCGTCGGGGTCTTCCACACCAGCTCGGTGGGTGCGCCCAACGCGTCCGCGACGGCGCGCACCCGGCGCTTGGTCAGGCCGGTCAGCGGGACCAGGTCGGCGGCGCCGTCGCCGAACTTGGTGAAGAAGCCGGAGACCGCCTCGGCGGCGTGGTCGGTGCCGACGACCAGGCCGTCGTGTGCGCCGGCCACCGCGTACTGGGCGATCATGCGCTGCCGGGCCTTGATGTTGCCGTGCACGAAGTCCCGGTGGTGGGCGTCGCGGTAGCTCACACCGGCTGCCAGCGAGGCCTCGAGCGCGGCGTCACTCGCAGGCCTGATGTCCACGGTCAGCACGTGGTCGGCCTGGATGAAGGAGAGCGCAAGCTGGGCGTCGTGCTCGTCGGCCTGGACCCCGTAGGGCAGCCGCATCGCGTAGAACCGCGCCTCGTGCCCGGCGGCCCGGGCCCGCTCGACGGCGAGCTGGCACAGCCGGCCGGTGGTGGTGGAGTCGACGCCGCCGCTGATGCCGAGCACGAGGGAGCGCAGACCGGTGGAGGTCAGACGCTCGGCGAGGAAGGCCACCCGGCGTTCGATCTCCCGCTCGGCCTCGAAGTTCTCGGCGACCTGGAGTTCCTGGGCGATCCCCTGCTGCAGGGCGATGGACGCCGGCTCGCTCACGTCTGCTCCTTGTTCCGGTTCACGGTGCGCTGTCGCGCCCACTTTACCGAGTAGGGCTTTGTCACGTGTCGGGGCCGGTTGGAGGAGCTCGCCGGGGAGGTCTCGGCACGTTCACCAACGACACCGTCACCCTGCACACCCACGAGGTGAAGAACGGTTCACCACCGAGTCGGCGCTGGTCGCCGAGGGGCCCGACATGGCCGGAAGTGCTACCGGCACCTGCTGACGCCATCCGGCTCGGGTTGAGCAAGCAGCCACCCCAGCGGGGCGGGACAACGCTTGGACGGCCGCCTGACCCGGGCGCCCGATTCGGTCTCGACCCGAGCCGGTGGTCGGTTCGGTGTTCCTGCGGTGTGGGGCTCAGTGAACGGAGAACCCGCCGTCGACGAAGATCGCCTGCCCGGTGACGTAGCCGGAGGATCGGCCGGCCAGGAACACCGCCGCTCCGGCGAAGTCCTCGGCCAGGCCGTTGCGCCCGACCATCGTGCGGGCGGCCAGCGCCGCCACCTTCTCCGGGTCGGACGACAACCGCGTATTGAGCGGGGTCATGACGAAGCCGGGCACCAACGTGTTGCAGGCGACGCCGTGTGGCGACCACGCCTCGGCCTGGGAGCGGGCCAGCGACTCCAGGGCCCCCTTGGAAACCCCGTAGGCGCCGCTCTGGACGAACGCCCGGTGCGCCTGCTGGGAGGTGATGTGGATGATCCGCCCGAAACCCCGCTCCGCCATGCCGGGCCCGAACCGTCGGCCCAACAAGTAGGGCGCCTCCAGGTTCACCGCCATCGTGGCGTCCCACACCTCCTCGCCCAGCTCGTCCATCGGCGGCCGAAGGTTGTTCCCGGCGCTGTTGACGAGAATGTCGGGCTCGCCGAACACCTCCGCTGCCTGCTCCGCCGCCGCGCGCACCCCGTCGCGGGTGCTCAGGTCGGCGCTCACCCAGGCCGCCCGGCAGCCGTCCGCCGCCAGCTCGTCGACCGTGGCAGCCAGTTCCGATTCCTTGCGCGCCACGATCACCACGCTCGCCCCCGCTCGCGCGAGAGCCCCGGCGATGGCTCGGCCGATGCCGGAACTGCCACCCGTCACCACGGCGACCCGGCCGTCCAGCGAGAACAGCTCGGAGAGATAGGTTTGCGAGATCATGCCCGCACCCTATGGGCTGTCCACGACGACAGCACCGCCCAGGCTGCGGCGGACCGGCCTCCACTGATCATGGGTCGGCGGATGCGGGTCGAAGACGATGTCGGGCGGCAGCTCGGCGACGGCGCAGTGGTGGGCGCGGTGGTCAGTTCGTCGTGGTCACGAAGGCCCGTACCCCACGCACCCGGTCGGCTTTGCAGCGGCCGGGATCCTCCGTCCAGGATCTGGGCAGGTACAACTCCCGGTTCACCAGGGCCGACCGTGGTCGTGTTCGGGGAACCGGGACACGACAGGTAATGCCCCGGTCAGGGGCGGTGGGCTGCTTTTGCATGGCCTGCCGTGGTGCGCGCGTACGGCCTACGCCACGCGGTCACTCGTAGTCGAGATCATCGGCGCTCGGATCCGGAAAAGAAACGTCGGCCAAACACCGTTCATCCGGAGTGTGGCGGCCGGGGAAAACCTCGAATCCATCGCCGGTTTTCACGGACGGATCTCCGGCGCACGACGTTAATATCGCGACCCGTCCATCTGACTGAAACCGCGAGGCACCCGTGGCACCGCTCAGCAAGCTCTACCTCCAGCTCGACGATGTCGAACTTCCGGACGCGATCCCTTACTCCCAGGTGAGCGCATGGGAATTGCGCTTTCTCTACCTGTTGGGGCGCCATCGGCTGACTGGAGAGGGCAAGGTGATCGAGCTCGGGTCGGGCGGCGGCGGATCGACGTATGCGTTCGCACTCGGCCTGAAGGAGAACCCGGACTTCGACAAGAAGACCAACAAGCTGCACGCGTACGACTTCTTCCGGGTCGGGAAGGGCACCTTCGCCTCCGAGAAATTCTTCTCGGCCGGGGTCGCGCCCGAGGACACGAACTCCTTCCTCGACGACTTCAAGGACAAGCTGAAGCCATTCATCGACTTCATCGAGCTGCACCCCGGCGACATCTGGCAGACCTCCGACCCCGAGGACCACAGCCCCATCGAGTTCCTGCACGTCGACATCGCCAAGACGGCGCGGGTCTTCCGCTGTGTGGCCGAGCGCTTCCTGCCCCGCCTGGAGCCAGGCTCCGTGCTGCTGCACCAGGACTTCGCCAGCCCCCGGCTGCCGTGGCTGCACTACAGCACCGGTCTGCTGCTGCCGTACATCGAGATCGCCGGGCCGCCCATCCGCTCCACACTCGCCTTCGAGGTGGTCAAGCCGATTCCACAGGACGTGCTGCGGGCCATAGCCGAGGACGCCTTCGACGTCGACGAGAAGCTGAAGCTGATGTCGGCCGTCCAGGACGTTGTCGACCGGGACTACACCGACGGAATCCCGTTCAAGGCCGTGATCGAACTCGCCAAGGCCTACGTCGCCCACTACGAGGGTGACCACCGCCGCGCCTGGGAGATAGCCAAGCCGCTGACCTCGAACGAATACCTGAGCCGGACCCGCAAGGACCACTTTGCCCAGCTGGAGAAGGCGCTGAACGAGGCCAAGCCCAAGGGCGGATCCTCCCGTCTTGCCAGGCTGATCAAGAAGGTGACGCGCAGGGCGTAGCCGCCGGGTGGTGCCGGGGGCGCCGAAGTGCCCCCAGGGGTGGTCCCGCCGGTGTTCGGCCCATCCGGAGCCACCGCGCACCGCTCATTTGCGGAACAACAGGTCCCGGCCCCGCCGGCGAGCGCGGCCGCGGCTTGATCACGGGTTCGGCACGACCCGGTCCGGTTGAGCACCAGGAATCTGTATCAAGTCCCCCAACTTCGACGGTAGTGCACGAGTCACGCTCCGCCTCAGATACTGACGGCATGGAATTCGTCGCCCTCATGACCCTGCCCGGACTGGTCATCCTGTTGACCGTGCTGGCTTTCGTCGATCAGTTGTTGTTGCGCGCCGGACGGGCCGGCGTTCTGCCGTGGCGGAACGCGGCGCGTCAGGGCCAGATTTCGGCAACCGGGTTCGAGCAACTGCACGCGAGTCTCTCGCCGGGGAAGCAGAACGAACTCAAGGAGCGGCAGTCGGCGCTGCTGATGCGGGATGACGAAGAGGACGGGGCACCGCCGAACCGGACAACGGTTGACCTGGCGAGAGGGACCGCAGTCGTCCGGATGCCCCGGGCCGACAAATAGCGGGCCGCTCACGGTTCGATGGCCTGCGACCAGCACAGTCGAGGAACGCCGCTGGGGTACTAATCGGCGTCCAACGGCCGTTCGAAGAAGGTCTCCAGAACCACCGTTGCCTGCGTCCCACTGACCCCGTCGATCGCGTACAGGCGGCGCAACACGTCCTGCAGCCGCTCGGTGGTCGCGGTTCGCACCTTCACCAGGACGGCCGCGCTGCCTGCGATGACGTGCGCCTCCTGAATCTCCGGGACGGCGGCGAAGTCCTCGGCACGGTCGCCCATCCACGCCGTCGAGTCGACCAGCACAAAAGCGAGGACTGCGCGGTCGAGCGCCGCGGGGTCGACGTCGACCGTCGTGGCCCGGATGACCCCCTGTTCCCGCAGCTTGCGCACGCGCTCGTGCGCGGCACCCGCCGACAGGCCGACCGCCTTGCCCAGTGCGGCATACGACTGGGTGGCGTCCCGCTGGAGCAGCGCAATCAGCTGACGGTCGATGTCATCCACTGGTTTCATGCAAAAACCATACCTGGTTCAGTCATGTACATGTTACGTTGAATCGTATTCTGGTCAATCCTTCTGAGGGGACGCCATGCCCGCCGACGGCCTGTACGAGATCCTGGACGATCGCTTCCGTACCGAACGCTGCGCGAACGGCGACAGCGGGCTGGAGGTCCTGCACGACGGCTGCCGCTGGGCCGAAGGCCCGCTGTACCTCCCTGCCTGGCGCCAGTTGATCTGGAGCGACATCCCGAACGACCGCATCCTGCGCTGGGACGAGGCCACCGGCACGGTCGGCGTCTTCCGAACCCCGGCCGGCCACAGCAACGGCAACACCCTCGACCGGCAGGGCCGCCTGGTCACCTGCGAGCAGGGCAACCGCCGCGTCACCCGTACCGAGCCCGACGGGACCGTGACCGTCCTCGCCGACCGGTACGCCGGCAAGCGGCTCAACAGCCCCAACGACTCCGTCGTACGCTCCGACGGCACGATCTGGTTCTCCGACCCGGACTTCGGCATCACCAGCGACTACGAGGGCCATCGCGCCGAGTCCGAGATCGGCGCGTGCAACGTGTACCGGATCGACCCCGCGACGGGCGACGTACACCTCGCTGCCGACGGGTTTGCGGGCCCCAACGGCGTCATCCTGTCCCCCGACGAGAAGCGACTGTACGTATCCGACTCGCGGACCGCCCGGATCCACATGTTCGACATCCGCGAGGACGACACGCTCGCCGACGGGAAGGTCTTCGCCGAGGGCCAGGGCGACGTCCACTTCGACAACATCCGCTTCGACGACGAGGGCCGCCTGTGGGCCGCCGCCCTGGACGACAGCGTCCACTGCTACCACCCCGACGGCACCCTCATCGGCCGGCTGCGCGTGCCCGAGCCCGTCTCCAACATCGCCTTCGGCGGCCCGAAGAACAACCGCCTGTTCATCACGGCCACCACCTCCCTGTACTCGCTGGTGATGTCGGTGACCGGGGCGCCGCGCCTCTAGGTGTGCCGTCCCGGGACGTTGCGCTGTTCCATGGGGCTCGCGGTCGAACCCGGATGGCGGAATCACCAACTGGCCCTGCGGCGCGGCAGCAAGGGCTGGTACGCGGTCGGTCTGCTGGTAACGGTCGGCTAGCTGATCGAGCCGTCGGCGACGCAGGCGACACTGCAACTGCCCACAGTGAAAGAGCTGTTCAGAGGGTCACCCGCGGCGCGGTGGGCTGACGGGACGCCAGGCATCAGCCTGCCTGCGGCGCGGGCGACCGGTTGGATGGGGGACGTGACCGGGACCTCAACCGGGGCTGAGACCAGGGGCGGTGGCGGCGCGAGGCGAGTGGGAGCAGAGCGGGTGCGCCTACTCGGGCGGGCTCCTCACACGCTCCCCGCTCACCCGTCCTGCCGACTGACCACGCCCGCGTCGTGAGCGATCAGCCCGGCCTGAGTCCGGTTCATGCACCCCAACTTGTCCAGCATCCGTAGACGAAGCTCTGCTCGAGGCGTTCGGCGCGCAGACCGGGTTCGCCTGGAAGAGCCTCGGCGTGCTGCTCGTCTGGGGAGCGGCCGGGGCGGTCGTCGCCGTCCGACGGTTCCGCCGGGAGCCGCGGCCTGAGTGAGAGTCACCGGCCTACAAGATCGCCGGGCAGCCCTCCTCCCCCACCCCCGGAGCCAGGTGCTGCGGGCGGAGTCGCGGCATGGACGGGGTGGAGGCACGCATGCGGGTGCGGGTGCCGGTCCCGGTCCCCGTGAAGCTATCGGTCTGGAAGCACTTGGACCAGATCAAGGGTGGCTCCCGCACTCCCGGCATACAGCCAGGTGTGGAGTGGCCGGTCCGGCCCTGTCGAGGGTGGCACGAGGTCAACACCTCACCATTCCGACCGACCGACGTTCTTCGACGCGGGCCGGGCGTGGGGCAGGATGGCGTCATGAGCGTCGTCAAGATCAACGTACTCGCTGTCCCCGCCGAACAGCGCGAGACCCTGGAGAAGCGCTTTGCCTCCCGAGCCCACGCGGTCGAGAACTCGGACGGCTTCGAATGGTTCGAACTCCTCCGCCCTGTCGAAGGCACTGACAACTACCTGGTGTACACGCGGTGGCGCGACGAAGAGTCCTTCAAGGCGTGGAGGGAAGGCCCGATGAAGGAGGCTCATCAGGGGGGTGGCGAACGACCGAAACCTGCTGCGAGTGGGTCGACGCTGTGGTCCTTCGAGGTTGTGCAGCAGGCCGCACCAAAAGGAAACTGGTAGCTCGTCGCGCATCGGTGGGTGGGTGATCGACGTCCCGACTGAAGGTCAGCAGGCTGTCTCCAGAACCTGATCCGGGAGGTGGCCGTGGGACGTCGACCAAGTGTGTTCGTCCGTCCGGTCAGCATCCCCTCTCGTGGCAGCGCCCGCAGAGGTTCCTAGCGGCGCTGGTAGTCATAGTGACGACACATTCGGTGGCGAGCGGTGACGCCGTGCGCCTCGCCCGTGCCGATCGGGCGGCATTTGGCGATGTCGATACGTTCGGGAGTCACTGCGGCCTTCATCGCCGGCCGAGCGTGGCCGTCACTTGCCACTCCTCCAAGTCGTTCGCCCTCGTCGGCGAACGCGCTCACGGACCGGACAACTCCTCGAGACGTGCTGGGCAATCCACCGGGCGCACTCCGTTCCTCCCCCCAGGGCCGACAGCAGGATGAGGGCGGCGGCCAGCAGTGCCTGGGATCCGCACGCCACTGGCAGGCCAGCCCCGTAGAAGCCGTAGCTGACCGCCAAAAGGCCGATCGGCCCGACGGTCAGCACCAGGAAGAGCCGGGCCGTCGCGCCAGGAGGACGTGCTCCCCCTGCCGCCCATTGCTTGAGGCCTTCGGCGAACCAGAACGCGATGAGGGCAGCCACCTCCAGCGCTGTGAGCAAGGCTGCCGAGCCAAGGTCCACGGTCCACATGAGCATGTTCACCATGCTCCGCGAGCGGATCGCTCCGGGCCTGAGTACGGCTACTCAACCGCCCAGGATGGTGCGGCGTCTCAGAGCCGACGCCTGCGGCGTGGAACGACGCCGCACCCACTCCTCAAGTGCGGCCTGTTCCTCATCCGACAGCGTCAACTCGACCTTCGGCCGCCCCGTCCGTCCATGGGACAAGCCACTGCACCTGAAAAGAGCACCCGACTCAGGACACCAGGAGCCGGGCGAGCTCGGCCGGCTTGCTGACCATCGGCCAGTGGCCTGAGTCGATGTCCACGAAGTCAAGGTGCTTGGCCTTGGCGAGCTCGGGTACGTCACCGGCGCCGATCCAGTCCTGAGCCTGGGCGGGGGTGAACTCGGGGCACACGAGTACGACCGGGACGTCGAACCGTCGCTCGTCCGCCAGGTGCACCAGGCCCTTGGTCACTCCTGTGGGGACGGGAATCGCAGCAGACGCGATGCTGCGCCTGGCCTCCTCATCGAGGTCGGCGGAGTCCGGCCCCTCGAACGGGCCCCACCCGGGGAAGGGCATGACACCGTCCTTCGGCTCGAAGAGGTCGGCGTAGGAATCCCCGTCGGCGGCCGGGAAGCCGCCGATGAGGACGACTTTGGCCACCTTCTCCGGTCGCGCGTCGGCGGCCAGCCAAGCCAGGGTGCAGGCGGCGGAATGCCCCACCACCATGGGCTTTTCGGACGCTGCGTCTACGGCAGCGAGCACTGCCGTCACCTGGTCGTCGAGCGTGGCGGACGCAGATCCGTCACCCTGACCGGGGAGGGTGAGCGGCACGGGGCGGTGGCCGAGTGCCTCGAGCGTGGGCACGACATCGTCCCATGCGGATCCGTCGAGCCACAGGCCGGCGATGAGCAGGATGTCCATGATCAGTTCTCCTTCTCCAGTGAGGTCAGATCGCGTTCGGCATAAAGCCGGTGTTCCCATTCCTCGTTGATGACGATGCTGAGACATTCCTTGAAGGGGAAGTTCTCCATCCGGGGCCGGCCGGGCTCGGTGCGCGTCACCGCAGAGGCGAGTTGCTCGTCGGTGAGTGACTCCATGACGTGGCGGACCATCGCCTGGCGTTCGCGTCGGACCATGAGCACCTCGTCGAGCGAGGGTCGTACGTCGCGGTCCCACGGGATACCGTCCCAGCGGGGCGCCTCGTCCCACGGCAGGTCCAACTGATGCCACGGCGAAGGATTGCCGAGAATCATCCGGCCCACCCAGGCGGCGCCGGCGAAGTTGAGGTGCCGCAGGGTCTGGATGAAGGACCACTCGTCGTCGATGCTGCGGTGGAGCGCCGCTTCGGGGAATGTCCTCGCACGCGCGACGGTGCCCTCCCAGAGCCGCTCCAGGACTGCCCACGCCTCACGGAACCCGTCGGTGTCATCGGGGCGCATCCTCGCCCGCTCGGGCATGCGACGGTTCAGTTCGGCGTCGACGAGCGGTGCGATGTCGACGCCGTTCACGACGACGTTCTTCAGCTCGCCGCTGATCTCGACGTCGACCAACTCGACGCCGCGCATGCGGCTCTCATGGAACAGGGCGCCGCGGACCTGCGCCCCGGTGAAGTCGACTGCGTGCATACAGGCGTCGTCGAGGGACACCTGGGTGATGGTGGCACCCCGGAGGCTCACGCGCTCGAAGCGCACTCCGCTGAGGTCCTGTTCGCGGAACTCGGTCATGAACGTCACCCTAGGACCGATTCCGGACGATCTACTTCCTGCTTATCTCGCGCCCATCTAATCTGCTCGTGTGCCGACCGACTCCAGCCCCACCGCACGAGCTCTGCGCGCCATCGAGATCCTCCGGACCCGCCCCGGCGTGACGGCCGACGAACTCGCCGCGGCTTTGGGAGTCACGGAGCGGGCGGCGCGTCGTTACGTCGAGATCCTCCGAGAGGCAGGCATCCCCGTGGAGTCGGCCCGGGGCCGCCATGGCGGGTACCGGCTCGGGCGCGGGACGCGGCTGCCTCCGGTCGTCTTCACGGAGCACGAGGCACTCGGCCTGGTCATGGCGGTCCTCGACGGCCAGCCGGCCGCCGCCGATGTCGACGACCTCGTCGGTTCTGCCCTGGGCAAGGTCATCCGGGCACTGCCCGAGAGCGTAGGCCGACAAGCAGCGGCGCTGCGAGAGCACGCGTCAGCTGCGCCCGACCGGTACGCGGCCCGTCCGGATCCCTCCATCACCAGCGCACTCGTGGCAGCCGGCGCGGCTCGGCGTCGCGTGCTGATCACGTATCGGAGCGAGTCCGGCAGCGAGTGGGAGGCCGCGGTGGATCCCTGGGCGGTCGTCGTCCGCTACGGGCGCTGGTACCTCCTGTGTCACTCCCATCGCGCTGACGCGATCCGCACCTACCGGGTCGACCGGGTCCGCGCGGTCGAGCAGACCGCCCACAGGTTCGATCCGCCCGACGGCCTCGACCCGGTGTCAGCAGTGGAAGAGAACCTGGGCACCGGGTGGGAGTTCCCCACCCACGTCGTGTTCGACGCTCCACTGGCCGAGGTCGCGCCATGGATCCGGCCTCCCATGGGGCGACTTGAACCATCGGGAGACGGATGCGTGCTCGTCGGCAGCACGAGCAATCCGGCGATGTACGCGCAGGAGTGGCTGGCGAGCGTGCCGTTCCCCTTCCGCGTCGACGGCGGGCAAGAACTCCGTGCCGCGGTCGCGACGCTCGCGGCACGTTTCGCTGCCGCTCTGGCGGACCGACCCTGACAGCGATATCGCAGGACCTGGTCGTCGCATTGCGCCAAGGTGGTGCGCAACGCCCCGGGGCGGAACGGCACATCGCAGGCATCACACCCGGCCCGTGGTTCGAGGGTGTGGCGGTGACGTGCGGGATACGCGCGGCCCGCGCGGCGCGGGCGCAGCATCGGCGGTCACAGCCAGCCGTTGCGCTTGAAACCCCGGTGGATGACGAGGCAAGCGGTCGCGATGACGGCGAGAGCGAACGGGTAGCCGAAGCGCCAGTGCAGTCCCGGCATGTGATCGAAGTTCATGCCGTAGACGCCACAAACCATCGTCGGCACGGCGATGATCGCGGCCCAGGCGGTGATCTTCCGCATGTCCTCGTTCTGCGCGACGGTTACCTGGGCGAGGTGGGCCTGGAGGATGGAGTCGAGCAGCGCGTCGAAGTCGGTGATCTGCTCGATGACACGGGTCAAGTGGTCGGCGACGTCACGGAAGTACGCCTGTATCTCGCGGTCGACGGAGCGCATCGACTCAGTGGTCAGCACCTGGAGGGGGCGGCCGAGCGGGAGAACAGCACGCTTGAGTTCCAGAAGCTCGCGCTTGAGCTGGTAGATGCGCCCGACGTCGGCACTCTGGGAGCCGTGCGGTGAGAAGACGTCCGTCTCGACCTGGTCGATGTCGTCCTGGACGGCATCGGTGACGGTCAGATAGTCGTCGACGACGTGGTCGGCGATGGCGTGGAGCACAACGGCCGGTCCCTTGGCCAGTTGCCGCGGGTCCGCTTCGAGGCCTTCGCGCAGGGAGCCCAGGGAGCCGTGGCGTCCGTGCCGTACGGTCACCACGAAGTCGGGTCCGGCGAAGACCATGATCTCTCCGGTGTCCACCACCTCGCTGGTGGCGGTCAGTTGCTCGTGCTCGACGTAGGCGACCGACTTGAAGACGGCGAACAGGACGTCGCCGTACTGCTGGACCTTGGGCCGCTGGTGGGCGTGGACGGCGTCCTCGACGGCGAGCGGGTGCAGACCGAACAGCTCGGCAACCCGCACGAACTCCGTCTCGGTGGGCTCGTGCAGGCCGAGCCATACGAAGCCGTCGCCGCGTTTGCGCACACGGGCGACGGATTCCTCGACGCTGGGAGCAGCCTGCTGGCGGACGCCGTCGCGGTAGATGACGCAGTTGACCACGGTGGAGCCCAGCGGCGAACGGGCCGGGTGGCTGAGGTCCACAGGGCGCCCCCGCCGCGCCAGACGGGCGACTTTGCGCAGGCTGCCGACCATCGACATGAAGTACTCCTTCGCCAGGTGCGGGCCAGTGTGCCAGGAGAAGGTAAAGGGGACGTCAGAGCCTGCGGCGGCCTGCTCGTACACACCAGGCCGAACGAAGCCGCCCGGCGTCGCCTCCGGTGACGCCGGCCCGGGGTTCCGTTCCAAGGCCCCCTGCGGGTTCTGCCCGAAGGCCCTGGCCGCAGGCCGACCAGGAACGCCGTGGCCCGTCCCCGTAAGCGTCGCGTTACGGGGTGGGGGCTCGGCGTCAAGTATCCGTCAGTGCGGCGGCCCGTCCCCGCTGGGCGGGCATAGCTTCGGTGGAGCGCCCGGCCGGTCCGACCGGGCGGCGCCAGTCGCCTTCTGCGAGGAGCAGCACCATGACTCCAGTCGAGTTTCCCGAGGACCCCGAACCCTCCGAACGGTTCCCGGCCGGACTTCTCTACGTCCCTGTCCGGTCGGGGCCCTCCGGATGTACGACCCGGTTCTTCCGCACCCCCCTGGGCGGCCGCACGGCCGTCGGATTCACCTCGGCGGCCAAGCTCACCGCCACCCTGGGCACGGACCAGGCCGGCATCAGGCTCTCCGAACCCGCACTGCGCGCCCTCGCGGCCCCCCTGGGTGTGACCACCCTCACCGTCGACCCGCAGTTCTCCGCCCCCGCGACAACCTCTTCGGTCTCCAGGGGCATCGAACGCGCGAGCTCCTCGCGCGCATGGCATCCCCAGCACGTCGGTGCCCTGCGAGTGACTGGCGCCGCTGCTGTCGTCGCGTGTCTGAACCTGCTGATCGGCTGAGGAGGCGCCATGTCAGTTTCCGTTCCGTCGTCCCTTGCGTCCACGCTCCCGGCGTCGCTCCCGGCCTCGCTGCCCTCGGACCCTCAGGCCTTGTCCCGAGTCTTCGACAATGCCGACGGCCTCTCCGTCTGGCCCCGTTCCACCCGCCCCGAGGCCGACGGGGACGTCTCCGTCGGCGGGGTCTCCCTCGCCGAGGCGGCCGACCGCTTCGGCACCCCCGTCTACGTACTGGACGAGCAGGAGGTCCGCGAGCGCTGCCGTACGTACCGCACGGCGTTCCCCGAAGCCGACATCGTCTACGCCGCCAAGGCGTTCCTGTGCCGTGCGCTCGCGCACTGGGTGCAGGAGGAGGGCCTGGGCCTGGACGTCTGCTCCGCAGGGGAACTGGCGCTCGCCGTCACCACCGGCTTCCCGCCCGAGAACATCGTGATGCACGGCAACGCCAAGAGCCCCGAGGACCTGCGCACCGCCATCCGGCTCGGCGTCGGACGCATCGTCGTGGACAGCGCGTCCGAGATCGCCCGCCTCGCCGCGATCACCCCGGCCGACACCCGCCAGAAAGTCATGGTGCGGGTGGTCCCCGGCATCGCCGCCGGCGGACACGCCAAGATCCGCACCGGCACCGACGACCAGAAGTTCGGCCTGTCGATCACGGACGGATCCGCGCAGCACGCGGTCACCCGGATACTCGACCAGCCGCACCTGGAACTCGTCGGCCTGCACTGCCACATCGGCTCGCAGATCGCCTCGGTCAAGCCGTATGTCGTCGCCGTGCGGCGCATGGTCGGCCTGATGGCCCGGATCAGGAACCAGCACGGCATCGCCCTCCCCCAGTTGAACATCGGCGGCGGTCACGCCATCGCCTACCGGCCCGGTGAGGAGAGCATGAACGTGGCCGTGCTGGCCGGGCGGGTCCGCGCCGAGCTCGAGGACGGTTGCGCCCGCGCGGGGCTCCCGGTTCCCCGGCTCACCCTGGAGCCCGGCCGCGCCGTCGTCGGACCGGCCGCAGTCGCCGTCTACCATGTGCTCGCCGTCAAGCGCACCGGCGAGCACACGTTCGTCGCCGTCGACGGCGGCATGAGCGACAACCCCCGGCCCGCGCTCTACGGCGTGCAGTACGCGCCCCGTCTCATCGGCCGCCCCTCGTCGGCGCCGCCCCGCCTCGTCACCGTCGTGGGCCGGCACTGCGAAGCCGGCGACGTCCTCGCCGACGACGTAGCCCTCCCGGGCGACATACGCCCCGGCGACCTCCTCGCCGTTCCCGCGGCCGGGGCCTACCACCTCTCCATGGCCTCCGGTTACAACCTGGTCGGCCGACCTCCCGTCGTCGCCGCGTCCGACGGCACCGCACGCGTACTCGTACGCCGCGAATCACTGGACGACATGAGCCGCAGAGACATCGGCCTGTAACACCGGCCCCCACTCCCGGCGTCCGCCGAACCCCCCTCTCGGCGGACGCCGCTCGACCCACCTGCTGATGGCCCGAAAGGCCACCACATGTGCCCGAGCAGCTCGTCGAGCGCGAGGTACCCCTCTCGCGCTCGCTCAGGCGTGTGATCATCGCGGAATTGTCCGAACTATGAAGCATTGTGCCTGTTACCCGATTTACGCGACTCCGGTGGCGGAGCGCGGGGTGGTGTGCCGCGGTGTACGGAGGTGCCGGAAAGGGCTTACCGCCGAGGGGGCCGGGACGGTTGCCCTATCCAGTGAATGTCAGGTCCACGCCCATGCGGAGTCTGTGACCGTTACAGCCGTCGGTTACGGAAATATCCGCATTTTGTAACGCAGGCTGAAGCCTGCGCCGGCGGGCGGGCGGGTGGTTCAGAGTGTGGGTCCTCGGCTTGTTGAGCCGGGACCCGCACCGCGCAACATGGCTCCGACCCGGGCCTGGGCGCCTCTGCTTGAGGGGACCTCACGTGTCTGCTTCTCGTACTGTCCGTCGTCTCGTCGCTACCGGTCTGGCGGCCGGTTCCCTTGTCGCCGTCGTGGCGATGCCGGCATCCGCCGACGACGGCCACAACCGTGGCCGTCACCACCAGACGTACTCCCGTGTCGTGCTCGGCAGCATCCAGTACAACAGCCCGGGCCGCGACGACCACTCCAACCGTTCACTGAACGGCGAATGGGTCGAGGTCACCAACACCGGCTACCGGCCGGTGAACCTGGACGGGTGGACACTCGCGAGCCGGGACGGCAAGCGCTACCGCTTCGACGACCTTCGCCTCGGCGCCCGGGCCACCGTCCGCGTCCACACCGGACGCGGCCACGACACCCGCGCCAACGCCTACCAGGACCGCCGCACCGACTACATCTGGAGCAACTACTCCGACACGGCCACCCTGCGCGACAACCACGGCCGGACCATCGACACCAAGTCCTGGGGCCGTGACCGCGACCACCGCAACAACGACCGCGGACACCGCCGCTGACCTGACCCCCACCCGCCACCGACCCCGAACCCCCTCTCAAAACCGCTGCGTGCCGCCACCCCCGCCCCCGAAGTGGCGGCACGCAGCCCACGCACACACCGGCCATCTCCCGGGCGGGATGGGCGTGGGCCTGTCGTCGGTCGACGGGCCGCCCCAAGAGCCAGGACGGAAAAAGACCTGACGAGCAGCCGCCGTCGCACCTCGGTTCGGTGCGACGGCGGCTGTGTGGGCAGGGCCGGTACTACAGCTCCCGCTCGATCTGGTTCTCGCCGATCTTCTCTTCGCGCATGGTCATCTCGTTCTGGACGGCATAGCGAGTCGTTGCCCCGCTGCCCTCGGCCTGCCGGATCTCGCCCCGCTGGATCTCGTCCTGATGGTCCCGGTACTCCACGTGCTGTCCCTTGCGGTAGGGCATGGGAAATCTCCAAGTCTCGTGTAGG
This sequence comes from Streptomyces sp. NPDC051664, assembly GCF_044453545.1. Taxonomy (NCBI): domain Bacteria; kingdom Bacillati; phylum Actinomycetota; class Actinomycetes; order Kitasatosporales; family Streptomycetaceae; genus Streptomyces; species Streptomyces sp. NPDC051664. The sequence goes on along the minus strand of NZ_JBITCU010000005.1, from coordinate 360,961 downwards.
TCGGCGAAGGGGATCGGCCCCCGCCCGTCCAGCGGGGAACGCCCCTTCTGGCGCCCGCGACTATCACTGGGCGCACTGACAGCCCACCTCCAACTCCGCCCTCCAGCAACCACAACGGGCCGAATGGAGGACCCCCCTGCCCTCCCGACCCACACCGCGCTCATGGCGATCAACCCGTCGATGGCAAGGGTCAAGGCCCGCTGTCACAGGACACCCGGGACGCGCAGCACCGGACCGGTCTCAAGGTCCGTAGACCAGTCGCCGGGGACCTGCCGTTGGCGCTGACAGCCCTGACGACCCTCGCCGGACATCCCAGCCCTGCCGGTCGGGGCGTGAGGGCCGAAAGTGATGTGGTCCGGCGGCGTCACTCCCACGGCCCACACCTGCCCGGCCTGGTGGCGGCACGTGGCCATGGCAGCGACGGGGCATGCGTGGGCACGGGCCGGATGCAGCTGTCCAACGAGTGAGTCGAAGGAGCCAGGCGCGAGAGCCGGCGAGCAATCGGAGGGGAGAGCGGTCGGGTCGGCGGTGCCGAGGCCGGCCAGGTCTACGGATGCGGCTCGCTCACCGCGACGCGCTGCCGCGAGTCACGTCCGTGACCCTCGGGGCTACCGTGCAAGGTGCACGGTCAGCCGGATACGAGCGCTCTGCTCCCCGAATCCCCGCCGCCGCAACCTCAGCGAGACACCCGCCTTCGAGCAGCAGGCCGACGTCGAGGAGGTCGCCAAGCTGCCCCTGGTCGTGCTCTTCCGGGACCACTGGGCAGGAGACCATGTCCCATGTGGTGACGGGCTGTTGAGCGCTGACTCTTGGCTGACCTGGCCCCCAGCAACGCTGTGACCTGAGCGTATGTCCAGACGCAAGATCTTGGACTTCAAAATGGTCGTAGCCTGTGCGGCAGAACGCCCTACGCTGACCCTCATGTCGACCCAGGTGCCGATCAGCGACGAGCTGCGCTCCGTAGTGGGCTGCCCCACGCAGGCCACGCTGCTGGACAGTAGTCCGCGCTCCCGGGTGTGGCGGGTGGAGTTGCGCGGCGGGAGCCGGGTGATCGTCAAACAGATCGCCGACGGAGGGGGCACCGGGCCCGACGGGGATGCGCGCTATGCGCGGGAGGTCGCCGCGCTGCGGCTTGCCGCACGGGCCACCCGACCGACCGTCGCGCCGGCACTGCTCGGAACGGACCCTGCGTCCCGAGTGATGGTCCTGGAGTACCTGGACAGTCTCGGAGTGGCTGACGACTGGATGCCCGGCCACGCCGAGGCCCTCGCGCGGCTGCACTCACTCACCGGACCGACCGACACAGGCACGCTCCCCATTTGGTCCGGACCGACGGCCACCGACGCCGAGTCCTTCATCGCCCTCGCTGAAGCGCTTGACGTCCCCGTCCCACCGGCAGTGCCGAACGAACTCGCTGCCCTGATCGACCGGCTGGACCCCACACCCCATCATGCGCTGCTCCACGGAGACCCCTGCCCCGGCAACGATCTGCGCACCGCCACCGGCGTGCGTTTCGTCGACTTCGAGCAGGCGTCGCTGGGCAACGGCCTCGTCGAACTCGCCTACTTCCGCATCGGATTCCCGACCTGCTGGTGCGCCATGTCAGTGAGCGGCACGCCGCTTGCGGAAGTCGAGGACATCTACCGTGCCACCTGGCGGAGCCTCACCGGCACGGACGTCCCCGGGGACCTCGCCGACGCCTGCGCCGGTTGGCTGATCCGAGGGGACGCGCTCGTCGAACGCGCCCACCGCGAGTCGGTCGACCACCTCGCACGGGTACCGGCAGAGGACTTCGAGTGGGGCTACGTCTCCGCTCGGGAGCGCCTCGTCCACCGGCTCGGCGTAGTTGCCGGCCAAACCCGCGACCACGACGACCTGCACGCACTCGGTCGCCTCAGCGCGGCAATGGCCGTTCGCCTGCTGGAACGCTGGCCCACATTGCGCCCGCTGCCCGCGCAGGACACACGCCCCCGGCACTGAAGTCCTACGCCGGTCGAGGAGAGTTTCGGATAAGGACTCGGGGACCGGAGTGGGCGGATCACGGAGGCGGCATCAGCTGGGGCGGACGCACCCTCACCGCGGCTGTCCGACCGGACCGGCCTCGCTGTCAGGGCAGCAGGCACCCGGGCTGTCGATCACTTGACCTGGGTGACGATGGTCCGCGCACACTCCAACGACTCGGTATGCGTCGTATCCACCTCCAGGTCGTAGAACATGCCCCGGTGGACCGCATCCGCCTGTGACACCGCCATCCCGGCAACCCGGTCACCACGCGCGATCTCGCGACCCGCGGCAATCGTGGCATCGCACCTGACACCTACCCACAGCACCTGCAGTCCGCCAAGAGCCTGCTGCCACCGCTGCTGGGACGCCGCGCCGCCGAGGAAGACCTCATCAACGATGATCCGTGCACCCGCACGGGCCATCGTGGCAAGCCCCTCGATCCACGCCGTTTCCAGCGTCCGGAACTCAGGACCGACGATAACCTCACCGTCCGGAGCGAACACGATGCCCGCATCCGACGTCTGCATGGACGCGGGCAACGCCTCGATCAGTGTGTCGACCCCGAAGGACAGCCAAGGATCCGGCAGCACCGCCTGGAGACACCGGGCGATCCCGGACTTCCCCGAACTGGAGCCACCGTTGAGAACGATCATCTGAGTCATCACCGCGCCACAGTAGAGGCACCTCAGCGGCGATCGAAACGGGTTTCGACGGACAGAGCTCCCCCGTGCACGTGCCGCAGGCGCGGCCTAATCCCTGCGTCGCAGCCGTGCCGAGAGATGGTGCTGCAACGGCTGGCCGACTGCCGCGAGGTCGTGGACGAACGTGAGCGTGGCGTCGTCGGCCAGGGCATAACGGCGGCGGGTGGCACTGACCTCCTTGGCGGTGGGGGTGAGAGCCACGTCGTGGGTGGAGAGGTCGACCGTGTTGTCGGTCGCACGGCCGACCGCGATCTCCGCGATGCCGGTGGGCTGGGTGATGAGTGCCTCCACGCGGCCGTCGGGCTGGAGACGCCACCAGCCGCTCTCCCGGGCCGCCGGCCGCAGCGGTGCGTCGTCGGCGGCGAGCAGCCAGGCCCGGGCCTCATAGCGAAGGAAAGGACGGCCGTCGTGGCTGAAGGTGACCTCCTGCGCGTACTCGAAGTCCCCGGCGAGCGTCGGGTACCCGCCGCGCCCTCGGCCGCGCCAGGTGCCCAGGAGGCCGATCACAGGCGACAGCAGTGCGTGCGGAGCGGGCTCCTCGTCCGGTCGGTGGCCATCGGGGTACGGGGGCTCCGCTGCGGGGTCGAACACGGTGTGCGCTCCTGGGGTCGGGGCCGGTGCCGGGTGGAAGCCTAGAGTGTCGTTCCACTCGGCGACGGGCAGGGAAGCTCCCGCAACGCGTGGCGGAAGATGTTTCTCGGCGGGGGCGCCCGTGCCGTCATGTGACGCGACGTCGTCGGAGCTGCCGCGCAGCTGCGTCCCGGAGCGCGGATGAGGAAGGGACGCACTCGGACGGTGCGGCAGCCGTTGCGGACGGTCCAGCCAGAGATCCAAGTACCGGCTACGTACGTCCATGGCCCGAATGTCGGCGGCCTGGCTGGTTTCCGGCCATGTCGATCTCCCTGATACGCAGCAGGGCAGCCGTGACGGCCCCGCGCGACGTCCCCTGCGCGCGGGCTCCCCGGCACTCGGCGCGGGAATCCCGGTCGCCGACGGAATCACCCGTGACCACTTCGGCAACCGGATCCCGACCCCGCCGAACCTGGGCGCGGACCAGGACCGCTAGCCCCTGACTCGCACCCGCATCACCCCTGTTGCCCGGCCGCCGGTGCCAATTCCCACCCGGCGGCCGGGCCCCCGTTTCCCGAGGCCCGGCGGTTGCCCCCAGTCGGGAAGGCCGAGCGCGCAGCCGCCTCCCCCGCAGGAAGGCGACAGCTGCGGCGATGTCAGCGTGGTCAGGCCTTGGGAGCGAGTGCGTCGACGGTCTCCGGGTCGAGCCCGATCTCGGTGAGCACCTCACGGGTGTGGGTCCCGATGACCGGGGCGGGTGTGGGGTCGGCCGCGGGGGTGCCCTGGAATCGCGGGGCGGGGGCGGGCTGCAGCAGGCCGTCCTCTGTGTAATAGGTTCCGCGGGCCACGTTGTGCGGGTGGGTGGCGGCCTCGGTCAGCCCGTACACCGGCGTGACGCACGACTGGGTGCCGTCGAAGGTGACGGTCCACTCCTCGCGGGTCCGGCCTGCGAAGACCTCGGCAAGGCGATCGCCCATGGCGGGCCATGCCTCGCGGTCGAGTTGCCTGGCGAACCGCGGGTCGTCGGTGAGCCCGAGGACTTCAAGGAGTTCGGCATAGAACTGCGGCTCGACGCTGCCGACGGCCATGTAGCCGCCGTCGGAGGTGCGGTAGGTGCGGTAGAACGGTGCGGCGCCGTCGAAGAGGTTGGAGGCGCGCCGGTCGGTCCAGCGCCCCGTCGCCAGCAGCCCGTGGATCAGGGCGAGTTGGACGGCGGTCCCGTCGGTCATTGCCGCGTCGACCACCTGGCCCTCGCCACTGCGCTCGGCGTGGACGAGTGCGGTCGTGATACCCAGGGCGAGCAGCATGCCGCCGCCGCCCATGTCGCCGAAGAGGTTCAGCGGGACGGGCGGGTTCTCGTCGGCTCCGCCGAGGGCGCCCAACGCGCCTGCGACAGCGATGTAGTTGATGTCGTGACCGGGTGCCTGGGCGAGTGGTCCGTCCTGGCCCCAGCCGGTCATCCGGCCGTAGACCAGTTTAGGGTTGCGGGCCAGACAGGCCTCGGGGCCGAGGCCGAGGCGTTCGGTGACCCCGGGGCGGAAGCCCTCGATGAGCGCGTCGGCGGTGTCGATGACGGCCCGCACGGCCTCGACGCTCCCCGGGTCCTTGAGGTCGAGGGTGACCGAGCGGCGGTTGCGGTGCAGGATCGGATGACCGGAGGCGCGGCCGGCCTCGGCCGGGCGGTCGATACGGATCACTTCGGCGCCCTGGTCGGCAAGCAGCATGCCGGCGAAGGGACCGGGGCCGATGCCGCCGAGTTCGACGACGCGGATGCCGGCCAGCGGGCCGGCGGCGGTGGAGGGAAGGGTGCTCAAGGGAGTCTCTGCTTTCCGCGTGGCGATTTTCCGGGGGACGTTCGGGGACACCGGCCGCCCCGCAAGCGGTGCGCGGGGCGGCCGGTCGCCCGGGCCGCCCCGCCGGGGGAACCGAGGGCGGTCCGGGCAGCTGGGCCGGACCTACAGACCGAGGTCCTTCGCGATGATGGTCTTCATGACCTCGCTGGTGCCGCCGTAGATACGGGAGACGCGGGTGTCGGCGTACAGGCGGGCGATCGGGTACTCCAGCATGTATCCGTAACCACCGTGCAGCTGGAGGCACTTGTCGATGACGCGGCCCGCGACCTCGGTGCCGAACAGCTTGATCTTCGCGGCGTCGGCGCCGGTCAGGTCGCCGGAGTCGTCGAGCTCGATGCCCTTGTCGACCATGGCCTGGAGGGCCTCGACCTCGGCCGCGCACTCGGCGAGCACGAACTTGGTGTTCTGGAAGGCAGCCACGGGCTTGCCGAAGACCTGGCGCTCCCGAACGTACTCGCGGGCGAAATCGATCGCGGCGGTGGCGGTGGCGACCGCGCCGACACCGATCGAGAGCCGCTCGCGGGGGAGGTTCTGGCCGAGGTAGGAGAAGCCCTTGTCCTGCTCGCCCAGCAGATTCCCGACCGGCACCTTGACGTCGGTGAAGGACAGTTCGGAGGTGTCGGACGACTTCAGGCCGATCTTGTCCAGCCTGCGGCCGTACTCGAAGCCCTCGCTGTCGGTCGGGACGACCAGCAGACTCAGGCCGTGGCGGCGGTCCTCGGCGGTGGCCGGCGAGGTGCGGGCCACGACGACGCACAGCTCGGAGTTGCGGGCGCCGGTGATGAAGGTCTTGGAGCCGTTGAGGACGTAGTACGTGCCGTTCTCGGAGAGCCTGGCGGTGGTGCGAATACCTGCGAGGTCGGAGCCGGTGCCCGGCTCGGTCATGGCGATGCACAGCATGATGTCGCCGGAGGCGATGTCCGGGAGCCAGCGTTTCTTCTGCTCGTCGTCGGCGAGGTTGAGCAGGTACGGCAGGACGATGCCGGTGGAGACGCCGTAGTGGCCGAAGGAGACCGCGGCGCGGGCGCACTCCTCGTTGATGATGACCTGGTACTTGTAGCTGGTCTCGCCGGCGCCGCCGAGCTCTTCGGGGACGTCGAAGCCCATCACACCGAGGGCGCCGAGCTTGCGGAACAGGTCACGGTCGACGAGGTTGTCGTGTTCCCACTGCTCGAAGTGGGGTTTCACCTCCTTGGCGACGAAGTCCCGGATCATCGACCGGAAGGCTTCGTGGTCCTCGTTGTAGACGGTGCGCTTCATGTGTCAGTCCCTGCTCTGTCGTAGTCGGATGTCGAGGCGGGCGGGATCAGGGGGATCCGCCGTCGACGGTCAGGACCTGGGCGCTGATGTAGTTGGAGTCCTGCGTGCACAGCCGGCGGATCGCACCGCCGGCTTCGGCCGAGAACTCGGGGGTACGGCCGCCGACGACGGCGGGGCCGATGGTCATGGGCCTGCACCTTCGCCATCCCGCACCGGTGGACCACCCGCAGGCATCAGGTCGAGTTGCTGTAGACATGCCCGGCTTACACCTGCTGGATCTTGTCGTGCGGTGGACCGGAGTCCGCCAGTAAGGCCGCGACCGCGCCCATCCCGTCGTACGACCTGGCCTGACCGGGCGTGACGAACTGGACCACACCGCCCCATCGATCCTCTAGCGAATGGGTTATTGCCAGTTCACTTTCTTCCCTGTGTTGCCTTGTGTCAAGCGTGTTCATGCACCAAGATCAGGTTTCCAAGCCATAATGATCGCCGCACTCCTCCGCAGCCTCCACGCACCGCACACGCGTGTGCCCGCCGTGCGGAAAGTCCGCACGGCGGGCACGGGCAGTACAGCGACGGTCAGGCTCCGGCCGCGAGCCTGGCCATGTCCCTTTCCGGGTTGATCAGCAACAGCGCCGCCACCGCACCGGTGATCATCGTGACGCCGAGTGTCATGAAGCCGTCGCCATATCCGATGGCAACCGACCCACCCGAGGCAACGAGCTTGCCGAGTGCAAGCGGGGCGACAACGCCGCCGAGGCTGTAAATGGCGGTGATGATGCCCAACACCATGCCGCGCTGCCCGGCCGGGGCGACGTCGGCGATGCCCGCGAAGGCGACGCCGTAGCCGGCAGAGTTCAGGGAGGCACCCAGGATGATCATGACCATCTGCGGAGCACCACGGTCCAGCATGGACATGCCGATGCTGCACAGGCCGGCGACGAGGACCAGTGCGGCGGGCAGCAAGCCCCGGGTGATCCGGTTACTGATCCCTCGTCGTGTCATGCCAGTGGAGATCACGCCGACGAGGAGCACCGAGACCACGGCACCGATGTAGGGCAGCGACGCGAGATTGCCGGCCGTCTCGGCGTCATAGCCGAGCCCCTCCTGCAGGTAGAGCGGCAGCCAGCTGACCTTGACCGCGGTGCAGGCGTACGCGACGAAGAAGAGGAGCGAGGTACCGATGAGGGTCCCTGTGCGGAACAGTCGCCCCAGCGGTACACGCTCAGGCAGGGCGGACCGCGACTCGGCCTTGCCGGTCCCGTGCCCGGCCGATGCCGCCTCCGGCCCCGACCGGCCCCAGACCAGCCACAGCGCCGCGACCGCCAGACCGAAGACGGACAGCACACCGAACGCCGCATGCCAGGAGTAGCGGGTGATGACCGCGGTGAGCACCGGGTTGGCGATGACGGGGCCGATGCCTGCGCCGGCCACCACTATCGAGCTCGGAATGGCCCGCCTGCGCGCCGGGAACCATGAGTGCGCGACCTGCATCGCAAGAGCCGAGGTGGGCCCCTCGGCGAAGCCGAGCAGCACCCGGCAGATCACGACGCCGGTGAAGCCGACCTGCGCGGTCATGGGGACGAGGCTGAGCGCCCAGACTGCGGCTGTACCGGCGAGCAGCCAACGCGCCTTGACCTTGCCGCCGAGCCAGCCACCGAGGATGCAGCCGGCGGCGAACAGCCAGAAGAAGCTGCTTTGGATGACGCCGAACTGGGCGTTGTCCAGACCCAGTTCCCTCTTCATCCCGACCCCGGCCAAGCCCACAACGACCTTGTCGGCATAGTTGACGAGCATCAGACACACAAGCACCGCGACCACGATCCATGCCCTGCGCCTCACCGGCACATCGCGGGCCCCGGACACGTCCGTCGGAACGGAACCGGGCACTTCCTGCTGATCAACGGCCATGAGAACCTCCCTGGTACGAACACCCGACTTGGCGGTGAAGTGAATCACCCCTAACTCGGCCCCACAAGAGATCGGACCCATCATCGTGGTTACTGGTAATTCACAACCTCCGGCCTGCTCTCCTTCAGACGGCAAGTGGGCGTCCGATCACAAGGCATATGCTTGAGATGGCCCTGCCCGGGGATGAAGAGCATTGTCGACAAATGAATCGCCAATAACTTTGACTCGCTGTCGGCGCGCACGACGGCGGGCCGACGGCGAGGGGCGGACGGACACAGATGCAGACGGAAGTCTCGGGTCGCACGACCGCACGAAGGCCCCCGGACCGCAAGGCGCGGATCGTCTCGGCAGCTTCCGAACTCTTCCGCGAGCGCGGGTATCACAATGTCTCCGTAGCTGATGTCGCGGCCGCGGTCGGCATCACCGCCCCCGCGCTCTACCGGCACTTCCGAGGCAAGCCGGACCTTCTGCTCCAGGTCGTGCACCGCACGATGGGCGCGATCTCACGATCGGTGGAGGAGAGCACCGATCTCGAGAGATATCTCCGTTCATCGGCGAACCGGACTCTGGAGCGCCGCGGCGCGGCGGTTCTGTGGCAGCGTGAGGCACGCCATCTGCCCGCCGAAAGCCGCGAGGAACTACGGCGCACGCTGAGCGACATCGCCGACGGGATCGGCTCCCTGATCCACGCAGAACGTCCCGAGCTGGACGGGCCCGACCTGGAGTTGCCGGCCTGGGCCGTGCTGTCGGTCTACGGATCGATCTCCTGGCACCGTACGTCCCTGCCCCGGCGCCGCTTCGAGGGACTGCTCCACCGCCTGGCGCGCGCCGCGACCGACTGCCCCCTTGGCACCCGGCCCGCCGTATCGGCCGAGGTTGAAGCCCCCACGGGCGGCTACGCCGGGCTCGCGCTGTCCCGGCGCGAGGAGATCCTCGTCGAGGCGATCCGACTCTTCGACGAACGGGGCTTCCAGTCTGTGAGCACCGACGACATCGGCGAGGCCGCCGGAGCGTCGGGTCCCAGCATCTACAAGCACTTCCCCACCAAGACCGACCTGCTCGTCGCCGCCGTCCTACGGGGCGGCGAACAGCGCAGGGCCGGTACGACGCGCGCACTGGCCCGGTCCGGCACTCCGAGCGAGAGCCTCGACCGTCTGCTGCGCTCCTACATCGAATTCGCCTTGAGCCAGAGCCACTTGATCGGCCTGCTGATCGGGGAGCTCGACCAGCTTCCGGAGAAGGAGCGCAGGGCGTCCCGCCAGGCGCAGCGCGAATACCTCGCGCTCTGGACCCATGTGCTCGCGGGCGTCAGACCCGGACTCGACACGTCCGAAGCGAAGATCGTCATCATCGCGGTGCTGACCGTGATCGACAACGCCACCCGTGCGGGGCGCCTCGGTCGGCGTGCCGATCTCGCCGACAGGCTGGCCGAGATCGGTACGACGATGCTGTTGTCCGGGGATGCGCGCACGTCTGCGTCGGACGTCGTCCCGACGGAGCCGTACATCGAGGGCGCCACCGCCCATCACCCCTGAAGCCGCGCTTCATGACTGATCGCTGATCACTGTTCCAGCGTTGGGTCACTGCCCGGAACGACCGCGAAGGCCGTTCCGGGCAGCGGCGTTTTCATACGGTCGGCCGCGCTCCGTCCCGGAACGGTCCGACCCGGCTGTTAGCCGTCACCTCGGAGATGGGCGTGCGGCTGTGGATCACCGGTCAGTGGGTGTCACCACGCCAGTCCCACTTCAAAGGTTCGACCGGCCTGGGCTTGTACTCGGACCGCCCGCCCGGACCGTAGGCCCCGATCTCCGTGACCAGCGTCGCGCCTTCGCGCAGCGCCGCATCGGTCCACCCGGTGACGTCCAGGAGCAGGCCGTCGAGGGGGCCGCCGACCAGCTCCCGGTACTCGTGGCCCGCTTTCGGTCCGGGGTCGGGGTCGTCGTGGTCGGCGCCGTAGACGCGACGCTGCCGCATGAGCTCGTCCATGCGGACAGCATTCCATCGAGCACTGACACCGGCCCGGCCGCACAGCGGCTTCGTGGTCCACGACAGTGTCCCGGCGTGCTGGGGCCGACCTTGCCGGCCGACTCTCGGAGTCTTCCGTGCCGACCGTCACACAGGTCCAGGAGATGAGGGAAGCATGGCATCACACGTTACTCCCGTTACCCCCTCTCTGCCAGCAGAATCAAGCTGTCAAGCTGTAGACAGGGAGGTTATCGAAGATTAACTTAGTGCTGTTCCGGCGAGCGTGCCGGGCACGCGAGGAAGGGAGTGCGATCGTGCGCCGCAGCGTGTTCACCGAGGACCACGAGGCTTTCCGGGCGACCGTCCGGGAGTTCATCGCCCAGGAGGTCGCGCCGTATTACGCGGACTGGGAACGGCAGGGACATGTCTCTCGCGAGCTGTACAGCAGGCTCGGCGAGCTGGGTTTCTTCGGCATCAACGTGCCCGAGGAGTACGGCGGCGCGGGTGTCACCGACTTCACCTACCAGGCCGTGGTGCGCGAGGAGTGCGGACGTGCGGGTGTCGGGTTCGGTGCGGAGTCGGTGCACACCTGTCTCGTCCTGCCCTACCTGCTGGAGTTCGGCAGCGAGGAGCAGAAGCGGCGCTGGCTGCCCGGCTTCCTCTCCGGCGAGGTCATGACCGCGATCGCGATGACCGAGCCCGGCACCGGCTCCGATCTCGCGGGCATCGCCACCCGCGCCCGGCTTTCCGAGGACGGCACGCACTACGTCCTCAACGGCGCCAAGACCTTCATCACGGGAGGTGCGCAGGCGGACCTGATCCTGGTGGTCTGCCGCACCGCACCGTTCGACCCCGGCAACCGCCGGGCCGGCCTGTCGATCCTGTGCGTGGACACCACGTCCGAGGGCTTCGCCGTGGGGCGCAAGCTCGACAAGATCGGCCTGCGCGCGCAGGACACCGCCGAACTGTCCTTCACCGACGTCAGGGTCCCGTTCGCGAACCTGCTCGGCGAGGAGGGCGCGGCCTTCTCGTACCTCACCCACAACCTCGTGGTGGAACGACTCGGTGCGGCGATTAACGCCTACGCGAACGCGGCCGGCGCAATCGGCTTCGCCACCGAGTATGTGAAGGAGCGTCAGGTCTTCGGCAAGCCGGTCGCCGCGTTCCAGAACACCAAGTTCGTCCTCGCCGAGTGCGCAACCGAGGTCGAGGCCGCCCAGACCCTGGTCGACCGGGCACTCGAACTGCACGCGACCGGCGAGCTCACCCCCGCCGACGCCGCCAAGGCCAAGCTCTTCTGCACCGAAACAGCCGGCCGCGTCATCGACAAGTGCCTCCAGCTGCACGGCGGTTACGGATACATGCTCGAGTACCCGATCTCCCGCCTCTACGCGGACACCCGCGTCAACCGGATCTACGCCGGTACCAGCGAGGTCATGAAGACGATCATCGCCAAGGACCTCGGCCTCTGAGGCCGTACTCCCCCACTTCCTCCAGGAGAACCCCTATGCGCGACGCAGTGATCGTCGACGCCGTACGCACCCCCGTCGGCAAACGAGGCGGCTCGCTCTCTCGGCTGCACTCCACCTCCCTCTCCGCCCATGTCCTCAATGCCCTCGTCGAGCGCACAGGCCTCGACCCGGTGCTCGTCGACGACGTGATCTGGGGCTGCGCCTCCGCCGTCGGCATGCAGGCCGGCTGTGTCGGCCGCGCCTCCGTACTGGCAGCCGGCTGGCCCGAGACCGTGCCCGGCGTCACCGTCGACCGCCAGTGCGGCTCCTCCCAGCAGGCCGTCCACCAGGCCGCGGCCGGCGTCATCGCCGGCCAGTACGACGTCGCCGTGGCCGGTGGCGTCGAGATCATGAGCAGGATCCCCCTGGGCACCACCCGGGGCGACGGCACGTTCGGCGAACCCTTCGGCCCGGATGTCTTCGCACGCTACGACGGCATCCGATTCAACCAGGGCACCGGCGCCCAGCTGATCGCCGACGAATACGGCATCACCCGCACCGAGATGGACCAGCACGGCCTGGACTCCCACGCCCGCGCCGCCAAGGCCATCGACGAGGGCCGCTTCAAGGACCAGATCGCCCCGATCACCGTCACCGACGAGGACGGCACCACCCGCGTCTTCGACACCGACGAAGGCATCCGCCGCGGCTCCACCCTGGACAAGCTCGCCGCCCTGAAGCCCGCCTTCAAGGAGGACGGGACGATCACCGCCGGCAACGCCTCACAGGTCTCCGACGGTACCGGCGCCCTCCTCGTCACCACCAGCGAGTTCGCCAAGGCACAGGGCTGGACCCCCATGGCCCGGATCCACACCGCCGTGGTCGCCGGCACCGACCCGGTCACCATGCTCAAGGGCCCGATCCCGGCCACAGCCAAAGCCCTGAAGAAGGCCGGCCTGACCATCGAGGACATCGGCGCCTTCGAGATCAACGAGGCCTTCGCCTCGGTCTCCCTCGCCTGGTTGCGTGAGACCGGCGCCGACTACGAACGCATGAACCCGCTCGGCGGCGCGATGGCCATCGGCCACCCCATCGGCGGCTCCGGCGCCCGCATCATGACCACCCTGGTCCACCACATGCGCGACAACCACATCCGCTACGGCCTGCAGTCCATGTGCGAGGGCGGCGGCATGGCCAACGCCACCATCCTCGAACTCCTCTGAGGAGGCCTCTGATGTCCGCGATTCCGGTGGCGCCCGAAGCGCCCGGAGGCGACACGGAGCACCGCCCGCTCGGGGACTTCGGCGGATTCCTGAACCTGGAGCAACTGGACCGCGACCTGTTCCGCGGCTGGTGCCACGACGGCATCCCGCTGCGCGCCTTCGGCGGACAGGTGGCGGCCCAGGCGCTCACGGCGGCGAGCCGCACCGTTCCCGAGGACCGGCTCGTGCACTCGCTGCACAGCTACTTCCTGCGCGCGGGCAACACGGCCCACCCCCTGATCTACACGGTGGAGCGGGTCCGCGACGGCGCCTCTTACCTGTCGCGCCGCGTGACCGCCGTGCAGGGCGGCGAGATCGTCTTCACCCTCTCGGCCTCCTTCAAGAAGCCGGAGGAGACCGAGGACCGCCAGATGGCGATGGCCGAGGTCGCCGACCCGCACTCGCTCCCCGACATGTACGAGATCTGGGAGCGCAACAACCCGGAGGACTACCGCCAGGCGGAGTTCCGCCGGGTCGTCGAGATGCGGATGGCCCCACCGCCCGCGGAGCCGGTGCCTGGCCTGACCGAGCAGAAGCTGTGGATGCGCTCCGCCGAACGGCTACCTGACGATCCGATGTTGCACGCCTGCGCCCTGGCGTACGCCTCCGACCTGTTCCTTGCCCCGGCGACGGCCCTGGCGACGGAGCGGCCCCGGATGTTGCGCGAGGAGCCGCCGTCGGTGTTCCTCACCTCGCTGGACCACGCGGTCTGGTTCCACCGGCCGTTCCACGCCGACGACTGGATGCTGTTCTCCCAGCGCAGCCCCACCGCGGGCGACGGGCGGGGCCTCGCTTTCGCGGAGGTGTGGAGCCTCGACGGCAAGCTGATCGCCCATGTGGTGCAGGAGACCGTGGTGCGCCCGGCGCGGGCCCCCAGCAGCTGAACCCCGCTCCCTCCCCCTCAACTTCCCCTCGTCGAAGGAAATCCTGATGTCCGATCTGGTCCTCACCTCGTTCGCTGACGGCATTGCCGTCGTGACCATCAACCGCCCCGAGGCCCGCAACGCCGTCAACCGGGCGGTGGCGAACGCCGTCGCCGAGGCCGTCGACGAGCTCGACGCCCGCGACGACCTCGTCATCGGTGTGATCACAGGTGCCGGTGGCACCTTCTGCGCCGGTGCCGACCTCAAGGCCCTTGCCGCCGGTGAGCGATCCGGCATTCCCGGCCGTGGCTTCTGCGGCATCACCGAAACCCCGCCCGCCAAGCCGCTGATCGCTGCGGTCGAGGGGTACGCACTCGGCGGCGGTACGGAACTGGCCCTCGCCTGCGACATGGTCGTCGCCGCGAAGACCGCGAAGTTCGGTCTCCCGGAGACCAAGCGAGGCCTCATAGCGGCAGGTGGCGGCCTGGTGCGCCTGCCTCGGAAGATCCCGTACAACGTGGCCATGCAGTATGCGCTGACCGGCGCCTTCCTCGGTGCCGAGCGCGGTTACGAGCTCGGCATGGTCAACGAACTGACCGCGCAGGGCGAGGCGCTGGACGGGGCCCTGACCCTCGCGAGGGAGATCGCCGCCAACGGCCCGCTGGCCGTGCGCGCCAGCAAGGGGATCGTGGTGGACTCGGCCGGCTGGTCGGCCGACGAGATCTGGGACCGCAACCGCGCTGCGTGTGCCCCGGTCTTCGCTTCGGCGGACGCCAAGGAGGGCGCGCGGGCGTTCGCCGAGAAGCGCGCCCCTGTCTGGGGCAGCCGTTAGGGCCTGATCCGCCGGACCGGCCCGGACGGCTCCGCCGCCCCACGCCCCGGTGCCCCGCATCGTCGAGCTCCACGGCACCGAGGTGAACCACAGCTACAGTCCCGACGCAACGCTCGGGCATGACTGGACAAAGGAGTTCCGCCATGACCACCATCTGGCCGCAAGGGATGCCCCGCACCCTCGACTACCCCGACGGCACGATCGCGGATCTGCTCGCCGGATCCGCCCATGCCTACCCCGACCGTGCGGCGCTGATCGACGGCGATGTGCAGCTCACCTTCGCGGAGCTGTACGAGCGATCCCTGCGGGTGGCCCAAGGGCTGCGCGAGCAGGGCATCACCCCGGGCGACGCCGTCGCCGTCCACATGCCCAACTCGATCTGGTTCACGGTCGCGTACTACGGCATCCTGCTCGCCGGCGCCGCCGTGGTGCCGGTCAACCCGACGCAGCCGCCCCTCGCACTGCGCCGTCAGCTCGACGACTCGGGCGCGGTCGCGGTCTTCACCCACCCTTCCGTCGCCGCGCAGATGTCCGAGGCCCTGGAGGGCTCCGAGGCGGTCCGCCGCGTCTGTCTCGCACCGGCCACGGCCGCAGCCCCCGCCGGCGACCGGGCCCCCGTCGGGTTCCCGGTCCCCACGGTCGAGTTCGACGAGCTGATGAAGGCCGAGGCGGCCCCGGCTACGGCGGTGGACGGGGACGCGGTCGCTCACCTCGCCTTCACCGGCGGCACGACGGGCGTACCCAAGGCCGTTCGGGTCCTGCATCACAACCTCTTCAGCAACGTGCTCCAGGTGGCGTGCTGGCGCAGCGCCGCACTCCCGCACACGGACGAGCAGGGCCACATCACGCTGCGCCATGTGGCTGAGGCCCGGACCCCGCACCACATTCCGATCGGCGCCGCGACCGGGATCTCCATCGCCCCGCTCTTCCACGGCATGGGCATGGTCAGCCAGAGCATCTTCGTCGTCGCCGGGCTCACCGTCGTCGTGTTCGGCCGCTTCGATGCGGTCCGGTACCTGGACACCATCGAGCGGTTGGGCGTCCACGCCGTCACCGGCTCCCCCGCGCTGTGCCACGCCGTTCTCGCCGTACCGGACGTACGGGAGCGCGACCTGGCGTGTGTACGGCTGGTCAGCAGCGGCTCGGCACCCATCAATCCGGCCGCGGCCGCGGAGCTCGCCGAGGTTTTCCCGAACGCCGTCGTCAGCGACGGTTACGGACTGACGGAGGCGACCATGGGTGTCTCGATCAGCCCGCTGGACCGCTCGATGCCACGCCCGGAGGGCAGCACCGGCCTGGCACTCTTCGACACCGAGATCGAGATCCGGGAGATGGACGGTGTCACCCCGGTGGCGCCGGGCCGGAAGGGCGAGGTCTGGGTCCGGGGTCCGCAGGTCACGGCGGGCTACCTCGGCCATCCCGAACTCACCGCGGTGCAGTACGTGGACGGCTGGCTGCGCACCGGTGACCTCGGCACGATCGACGAGCAGGGCTGGCTGTCCCTGGTCGGCCGGGCGAAGGACATGCTCATCTACAAGGGGTACAACGTGTACCCCGGCCCGCTGGAGAACATCCTGCGTGAGCATCCGGCGGTCGCCCAGGCGTCCGTCGTGGGCCGGCCGCATCCGGAGCACGGCGAGATCCCGGTCGCGTTCGTCTCCGTGAAGGCCGAAGCGGAGACTCCGGATCGGGCAGCGATCGCCGAGGAGCTGATGGCGTACGTCGCGGCGCGTGTCGCCCCGTACCAGCGGATCCGTGACCTGGTGGTCGTGGACGAGCTGCCGCTCTCGGCGACGGGCAAGATCCTCAAGACGGAGCTGCGCAGGCGGGCGACCGACTCCTGACGGGCATTCACGGCGGGGCCGGGCAGAGTGGTCGCTCTGCCCGGCCCCGCCGTTTGGCGCTCTGTCACACCGTCACCCGATTCGAGCCATGCGAGGTGGAACGCCTCCGCTTCCTCTTCGGCCTGGGACACGGTCCTGATGGCGGTCGACGCGCTGGTTCGTGCTCATGCCGGGATTCCCGTACTCGATCACGAGAGTTTGCAGAGACAGAAAAGCACCGGGGTCCGCTAGACGCGGGCCCCGGTGTTGTGGAGCGTTCGTTACGGCAGGGCGATCGGGAAGTTGCGCGCCGGCTTCTCCAGGAGGCCGTGGAAGGTGGCGAGGACGGTGACATCGCCCTCCACCGTTATCGCACCCGAACCGATCGCCTCCGTGAAGGTGGTGCGCTGAGCGAGCACCATGTTCAGCACGGCCCGCTCCAGTCGCAGGGTCAGCTGCGGAGCCTCCCCGCCGGGCGCGTCTCCCTTCATCGGGGTGAGCACGCCGTTGCCGACGAGAAGCGTGAACACCTCGTCGGTGTCGGTGAACTCCCAGCGCAGCAGCAGCCGGTGGGCCGCCGCCCGGGGCCCGTCGAGGCGGACCGCCATGGACTCGAAGATCTGCCCGGTGGCGAGGGCGGCGAGCATCTCGACGCTCTCCTTGCCGGGAGCTCCGGTCCGGCGGGTCCCCTGGCCTGCCTCACGGAGCTCCTTGGCGCCGGTGAGGTAGATGTTGCGCCAGGTGCCGTTCTCCTGGGCGAAGCCGAGCCGCTCGTAGGAGGCGATCTGCAGTTCGCGTGCCGAGAGGTGCTCCGGCTCAGCGAACAGCACGTGGTTGAGCAGTTCGGCGGCCCAGCGCAGATCGCCGGCCTCGAACGCCTCGCGGGCCGTGGCGACGGTGGCCTCCGCGCCGCCGATGGCCGCGACGTACCGCTTGGCCTGCTCGACCGGCGGGTGCTGCCACAGATGCGCCGGATTGCCGTCGTACCAGCCCATATAGCGCTGGTAGACCGCCTTGACGTTGTGGCTGATGGACCCGTAATAGCCGCGCACGCTCCAGGCCCGCGCCAGTTGGCCGGGGAAGGACTGGATCTCCTCGGCGATCTCGGGGCCGGTGAGCCCCTGGTTCATCAGCCGGACGGTCTGGTCGTGGATGTACGCGTAGGCGTCGCGCTGCTCGGCAAGCATCCGCATCACCTCGTCGTTGCCCCACGTCGGCCAGTTGTGGGAGCCGATGAGCACCTCGGCCCGGTCGAAGAGCCTGATCGACTCGGTGATGTACGACGCCCAGGCGTGGGCGTCGCGAACCTGGGCGCCGCGCAGGGTGAGGACGTTGTGCAGCGAGTGGTTGACGTTCTCGGCGATGAGCAGGACTCGGTGGTCCGGCAGGTAGAAGTTCATCTCCGAGGGCGCCTCGGTGTCCGGCGTCAGCTGGAAGAACAGCCGTACGCCGTCGACGACGAACTCCTGGCCGGTGCCGGTGACGGTGTCCGTCGGCGCAATGAGGCCGACGGTACCGGTGGACAGGGCCTGGCCGAGGCCGAAGCCGACCGAGGCCTCGGCGCCCACGGGCAGCGAGCGGCCGTACATGTACACGGCGCGGCGCATCATCGCCGGGCCGGCGAAGATGTTCTCGCTGACCGCGTGGTGCATGAACTCGTCCGGGGCGATGACCAGGCAGTCCCCGGCAGCCACCGCCTCGTTCGTGGTGACTCCGAGGACACCGCCGAAGTGGTCGCCGTGGCTGTGCGTGTAGATCACGGCCTTGACGGGGCGCTCACCGCGGTTGCGGGTGTACAGCCCGAGCGCCTCGGCGGCGACCTCCCTGGACGTCAGCGGGTCGACGACGACCACACCGGTCTCGCCCTCGATGATCGTCATGTTGGAGACGTCGAGGCCGCGGACCTGGTAGATGCCGGGTACGACCTCGAACAGGCCTTGCACGGTGTTGAGCCGGCTCTGCCGCCACAGGCTCGGGTGCACCGTGGCGGGGCACTCGTCCTTGTTCAGGAAGTCCCAGCGGTCGTTGTCCCAGACGACCCGGCCCGCCTCGTTGTGTACGACGCAGGGCTCCAGCTTGTCGATCAGGCCGCGCGTGGCGTTGACCTGATCGGTGGTGTCGTCCCAGTCGAGTTCGGGTGTGGAAAGCATCGCTACTCATTCCTCGCAGATGGTGACGCGGACCGCCGCCGCTGTCCGCGTCGGGGCTCTATCGACCGGTGGCGGTGATCTGCGTCCAGACGCCGGTCTCGCCGGCTTCGGCGGCGCGCCTGCCGAGGCTCTCGGCCCAGCGGCGCTCGGACGCGACGGCGTCGCGCCAGGACCAGAGGCGGCGGGTCAGGCGGTGCAGCGGATACTCCTCCGTGATGCCCATCGCGCCGTGCAACTGGTGTGCGATCTGAGCGATCTCGGTGGCCGCTGCGGCCGTGGTGATCCGTACGATCTCGATGGCGACGCCGAGCGGTGCGGCTTCACGGGCCAGGGACAGGGCGGCGTCGGCCTGGACGAGCTGGACGCGCATCCGGGCCAGGTTGCCGGCGACCGCCGGGATCTTGAGCAGGGGTGCGCCGAACTGCTCTCGCTCGGAGACGTACTTCTTGGTGAGGCGGTACGCGCCCTGAGCGGCGCCGAGCACGGCGGCCGACCACAGCAGGGCAAGGCGCTCGCGGACCTCGGTGTGCTCCGGCGCGCCCTCGACGGCGGTGACGGGCGTGCCCGCGAGGAGCACGGTGTCGCGAGGCTCTCCGGCGATGTTGTCCACGGCCTGCACGGTGACCGAGGGATGGGCCAGGTCGACGACGAGCGGCGCGGCGCCGGGCGCGCACAGCACCAGACGCGCGGCGTCGCGGGCCCACGGCACGGCGGTCAGCTCGGCGGTGAGGGTGCCGGGAGAGGCGTCGGGCGCCTCGTCGACCAGCAGGACCGTGGTGAGGCCCTCGGCGAGGCCGCCGGCATGGCTGAGGACCCAGTCCGCTGTGGACGCCTCGACGATCGGTACGCCGATGCCGTGCCCGCCGAGGGACTCGACCACCACGAGGAGATCGTCGAGGGAGCCGCCGGAGCCGCCCTTGTCCTCGTCGATGCCGACCCGGGGAAGTCCCGACCCGACCAGGCTGTCCCACAGTTCGGGCTTGCCGGATGCGGCCAGGTCGTCGACCAGGCTGCGCAGTTCGTCGGTGAACTGGCTCATGAGCGGGCCTCCTGGCGGGCGATGAGGGAGAGCAGCACCTCGGCCGCGCCGCCGCGCAGGCTGAAGGCCGGAGAGGCGAGCAGCGCCTGACCGAAGACGGAGCCGAAGGCGGGGTCCTGGCAGAGGTCGGTGCGGCGCAGTGCCTCGATGACGTCGTGTTCGAAGGCGTTGCCGAGGAACTTCAGGGCCGCGGCCTGCTGAACGGGGGCCCGGCCCGCGTCCATGGCGCCTGCGACCTCGAAGCAGAGCCGGCGAAGGACCGCGAGGCGGGCGACGAGGGAGCCGAGCAGCGCGTGCAGCTCGCGGTCGTCCTGGTCTCGGGCGGCTGCGGCGATCAGCTCCACGAGGACGGGGTAGCTGGAAAGGGAGCGCTCGGCGCCGCCGCGCTCGAAGGAGAGCTGCTCGACGACCTGCTTCCATCCCTGGCCGGCTTCGCCGATGAGGCGGTGGGCGGGCACGAAGACGTTCTCGAAGCGCACCTCGTTGAAGTGGTGCTCACCCGCGAGGTCGACGATCGGGGTGACCGACACCCCCTCGGCGTCCATGTCGAGGACGAATTCGCTGAGCCCCTCGTGCTTCCGTTCCTCGCGCGAGGTGCGGGCGAGGAGGTAGGCGTGGGTGGCGTGGTGGGCCTGGGTGGTCCAGATCTTGTGGCCGTTGACCAGCCAGCCGCCGTCTGTGGGATCCGCGGTGGTCCTCACGGAGGCCAGGTCGGATCCGGCCTCCGGCTCGCTCATGCCCAGGCAGAACACGGCCTCGCCGGAGGCGATCTTCGGCACGATCTCCTCCTGGAGCTCGCGCGTGCCGTGGCGCAGGACCGCGGGGCCGATCTGCCGGTCGCCGATCCAGTGGGCGGCAACGGGGGCTCCTGCGCGCAGCAGTTCCTCGGTGACGGCGAGGCGCTCGACGTTGGTGCGCGCGGCGCCGCCGAACTCCTTCGGGTACGTCATCGCGATGAGGCCGCGGGCTGCGAGCTCCTTGCTGAACTCCGGGTCGAAGGAGCGCAGCCAGGAGTCACTGCGGGGGACGTAACGTCCGGCGTCCCGCCACTCGGCGGTCAACTGCCGGACCTGGTCGCGCAGTCGGGCGCAGGAGTCCGTTCCTGGGGAGTGGTCCATGATGGCCTTTCGGGCGTAGCGGCGAGGGGTTCAGCGGCCGTTGAAGACGCCGGGGCGCATCTCCTGGAAGGCTGCGAACGCCTCGGCGGAGTCCTCGGTCGAGGTGATCACGGCCATGTGGGACGAGATCAGGTCGAGGGCGGTCCGCAGGTCGTGGCGGGCGCCTTGGCGGACGGCGCGCTTGATGGTGCGGATCGCGGCCGGCGGTCGCTCGGCGAGCCGGGTGGCATACGCGTACACGGCGTCCATCAGCTCCTCGTCCTCGTGCACTTCGTCCGCCAGGCCGATGCGCAGCGCCTCGTCGGCGCCGACGAAGTCACCGGTCCACAGCATGCGCAGGGCGGTGGAGGTGCCGACGGCCCGGGGCAGCAGCCAGCAGCCGCCGTCGCCGGGGACCAGGCCGATCTTGATGTAGCCCTCGGAGAAGCGGGCGCTGCGTCCTGCGAAGCGCAGGTCGCACAGGAGCGCCATGTCCATTCCGGCGCCCACGGCGGGACCGGCGACGGCGGCGATCACCGGCTTGTCGACGTCCTCCAGGGCGAGCGCGACCCGGTGCACGTTCTGGGTCAGCAGCTCCTTCTCCCCCAACGGCGGCCGCTCCTCCCCCTTGAAGGCGGAGAGGTCCACGCCGGAGCAGAAGGAGCCGTCGGCGCCGGTGACGACGATCACCCGCACCTCCGGGTCGCGCTGGGCCTCGATCAGGGAGTCGGCCCATGTGTGCACCATGTCGATGGTGAAGGCGTTCTTGCGCTCGGGGCGGTTGAGCAGGATGGTCGCGATGTGGTCGCGGACCGTGTATTCGAGGTCGGCCATCGCCGTCCCTTTCTCTACTTGATGCCGGCCCGCAGCTCGCGCTTGAGGACCTTGCCGTTGGGGTTGCGGGGCAGTTCGTCGACGAAGTGCACCCTGCGGGGCTTTTTGTACGAGGCGATCCGCGGCCTGGTGAAGTCGATGAGCTCCTGCTCCGTGGGGCGTACGACGCCTTTGCGCAGGACGACCACGGCGGTGACGGCCTCGCCCCACACCTCGTGCGGCACACCGATGACCGCGGCCTCGGAAACCGCGGGGTGCTCGGCGAGCGCGGACTCGACCTCGGCGGGATAGACGTTCTCGCCGCCGCTGACGATCATGTCCTTGATCCGGTCGGTGAGGAACAGGTATCCGTCCTCGTCGAGGTATCCGCCGTCCCCGGTGCACAGCAGGCCGTCGGCGTCGTACAGGGCCGCGGTCTCCTCGGGACGGTTCCAGTAGCCGGGGGTGTTGTGCCGGGAACGGATACGGATCTCGCCGGGGGTCCCGGCCGGGACCGGGCTGCCGGTGGCAGTGTCGGCGATCACCACATCCACTCCGCGGCGCGGCCTGCCCACGGACTTCAGCAGGTACTGCTTGGGTCCGTCCGCCTCGTGGTCGTCCGGCGGCAGCTGGGTGACCGTGCCGCCTCCTTCGGTCAGGCCGTACTTGCCCATGAAATGGCAGGCGAAGAGGGCCATCGAGCGGCGCAGCAGCGCCGGGGTGATTGGCGCGGAGCCGTAGGTGATGAGTGTGAGGCGGGAGAAGTTGCGCCTCTCGATCCCGGGCAGCTCCGTGAGCATGTGCAGCACCGAGGGGACGAGGAAGGCGTGCGTGACGCCTTCGCGCTCGATGGTCTCGGCCGCGGCGTCAGGCGTGAAGTCCGGGAACATCAGGCTGCTGGCCCCGGCGGTGAGCGCGACGCGCAGCCAGCCCAGGCCCCCGATGTGGAACATCGGCAGGGCATTCAGCGCCACCGACCGGGCCTCCCAGAGGTACTCCTCCAGCTCCGTCGTGTCGGCGTAGAAGTTGCCGTGGGTGAGCAGGACGCCCTTGGGGACACCGGTGGTGCCGGAGGTGTAGATCTGCAGGAACACCTCATCGGCGTCGGCGGCCGTGCCGCGCCCCGGGTCGTCGTCGGGGTGGGCGCCGAGCCAGGTCTCGTACGCGGGTACGGCGTCGTCGGCTGACGGGCCGATCACGACGAGGCGCACGCCCGGCATGGCCGCGCACACGGCGTCGGCTGCGGCACGAAACTCGGGCTCGGCGAGCAGGAACGTCAGCTCGGCGTCCCGGGCGACGGCAATCAACTCGGGAACGGCTAGACGCCAGTTGAGCGGCACCGTCACCAGACCGGCCTTGGCTGCGCCGACCAGGATCTCGCCCGCTTCGTTGCGAGTGCGGGCGAGGAAACCGATCCGGGACCCGGCGGGGGCGGCGGCGAGGAGCGCGCGGGCGATCCGGTTGCTACGGGAGTCCAGCTCGGCGTACCGGACGGTGCTGCCCTCCGAGGTGAGCGCGGCGGAGGAGCCGCGCTCACGTGCGTGCAGGCGGATGGCCTCGGGCAGGTGCAGACCCATGACGGGGTCCCTCCATCGTCATTGGCAGAGGATGCGGCAGTACGGGGTGGGCAGGATCCGACCGGACCCGGTCAGGGCGTGTTCGACGGATGGCCGCGACGCCGCGGAGATCCGTCGGAGACGCCCTGAGGGCGTCAGCCCTTCGGGCCGCCCGCGACATAGAGGACCTGGCCGGAGACGAAGCCGGCCTCCTCGCGTGCGAAGTAGGAGACCGCCTGGGCGATGTCCTCGGGGGCGCCGACCCGGCGGACGGGGATGCTGGTGGCGTAGCGCCCGGTGAACTCCTCGAAGGTGATGCCCATCCGCTCGGCGGTGGCCGCGGTCATCTCGGTGGCGATGAAGCCGGGCGCCACGCAGTTGGAGGTGACGCCGAACGGGCCGAGTTCGATCGCCAGGGTCTTGGTGAGAGCCTGCAGACCGGCCTTGGCGGAGGAGTAGTTGGACTGGCCCCGGTTGCCGAGCGCGGCGGCGGAGGACATGTTGATGATCCGTCCCCACTTGGCGTCGACCATGTGCTTCTGGCAGGCCTTGGCCATCAGGAACGCGCCGCGCAGGTGGACGCCGATGACGGCGTCGAATTCCTGTGGGGTCATCTTGAAGATGAGGTTGTCGCGGATGATGCCGGCGTTGTTCACCAGCACGGCGGGGGCGCCGAGTTCGGCCACGACCTCGGCGACGCCGGCCTCGGCCTGCTCGGGGTCGGAGACGTCGCAGCCGACGGCGAGGGCACGGCCGCCGTCCTTCTCGATGATCTCGACGGTGCTCGCGCACGCCGCCTCATCCAGGTCGAACACGGCGACGGCGAAGCCGTCACGGGCCAGGCGGGCGGCGGTCGCCGCACCGATGCCCCGTGCGGCGCCGGTGACGACGGCGACCTTCCGGGCCGGGTTGGTTTCGGACACAGTTGACTCCCTGTGGGCAGCAGCGGTGGGTGGCGTTCTACTTCGGGGCCATGCGGATGGCGCCGTCGAGACGGATCGTCTCGCCGTTCAGCATGGGGTTCTCGATGATCGAGGTAGCCAACTGGGCGTACTCGGACGGGTCACCGAGGCGCGAGGGGTGCGGCACCTGGGCACCGAGCGCGTCGAGAAACTCCTGCGGCTTCTTGTTCAGGAGCGGGGTGGAGAACAGGCCCGGGGCGATGGTCATCACGCGGATCCTGGCGGCGGCCAGGTCACGGGCGATCGGCAGGGTCATGCCGACGATGCCGCCCTTGGAGGCGGAGTAGGCGCACTGGCCGATCTGGCCCTCGAACGCCGCGGCGGAGGCGGTGTTGATGATGACACCGCGCTCGCCATCGACCTCCTCGGTCCTGGACATCTCGGCAGCCGCGAGGCGCAGCACATTGAAGGTGCCGATCAGGTTGACGCCGACGACGAACTCGAAGTCCTCGAGCGCGTAGGGCGTGCCGTCGCGCTTGACCGTGCGTCCCCCCTTGCCGAGGCCTGCGCAGTTGACCGTGATGCGCAGTGGCGCCCGGTCGGCGGCGGTGGCGACGGCGCGGGCTGCGTCGTCGGCGCTCCGGACGTCACCGGCGACGAAGTGTGCGCGCTCGCCGAGCTCTTTGGCGACCTGCTCGCCGGCGGAGGTGGGAAGGTCGAGCAGGACGACGTGCGCGCCCTGCTCGAGCAGGCGCTTGGCAGTGGCGAGGCCGAGGCCCGATGCGCCACCGGTGATGACGGCGGAGACTCCGTTGATCTGCATGGTGAGGGTTCCTTTCTCGAATCTCAGAGGCCGATGGACTTGGCGATGATGGTCTTCATGACTTCGCTGGTGCCGCCGTAGATCCGCATGACGCGGGTGTCGGCGTACAGGCGGGCGATCGGGTACTCGAGCATGTAGCCGTAACCGCCGTGCAACTGAAGGCACTTGTCGATCACGCGGCTCGCGGTCCCGGTGCAGAGGAGCTTCGCCATCGCGGCGTAGTCCGCGGACAACTCGCCCTGCGCGTCACGCTCCAGCGCCTCGTGCGCCATGAGCCGGGCCGCCTCGGCCTCGGTGGCGCACTCGGCGAGCACGAACTTGGTGTTTTGGAAGGACGCCACCGGTTTGCCGAAGACCGTGCGGTCCTGGGTGTACTCCTTGGCGAAGCACACGGCGGCGTCGGCCGCGGCGGCGGCCTGGACGGCGATGACGAGTCGCTCGCGCGCGAGGTTGCGGCCCAGGTAGAAGAAGCCCTCGCCCTCCTCGCCAAGGACGTTCCCGACCGGCACCTTGACGTCGGTGAAGGACAGCTCGGCGGTGTCGGAGGCGTGCAGGCCGATCTTGTCCAGGCTGCGGCCGACCGTGAAGCCCTCGCTCCCGGTGTCCACGACGAGGATCGTCAGACCCTTGCGGCGGTTGTCCGCCGGGGTGGGCGACGTACGGCAGACCACCAGGACCAGGTCGCACTGGGTACCGCCGGTGATGAAGGTCTTGGCTCCGTTGAGGACGTAGTGGGTGCCGTCCTCGGACAGCACGGCCTTCGTCTGGATGCCGGCCAGATCCGAGCCGGTGCCGGGCTCGGTCATCGCGATCGAGAGCATGATGTCGCCCGAGGCACAGCCCGGTACCCAGCGCTGCTTCTGTTCCTCGGTACCGAAGTGCAGGAGGTACGGCAGGATGATGTTGGCGTGCGTCATCGCGGTGCCGACAGTGGCCCCGGCCCGGGCGACTTCCTCCGCGAACACGGCGCCGAAGTGGTGGCCGGTCTCGGCGCCGCCGCCGAACTCCTCCGGTACCTCGATGCCGAGGATGCCGAGCTCGCCGAGCTTTCGGTAGAAGTCGCGTGGGACAGCCTTGGCCGCCACCCAGTCCTGGAGGTGTGGGACCGCTTCCTTGGCCAGGAACTCCCGGACCACCGCCCGGAAAGCCTCGTGCTCCTCGTTGAATACCGTGCACGGCATGCCTGCCTCTTTCCAGATCATGGGTTAGCCGGTTTTCACTTTCGGGCCCCATTGGGCCTACTGTCAAGGGATCCTTTCGCCTGGACATAGAGGTTAGCCTGGAATAACTTGATGCCACCCCTCCCCCTCGTTACCAGGAGCAGCCCATGCGTGACGCAGTGATCGTGGACGCCGTTCGAACCCCAGTCGGCAAGCGCGGTGGTTCCCTCTCCGGTATCCACGCCGTCGATCTCTCCGCCCATGTCCTGACCGCCCTCGCCGAGCGCAACGGCCTCGACCCCGGCACCGTCGACGACGTCGTCTGGGGCACCGTCTCCCAGGTCGGCGAGCAGGCCGGTGTCGTCGGCCGTTTCGCGGCGCTCGCGGCCGGCTGGCCCGAGTCCGTACCCGGCGTCTCCGTCTCGCGCGCCTGCGGCTCCTCCCAGCAGTCCGTGCACTTCGCCGCCGGCCTGGTCACCGCCGGCCAGTACGACATCGCCGTCGCCGGCGGCGTCGAGTCGATGAGCCGGGTGCCGATGGGCTCGGCCCGCAGCGTCCTGACGGCCGGCAAGGCGTACGGCCCCCTGGTCCTGAACCGCTACTTCCCCCGCGGCGAGGGCGAGTTCGACCAGGGTGTCGGCGCCGAGCTGATCGCAGAGCGGTACGGCCTGAGCCGCACGCAGCTCGATCAGCACGCCCTGGACTCGCACGAGCGCGCCGCCCGCGCGATCGACGAGGGGCGCTTCATCTCCCAGATCACACCCGTCACGGTCACCGACCCGGACGGCACCACGCGCGTCTTCGACACCGACGAGGGCGTGCGGCGTGGCTCGACCCTGGAGAAGCTCGCCGGTCTGAAGACGCCGTTCAAGGAGGACGGCGTGGTGAGCGCCGGGAACTCTTCACAGATCTCCGACGGCGCCGCCGCGCTGCTCATCACCACCGGTGAAATCGCGCAGCGGAACGGCTGGACCCCGATCGCCCGCGTGCACACCGCGGTTCTCGCCGGGGCCGATCCGGTCACCATGGCCCTCGGTCCCGCCCCGGCCACCGCCAAGGCGCTCAAGCGCTCCGGCCTGTCGATCGGCGACATCGGCGCCTTCGAGATAAACGAGGCGTTCGCCCCGGTCACCCTGGCCTGGCTGAAGGAGACCGGCGCCGATTACGAGCTGATGAACCCGCTCGGCGGCGCCATGGCGATCGGCCACCCGCTCGGCGGCTCGGGCGCGCGCCTGATGACCACACTGGTCCACCACATGCGCGACAACAACATCCGCTACGGCCTGCAGGCCATGTGCGAGGCCGGCGGCATGGCCAACGCGACGATCCTCGAGCTCCTCTGAAGTCCGGCTCACTCTGCCGGCGCCTCGCCTTGGTTGACCCGGTCCGACCCCTTCATCGACTGCTCGATGAGACGGTTGGCGTGCTCCCGGAGACCGCCTCTGCCGGTGGATGCGACCCGGCATCTACGACCTGACCGTGCCCGCGTACGGCCCCGCCGGCTACCTGCGCCCGCTACCCACAGTCCCTGCCGCCCCCGGCACCGACATGGTGGCTCCGTGGACGGCGGGCCGTACGGAAGCCGTCGCCCGCGCACTCGCCCCGCTGGGCGTGGACGCTCAGGGGCTGGGACACTCCAGCCGCGCGACCAGCGACCGCCCCGCCCTCACCCCCTGCGGTGATCGGCGGGGCTGCAGCGCACATGGGACGAGGGCGTCCAACGTCAGTGCGTGAAGACGGAGTCGGACGCCCTCGTCTCCTTGACGCCCGGCCGCAGTACGACGAAGGCGGCCGATGCCTCACCCACGCTCCGACTCGGAGCATCGATGCCCCGCTTCGCGCCATCCGCCGGAGAGCCGCCGGCCAGGGGCCCCTCAGGGCCTCCACAGCTCCCTCCGGCCAGAATTTTGCACACCCCGCAAAATTGCATAGCATGCATCTTTATGAGTGTCGACGACATGCCACTCGGGCTGCGTGAACGTAAGAAGCGTGCGACACGTGACGCCCTCGCGGACGTGGCGCTGCGCATGGCCGCGGACCGCGGAATCGAGAACGTGACCGTGGAAGCGGTCACCGATGCGGTCGGCGTCTCTGCGCGCACCTTCTTCAACTACTTCCCGTGCCTGGAAGACGCGGTCACCCGACCCGACCCCGACACCGCCGAGCGGGCCCGTCGGGCGGTACTCAACGCGCCGAAGGAACTCTCGGCACTCCATGCTCTGCGCGAGGCGATCGGCCAGGAACTCGCCCATATCGAGGAGGATCACGAACGCTGGGAACTCCAGACGGCCGCGCTCAGGAAGAGTCCTTCGCTGCTGCCCGGATTCCTGGCCGCCCAGGGCGCGGACGAACGCGCACTGGTCGCTGTCGTGGCCGAGCGCCTCGGCCAGGATCCCGAGTCCGATCTCCACCCCCGACTTCTCACGCACGTGACGATCGCTGCCGTGCGCGCCGCCGTCGAGCTCTGGGTGGCCTCCGGCCGTACCCGCACGTTCCAGAGCATCTACAGCGAGGCGTTCGCCTCGCTGACCGACGGTCTGAGCGACTGAAGCACATCCGAACCCCCTACCAGGGGCCCTTCACCAGAGAATGAGGAACGTCAGCCGATGACCGCTGCCGCCACACCCGAAGCCGGTACCGTCGGTGCGCCCGAGGGGGCTGCACCGGCCATGACGCGTCGTCACATACTCCAGGCCATGTCGGGCCTGATGGCCGGCATGTTCGTGGCCATCCTGGCCTCCACCGTGGTCTCCAACGCCCTTCCCAGGATCATTGCCGATCTGCACGGCAGCCAGTCCTCGTACACCTGGGTGGTCACCGCCGAGCTTCTGGCGATGACGGCGACCGTCCCGATCTGGGGCAAGCTGTCCGACCTCTACGACAAGAAGCTGCTCATCCAGCTTTCGCTCTCGATGTTCATCGTCGGCTCGCTCGTCGCCGGCTTCTCGCACAGCGTCGGCCTGCTCATCGTGAGCCGAGTGGTGCAGGGCATCGGCGCGGGCGGTCTCACCGCGCTCGCCCAGGTCGTGATGGCGGCGGTCATTCCGCCGCGTGAACTCGGCCGCTATTCCGGCATCTTCGGCGCCGTCTTCGCCGTCGGCACCGTCGCGGGACCGCTCATCGGCGGCGTCCTCGTGGACACCTCCTGGCTGGGCTGGCGCTGGTGCTTCTTCATCGGTGTGCCGTTCGCCCTGCTCGCGATCGTGCTGCTCCAGCTGACCCTGAAGCTGCCCACGGTCCGCAGAGAGGTGAAGATCGACTATCTCGGTGCCGTCCTCATCATGAGCGGGGTCAGCGCACTGCTGCTGTGGGTGACCCTCGCAGGCAACCGGTTCGACTGGGCGTCGTGGCAGACCGCCGCTCTGGTCTCCGCCGGTGTGGTCCTGCTGGTTGCGGCGGTCCTGGTCGAATCCAGGGTCCAGGAACCGATCATCCCGCTGGACATCTTCCGTAACCGCACCGTTGCGCTGACGACGGTGGCGAGCCTGCTGGTCGGCGTGGCCATGTTCGGCGGCACGGTGTTCCTCTCCCAGTACTTCCAGATCTCGCTCGGCAAGTCACCGACCATCGCAGGTCTGATGAGCCTGCCGATGATCCTCGGTCTGATGGTCTCCACGACCGTCGCCGGGCAGATCATCTCCGCCCGGGGCAAGTGGAAGGGATTCCTGATCGCGGGCGGCATCATCATGACCGCGGGCATGGGCCTGCTGGCCACTATCAGCGCGGACTCCTCGTTCGGACTGCTCAGCATCTACATGGTGGTACTCGGCGTCGGCGTCGGCATGCTGATGCAGAACCTGGTGCTGGCAGCTCAGAACGACGTACCCGCGTCGGAGCTCGGCGCAGCGACCTCGGTGCTCTCGTTCTTCCGCAGCCTCGGTGGGGCGATCGGCACGAGCGCGCTGGGCGCCGTGCTCGGCCACCGGGTGGCGAGCGAGATGGAGAAGGGCTTCGGCGGGGCGGCGGACAACGGGGGCGCCGGGCACGGAGTCCCCGACCTCGCCGCACTTCCCGAACCGGCCCGGCAGGTGGTCGAGCATGCGTACGGGGTAGCGACCGCGGATGTCTTCCTGATCGGAGCCCCCTTCGCGTTTCTCGCGCTGATCGCGGTGCTGTTCATCAAGGAGAAGCCGCTCAGGACGCAGAGCGGCATGGAACGGCTCGCGGAGGAAAACGCCGCCGCGGCAAAGGCGCCGGCTGCCCCGTTGCACTGAGCGCGCCATAGGGACAGGTACACACACCGAGTTCGAAGAGCCTGGCCGCCGTGCCCGGACAGAATCTGCGGACACGCACGATGCGTGCGCGTGAGGACGTCGCGCGCACGGCGGCCAGGCTCCTTCTCGTCCAAGGTACGAACAAACCGGATGCCCCCGAACCGACGACGCGTTCACCCCTCCCACGCAACCACAGTGCTTGCTTGAACTGGATCCGCCTCCAAGCCGTACATGATGGGTGGCGGAACCCGGCCCCCCAACCTGGTCCGCCGTGCCACCGCCTGGCTTCGTACGGAAGGATCTTCGGGTGTCGCACCCTGACCGCGCTCCAGTCCCGCCCCGAACGGATAGCGCACGCACGGAGGGGGGCCCGACGAGGGACGGTTCCCCGGAGCACGTCCCGGACGGTGACGCCGCGGGCCCGGCCGGCGCCGCAAGTGACGGCCCTGGCGAGGCCGTCGCCCGCGGCCGGTGGGACAGGCGGCCGGTCGCGGTGCGGAGCGTGGCGTGGGCGACCACTGCCCTGGCCACCGCGCTCGTGCTCTTCGCTCTGCTCCTCCCGAACCAGATCAGCCGACTCACGCCCGGCGCATTCGCCCGCATTCCGGTGGAGGGGATCCTCGGCGTCGCCGTACTGCTCGTCCTGCCGCCGAAGCCGAGGCGGGTGGTGGCGGTACTCGCCGGGGTGGGCCTCGGCCTGCTGACCATCCTGAAGTTCCTCGACATGGGTTTCTACGCGAGTCTCGACCGGCCGTTCGATCCGGTACTCGACTGGATCCTGCTCGACGACGCCGAAGCCTTCCTCAGGGACTCGGTCGGCCGGGCCGACGCGATCGGTGCGATGATCGGGATCGCGGCCCTCGCTCTCGCCCTGCTCGCCTTCATGACGCTGGCCGTGGTCCGGCTGAGCCGCCTCCTGGCACGGCACAGCGCCGTGGCGACCCGTACCACCTTGGTGCTCGGGACCGCCTGGATCACCTTCACGGCGCTCGGCACGCAGATCGCCGGCGTGCCGGTCGCTTCCAGGAACGCGGCCACCCTCGTCGAGGACCGTGCCGGCTCGGTGCGTGCAGGCCTCAAGGACGAGCGGGAGTTCGAAAAGGAGTCCGCCGTCGATGCCTTCGGCGACACCCCGGCCGACCAGCTGCTGACCGGGCTGCGCGGCAAGGATGTCATCTTCACCTTCATCGAAAGCTACGGCCGCTCCGCAGTCGAGGATCCGGCGATGGCGTCGCAGGTCGACGCCGTGCTCGCGGACGGGACCAGTCGGCTGAGCGCGGCCGGGTTCTCCTCGCGAAGCGGCTGGCTCACCTCCCCCACGACGGGCGGTGGCAGCTGGCTGGCCCACACCACCTTCATGTCAGGCCTGTGGATCGACAATCAGCAGCGCTATCGCAGTGTCACCTCGAGCAACCGCCTGACCCTCACCGGCGCCTTCCGGCGCGCCGACGCCTGGCGGACGGTCGGCATCATGCCGGGCGTCACCCGGGCCTGGCCGGAGGGGAAGTTCTTCGGCCTCGACAACATCCACGACTCCCGGCAGCTCGGGTACAAGGGCCCGAAGTTCAGCTGGACGCCCGTACCCGACCAGTACAGTCTCTCCGCCTTCGAACGCCTGGAGCACGGCAAGCCGGGCCGTGACCCATTGATGGCGGAGATCATTCTCGCCTCCAGTCACAATCCCTGGGCACCCATTCCCAGGATGATCGGCTGGGACGAGGTCGGTGACGGCTCGGCGTACGACGCCATCAAGAAGGCCGGCAAGGACCCCAAAGAAGTGTGGCGGGACCCCGCCCAGGTGCGAACCGAGTACCGGCGTGCCATTGAGTACTCGTTGCACAGTCTCATCTCCTACGTGGAGAAGTACGGCGACGACAACACCGTGCTCGTCTTCCTCGGCGACCATCAGCCGGTGACGACCGTCACCGGCGGCAAGTTCGGCCGGGACGTACCGGTCGCGATCGTCGCCCGCGATCCGGCCGTGCTGGACCATATTTCCGGCTGGGGCTGGCAGGACGGTCTGAAGCCCGGCCCGTCCGCCCCGGTCTGGAGAATGGACACCTTCCGCGACCGCTTCCTGACCGCCTTCGGTCCGCGGCCGGGCCCCAATTCGTCCCCGCCGACCCGGTGAACAGAGGCATCAGCCGTTGACCAGGTGGAGCCATGATGTCGCGTCGCCTCGCCACAGCACAGTCGACGTCACACCGGATGCGCGACAGAAGGAACGCACGGTTCGCGCACTGATGCGGCAGGCCGCTCGAGCAGGCGAAGGGCTGCGGAGACACCGGCGGTTGCTGTTCGCACTCGTCGTGGTCGTGCTCCTCGCCGAGATGGCGGTCGCGATGGTCACGACGGCCGTGAAGCAGACCCCGACCATCGACGAGCCCGTGTACGTGGGTACGGCGGTGGTCTACCTGCAGCAGCACAGCCTGCGGTACAACCCCGAACATCCGCCGCTGGGCAAGCTGCTCATCGCGTCAGGGACGGCCTTCGCCGACGCGCGCCTCGACCGCGCCTTCGTCGGCGATCAGACGGAACTCGGACGGCACCTCCTGTACGAATCGGGCAATGATCCGTGGCGTCTGATGCTGTGGGCGCGGTTGCCGGTGATCGTGCTGACGCTGCTGTTCGGGCTGGTCGTCCTCGCGTTCGCCCGTGACCTCGCCGGCCCCGTGGGCGGATTGGTGGCGCTCGGTCTGTACGCGTTCTCGCCCGACATCATCGCGCACGGGTCGCTGGCCACACTTGACGTACCGGCGGCCGGCTTCCTGCTGACGTCGGTCTGGTTGCTGTGGCGGGCGCGGCGGCGGCCTCGCCTCTGCCTCCCGCTCGCCGGAGGGGCGCTCGGCGCGGCCGTGGCCACGAAGATGAGCGCGTTGCCCGCGGTTCCGGTGCTGTTGCTCCTGGTCGTCCTGTCGGTCTGCCACGCGCGCCGGACGCACACCCCCGGACCCCGCGGGCGGATGCGGCTTCTCATGCTCGGCGTGGCGGCCGCATCGGTCGTGGCGCTCGTCGCGATCGCCGTGGTGTGGGCCACCTACCTCGCCGTCGACCCGCAGTTGCGATGGGCCGGTCCCGAGAACCTGCCGGTCACCCAGGGGCTGCGCGCACGTGTCGTCGACCGGCTCCCGTTCCCGGAGCCGTACCGGGACGGTATGCGCATCCAGTTCGGCTTCGAGAACATGACGTGGAGCGGCTTCCTGTTCGGCCGCCACTACCACGGTTCGCTGTGGTACTACCTGCCGACCGCGCTGCTGATCAAGACGCCGTTGGGCATGCTCGCCCTGTGGCTGGCCGGTGCCGTCGCCACCGTGACGGTGCCCCGGCTGCGGTCCGCGGCACCGTACGTGCTGGTCCCCACGGTGGTGCTGCTGGCCGCGGCCATGACCGGATCCCGCGATCTCGGTGTTCGGTACGCCCTCTTCATGCCGATGTTCCTGGCAGTCGCCGCGGCCGGGGTGGCCGCTTTCCGACGGCGGTCGGCGCACATCGCGTCCGCGACGCTGATCCTGTTCGTTGCGGTGAGCTCGCTGCGGACGTACCCGTACTACCTGCCGTACTCCAACGAGGCGTTCGGCGGCCCGGCCAGGACTCACCTGCGTCTGCACGACTCGAACGTCGATTGGGGTCAGGACCTGGGCCGGTTGGCCGCCCGTCTGCGGCAGCGGTACCCGGACGAAAAGATCTGGCTCGTCTACAAGGGCAGCGGCGTGCCCTCCTTCTACGGCATCGACGCGTCCGACCCGCGCAAGGTGCCCCCGAGCGAGGTTCACGGGCTCCTCGTCGTGTCGGACTCCTCGATCGCCAAGGCCGATGACCGACTGGCGACGCTGATCAACACCAGCATGCGCATCGACGAGGTGGGCCACTCGATCACGATCTACCGCCGGGCAACGCGCGTGCACGGGGCACTCGATGCGAAGTGGCCCCAGCGCGAAGAGGTCCCTCACAACCGTTCCACGACGTGACCGGGCAAGGCAGCGATCATGCGTTTTCGAGCATCGTGTCCCGGACCTCCCTTGCCTTCTCACGGGACCTGACGCCCCACAGCCACCCGATGTCACGCGCGAAGGACCAGACGAGCAGCGCCAGTGCCACGAGGACTGCTGCATACGCGGGCAGGCGCGGGATGATCCCGGCGCCGACCGCGAGAAGAACGATCCCCTGCAGGGCGGCCACCGTCTTACGCGCCATGCTCGGACGAAGGGGCCCACGCAACCACGGCAGTACCCGGGCCGCCATGACGAATACGTAGCGCATGGCCCCGATCAGCAGCACCCACGCACCCAACGACGTGGCGACGTGGACGCTGAGCACCAGAATGAGGAAGGCGTCGACCTCCATGTCGAAGCGTGCCCCCAGGGAGGACGTCGTCCCGGTGCGCCGGGCGACCTGGCCGTCGACTGCGTCGAGGATCAGCGCCACCGTGGCGAGCGCGACCAGGACCGCGACCGGCGGTCGGCTCACGAAGGAATCCGCGACCAGCGCGGCCACACCCCCGACGAGCGTCGTGCGGGCCAGGGTGACGCCGTTGGCGGGACCGAACGGCCCGTCGCCTGCCTGGTCCAGTGCGCGTGTGAGGATGACCCAGACGCCGGCCGCGAAGACCAGGCCTGTCAGCCATCCCGCGGCTCCCAGTCCGGTTGTCACGCCGAGAAGAACCAGCAGGAGTGTCTGCCCGGCCGCCCCCGATGCCGGCTCCGGGCGCAGCAGCCGAGTTCTGTATGTGCTACTCCGGGTCACCGCGCGCCGCCCTCCTGCCGTGTGACACATTCGCCGAGAGCCGCGTACGTTTGCGCGGTCTCACGATCATCAGAACGTAAACCATCACCCGAGCGTTCAGCAGGAGGTCACCGATGGAGCGCACCGCACGCGCCTTCTGGCTCCGCTCCCCCGGCCATGGCGAGATAAGGGATGTTCCGCTGCCGGAGCCGGCCGGCGACGACGTCGTGGTGCGCACGCTGTTCTCCGGTGTGAGCCGTGGCACCGAGAGTCTCGTCTTTCGCGGCGGCGTACCGGAGAGTCAGCACACCGCGATGCGGGCGCCGTTCCAGGACGGCGATTTCCCCGGTCCCGTCAAGTACGGCTATCTCAATGTCGGCCTTGTCGAGGAAGGGCCGGGGCGCCTCGTGGGCCGTACGGTCTTCTGCCTCTACCCGCACCAGAGCCGGTACGTCGTCCCTGCGACTGCTGTGACCCCGGTGCCGGACACCGTCCCCGCCAGGCGGGCCGTGCTGGCCGGAACGGTGGAGACGGCGGTGAACGCCTTGTGGGACGCCGCACCGCTGATCGGCGACCGGATCGCCGTCGTCGGAGCAGGCATGATCGGCTGCTCCGTCGCCGCGCTTCTCGCCCGGTACCCCGCCGTCCGCGTCCAGCTGGTCGATTCCGATCCCACCCGCGCCGCCGTCGCCGGCGCGCTGGGCGTCGACTTCGCGCTCCCCGAACATGCCCTGGGCGACTGCGACCTCGTGGTCCACGCCAGCGCCACCGAGGGGGGACTCACCCGCTCGCTGGAGCTCGTCGCCCCGGAGGGCACGGTCCTGGAACTGAGCTGGTACGGCGACCGGCGAGTCAGCCTGTCGCTCGGGGAGGCCTTCCACTCCGGTCGTCTGGTCCTGCGCGGCAGCCAGGTAGGGACCGTGTCTCCGGCCCGGAGCTCCCGTCGTACCTTCGCCGATCGGCTTGCTCTCTCGCTCGATCTGCTCGCCGACCCCGTCTTCGACGCACTGATCACCGGCGAATGCGCCTTCGAGGAGCTGCCGTCGGTGCTGGCCAGGATCGGCCACGGCGATCTTCCCGGGTTGTGCCACCGCGTGCTGTACGACACGACTCGAGTGCCACGGGTTCCTGCTGGACGTTGAACGAAACTCGCCATTGAACCTGTCGGGCCGTGAACGCACAGCATGTTCCAGCCGTACTGAACGACAAGGGCCGCGAGCGGCCACATGGGTCGGACCAGGAGGTCACAGCCGTTGTTCAGTGTCACCGTCCGCGAGCACTTCATGATCGCCCACAGTTTCCGCGGGAAGGTGTTCGGTCCCGCGCAGCGTCTGCACGGAGCGACGTACGTGGTGGACGCCTCCTTTCGCCGTCCCGAGCTGGACGCCGACAACATCGTCGTCGACATCGGGCTGGCCACCACAGAACTCAAACGCGTGGTGGGCGAGTTCAACTACCGCAACCTCGATGACGAATCCGAGTTCGCGGACATCAACACCTCGACGGAATTCCTGGCCAAGGTCATCGCCGACCGCCTGGCCGACCAGGTGCGCGCCGGAGCACTGGGCGAGGGCGCACACGGCCTGACCGGCATCACGGTGACCCTGCACGAATCACACATCGCATGGGCGAGCTACGAGCGGCTCCTGTGAACCCCTCGGCTGCCACCACAATGACCGGGCGCTCGGTCATTGTGGTGATGCCTGGTGGCGTCGACGATCCGTCCGTGCCGAGTGGGGGCAACACCTACGACCGCAGAGTGTGCCGGGACCTGCCCCGGATCGGCTGGCAGGTCCACGAGTACGCCGTCGCGGGCACCTGGCCACAGCCCCGAGCCACCGCGCGTGCGGAACTGGCCCGGATACTCAGCGAGTCGGCGGACGGCGCCGTCGTCCTCCTCGACGGGCTCGTTGCCTGCGCCGTCCCCGACATCGTCGTCCCCGAAGCCGCACGGCTGCGCCTGGTGGTACTCGTCCACCTGCCGCTGGGCGACGAGACGGGCCTCACCCCCGGCGTGGCAGCAGCCCTGAACGCCGGAGAGCGCAGGACGCTGCAGGCCGCGGCGGCGGTCGTGGCAACCAGTGACTGGGCGGCCGACCGGCTCGTGGCCCACCACGGACTCGACCCCGGCCGGGTCCACGTCGCCGCCCCCGGAGCCGACACGGAACCCCTCGCGGCCGGCACCGCAGCCGGTACCGGCCGCGCCCCGAGCCTGCTGTGCGTGGCCTCTGTGACTCCGCGCAAAGGGCAGCTCCAGCTGGTGGAGTCCCTGGCGGCCGTCACGGACCTTCCGTGGAACTGCGTCTGCGTCGGCGGACTGGGACAGGATCCCGGCTACGTCACCCGGCTCCGGGAACTGATCGGGCGGTACGGCCTCGGCGACCGGGTACACCTTGTCGGCCCACGGACAGGCACCGAGTTGGACGCGAGCTACGCCGCAGCTGACCTGCTGCTGCTCGCCTCGTACGCCGAGACGTACGGCATGGTGGCGACGGAGGCTCTTGCCCGCGGCGTCCCCGTACTGGCGACGGCGGTCGGTGGACTCCCGGAAGCGGTCGGACACGCACCCGACAAGGGTGTGCCGGGCTTCCTGGTACCACCGCAGGACCCGGCAGGATTCGCCTCGGCGTTGCGCCTCTGGCTCGGCAAGCCGGTCGAACGCCGACGTGCGAAGGAGGCCGCCATGGCTCGGCGCACTGCGCTGGCCGGCTGGGACACGACCTCGCGCAGTCTGGCCGCGGTGCTGGAACAACTCCGCAAGGAATCTCGGGAGGCCGTGTGAGCGGGACCGGTGCAACTCGCTATGCCCCGGAGTGGCTGGCGCTGCGGGAGGGTGCCGATACGGCCGCCCGCGCATCCGGACTCCTCGGCCCGCTGCGGTGGCACCTGGAGGCCACGGCCGGTGGGCCCGGTGGCGCAGAACCGGCGCCAGGGCGCTCGACGTCGGTGATCCGCGATCTCGGGTGCGGCACCGGTTCCATGGGACGCTGGCTCGCTCCCCGGCTGAACGGTCCCCAGCACTGGATCCTGCACGACCACGACCCGGATCTGCTCGACCTGGCTGCTGCTCGGACGCCTCGTACGACCGCCGACGGCAGTCCCGTCACCGTCACGACAGAACGCGGCGATGTCGCGCGACTGACCGCGAACGTCCTGTCAGGCACTTCGCTGGTGACGGCCTCCGCTCTGCTGGACCTGCTCACCCGCGAAGAGCTGAACGGGCTGGCCGCGGCCTGCGCCGGGGCCGGCTGCCCGGCACTGCTGTCGCTCTCCGTGGTGGGAAGGGTCCACCTCACCCCGGCAGACCCGCTGGACGCCGAGATCGTGCACGCGTTCAACGCCCACCAGCGCCGGGTGGTCCAGGGCCGCCGGCTCCTCGGGCCGGACGCCGTCGCGGCGGCCTCCGAGGCCTTCGCACGTCATGGCATGACCGTACGAGAACATGCGAGCCCGTGGCGGCTCGGTTCCGGGCCTCGTTCTCTGCCCTGCGACGGGTCCCGCCGGACGCAAGGGGTCGATCCGTACGGATCCGGAAGTCGGGACCCGGGCACCTGCGAGTCCGCGCTGACGGCGGAGTGGCTACGGGGCTGGGTAGGCGCCGCTCGTGACCAGCGGCCGGACCTCGCACAGCGTGCCGACGCGTATCTGCGGCGCCGCCTGGCGGAGTGCTGGGCAGGTGAGTTGCAGGTTGTGGTGCATCACAAGGATGTGCTGGCCCTGCCCGGGCCGACGGGTGGATCTTCGTGACGCGGCAGGTCGTGCGGGCCCGGCTCGGCATGCTCGCCGGAACGGCCATCGTCGCGGGGCTGCTGTGGTGGCAGGGCACCGCCGTCATCCTGGACGGCGTGCGCGGGATCGACGGCCCCACCCTCCTGGCCGCTCTCGGTCTCGGCATGCTCACCACCGTGTGCAGTGCGTGGCGTTGGTGCCTGGTGGCGAAAGGGCTGGGCGTACGGCTGCCGCTCGGTCGGGCCGTCGCCGACTACTACCGTGCTCTGTTCCTGAACGCGGCGCTGCCCGGTGGCGTCCTCGGCGACGTACACCGTGGCGTGCGGCACGGACGGAGTGCAGGCGACGTCGGCCGGGGGCTCCGCACCGTCGTCCTCGAACGCGTTGCGGGCCAGGTGGTCCTTGCCGCAGTCGGCGTGGCGCTCCTGCTCACGCAGCCCTCCCTGGCACTGGACAGGATCGGCCGACTCGCCGTTCGGACCGCCACTGCGCCGGGTGCCCTGTCCGCTCTCCTCCTGATGTCCGGTCTGGTGTTGGTGGGTGCTGTCCGTCTC
Source organism: Streptomyces sp. NPDC051664 (assembly GCF_044453545.1). Lineage (NCBI taxonomy): Bacteria > Bacillati > Actinomycetota > Actinomycetes > Kitasatosporales > Streptomycetaceae > Streptomyces > Streptomyces sp. NPDC051664. The sequence continues at coordinate 321,707 of NZ_JBITCU010000005.1, read as the reverse complement.
CGCGGGAAGCAGAGCACATCCCGATGGCACCGCACGGTTGGGGCCACGCTGACCGAAGCGCGCCTCGGACTGCTCGCCCGCGGAAGCTGGCCGGGGGTGTTGATCTCGTCCCTTGCGGTGCTGGCAGGGCATCTCGGGATGTTCCTGCTCGCCGCACGAACCGCAGGATCGACGGCGCCGGCGACCGAACTGGTGCCGCTGATGGTGCTGGCACTTCTCGCCATGGCACTGCCGCTGAACGTCGGGGGCTGGGGGCCGAGGGAAGGGGTCACTGCATGGGCCTTCGGAGCTGCGGGCATGAGTGCCGCGCAGGGACTGACCGTCGCCGTGGTGTACGGACTACTCGCCTTCGTCGCGAGCCTGCCCGGTATCGGCGTGCTCGTCACCCACTGGTTCACCGGGATGCGTCGTCCGCAGATCGAGCTCGAAGAGAGTGTCCTCGCCGAGAGCGGCACGCCGGGTCGGCGGACGAAGCGCATCGCGCATCAGCGGCGGGCCCGGGAATCCGAGCCCCGGGACGCCGTCGCCGAGCAGGACCGGTGCCACTGTGAGGTAGAGGCGGTGCAGAGCCCGCGCGTGGAGGAAACGCGACACGGTGATTCCGCCGCCCTCGACAAGCACGCGGCCCAGCCCACGTCGCGCCAGTTCCCGCAGCAGACGTCGAGGGGCGAACGCAGCGGCGTCGGGCAGGGGCAGTATGTCGATTCCGTCCATGGCCGGAACGGCCTGCCCCCACTCCTTGTCCGCGCCCACCACCCACAGGGTGGGTGCTGCCCCGTCACTGAACACTCGGTGGCCGAGCGGTACCCGGCGGTGCGGATCGAGGACGACGCGAACCGGGTTGCTGCCCGCGCAGGTACGGACCGTCAGTCGGGGATCGTCCGCAACGGCGGTGCCGGCACCGATGACCACCGCGTCGCAGAGGGCACGCAGGCGGTGCAGATGGTCGCGGTCCTCCGCGCCCGTGACGTAGTCGGCGTCGCCGGTACGGCTCGCGATGAATCCGTCCAGACTCTGTCCCAGCTGCGCGATGGCGAAGCGCGGACCGCCCAGACAGAGCGGCAGATAGCGGTCGGCGAGGATGTCCGCCTCGGGCGAGGCACTCCCCCACCGGCGTCGGCCGTCGGTTCCCCGGATCAGTCCGGCGGCCTCGGCATCCGCCTCGGACCGGATGCCGCGCAACCGCTCCCAGGCTTCCGCCGCATCAAGCATGCCGTCGCGTTGTTCTGCGGTGCGGCCGGTCACCGCGTTCCCCGCCGGACGGTGGCCGACGGCCGGCCGTCTGCTGCGCCGGACGGCCGGGACCCGGGCTCCGCCGGAACCAGGAACTCGTCCGGTGCCAGAAGAGAGAGGTATTCGGCGAAGGAATCGACCAGACCGGCCAACAACTGCTCGCCCTTTTCGGCGGATGCCAAGGAAGGACGGCCGATCACACCGGATTCGGTGTAGGCCCGCATACCGAGAGTGAGCAGATGTTTCCGGTCGTCGACAAGGAAATCGGAGGTCTCATAACCGGGGCGGATCATTCCTGGATCCACATGCAGCAGGATGGATGTTTCCAATTCCCCCGCATGCATGTCGCTGTACGAAGACGTGCTCAGGCCGGCCCGGTCCCGCGCCCTGTCCCAGTCGGCCGACCCGGGAAAAAGCGCCATCCGAGTCCCCGTCCCCGCCGACTCCTGAACTGCGTTACGCAGTGCATAGTTTCCACCGTGCCCGTTGATCAGAACCAGATTGTTGATACCGGATCGACGGAGCGATTCAGCGATGTCCTGCACAACGGCACACAAGGTGGTCGCAGAAATGCTGACCGTTCCCGGCCAAGCGGCGTGCTCGTGCGAGCAGGAGATCGTCAACGGAGGCAGACGGTGGACCGTATGGGCGGCGGCGATCTCCCGGGCGATGGCGCAGGCTACGACCGTATCGGTCATCAGGGGCAGATACGGCCCATGTTGCTCGAAGCTGCCGATGGGAAGAACTGCGACACCAGCCCGACCGGCCCCCGCATCCGCCGTCGTCGTGGCCGGTGACAACAGATCGGATATCCCCGTGTGCCCTTGCCGTTCACTCATGTTTCCCGACCCATTCCTTCTTCGCGCCGTGCGACCTGACCACCGATCGGTCCGAATAGGGCAGCACCCGGAAGGAAGTTCCGTACGCGCCCACGAGAGCAGGCTACGCAAATCCGATGCATTCATCAGTCGAACACGATGACGCGGCAGACCGGTTGCCTCCCTGTCGTCGACTTCCGGCCCACCGGCCAAGGCTACCCGATATGATCGGGCCATGATAGAGAGCGATGGCGCACACCGCGACAGCGCTCGTTCAACAGGCGCTGAACGAGCGACAACTGTCCAGCTGTCGACCGAGCATGGTGTTTTCCGTGCTGTCGGCTACTGGGACCACAATCGCAGGGATGAACAAATAGCGCTGGTATACGGCGACATCGAGGGAGACGATGCGCTGACCCGGGTGCATTCGGAGTGTTTGACCGGAGACACCTTTGGATCCAACCATTGCGAGTGTGGAGACCAACTGTCCGCGGCACTACGCGCCATCGTCGGCGAAGGACGCGGCGTACTCATCTACCTGCGGGGTCACGAAGGCCGGGGGATCGGCCTGTTGGCCAAGCTCCGAGCGATGCAGCTCCAGGCAGAGGGACTTGACACGGTCGAGGCGAATATCGCGCTCGGGCTCCCGGTCGATGCCCGCAACTACCAGGTGGCGGCGGAGATTCTGCACGACCTCGGTGTCAGATCCGTGCGACTGCTGTCGAACAACCCACGCAAGCGCGAGGCGCTGCTGCAGCACGGCATCAAGGTCACCGAACAGGTTCCGCTGCTGACAGAACCGCGTGAGGAGAATCTCGTCTACCTGCGGACCAAGCGAGAACGCCTTGGCCATCACCTGCCGCATCTGGACGGCGAGGTCGACCGGACCTGACACGTGGGCGAAGCCCGGTGCGCGGCGCAGCCCGTGCAGGGGGGATCCGGCAGCCTTCGGGGGCGACGGCAGGCAGGGCGCGGGGGAGGGCGTCAGCCATACGGTCGGGAAATTCGGCGCGCCGGCGACTCCCCCTTGGGCCGACCGGGTCGAATGTCCGCACTACCCGTGTCGGGAGACAGCAGCGTCGTTTCTTCGCCAGAACGATGCGGAGATGCTGTCATCGTCTGCCCCTTCCCCGGCGGCCTTGCACGCCCTGGCGTCGGCGGGTGATCCGTCACAACTGCTGCCCGCACGGGAGCAGATGGCCTTCACCCTCGGCTTTCACATCATTCTCGTACCGTTCGGTGTAGCTCTGACCGCCCTCATGCTGATCGCGAACTACCGCGGACTGCGCCACGGCGACCATGACGCCCTGCTCCTCGCTCAGCGCTGGTCGAAGGTCGCTGCGGTTCTCTTCGCCGTCGGCGCCGTAACCGGCACTGTCCTGTCGTTCGAGCTGGGGATCCTGTGGCCAGGGCTGATGGGCACGTACGGCGCCGCGTTCGGCTTCCCCTTCGCTGTCGAAGGGCTCTTCTTCTTCCTTGAGGCCATCTTTGTATCGATCTACATCTACGGCTGGAACAGGCTGCCACCGTGGGTCCACTTCTGGACGGGGGTGCCGGTCGTGCTGTCCAGCATCGGCGGCGCTGCGGCCGTCGTCGCTGCGAACAGCTGGATGAATCAGCCCGGGGGCATCACCATGCGCAACGGGCAGGTGGTGGAAGTGGATCCTGCCGGAGTGTTCTTCAATGGAGCCTTCTGGTTCGAAACGGTCCACATGCTGCTGGCGGCCTACATCGTGGCGGGCCTCACGGTGGCGGGCGTGTATGCGGTCGGCATGCTCAAGGGGAGGCACGACCATTACCACCGTGTCGGATTCCTCACCGGTTTCCTGGTGGCGGCTGTTGCGCTACCCGTGCAGATCTTCGTCGGCGACCTGGTGGCCCGGCAGGTGTTCAACAAGGAGCCGGCAAAGTTCGCGGCAATCGAAATGCTCCCGACGACGGGGACCCATGTGCCGGAGACATTGGGTGGGATCCTCGTCGACGGTCGGGTGAAGTACGGGCTTCAGATCCCTGATATGGCGTCTCTGCTGGCCGGCTTCAGGCCGTCGACGCAGATCCGGGGGCTCGACGCGATTCCTGAGGCTGTTCGGCCGGCCGATGGCGGCGTCAGCGTCGTACATCTCGCGTTCGACGTGATGGTGGGTACCGCGTTCGTGCTGCTCGCCCTGGTGCTGTGGTTCGTCTGGCTGTGGTGGCGACAGCGTGAAGTGCCGCGGAACCGTTGGTTTCTGCGGGCAGCCGCGCTCAGCGGGATCGTTGCTCTTGTCTCGCTCGAAAGCGGATGGGTCGTCACCGAGGTCGGCCGACAGCCCTGGACTGTGGTGGGACTCCTGCTCACCCGGGACGCCGTGACCACGGTGGGAAACCTCTGGATCTTCTTCGCCGTTGTCCTGGCCCTCTACCTGGCCGTCGGAACAGGTGCCCTGTTGGTTCTGCGCTCCATGAAGCGGCGCTGGAGAGAGGAAGGCGATGCGTCTGTCGACGTTCCCTACGGCCCTTCCGAGCCATTCGCCGAGGCCCACTCCGGAGAAGAGCGCCAGTCATGAGCAATGCGGTTGCACTCATCATGTTCGTCGGCGTCATCGCCTATGCGTTGTTCGGCGGTGCCGATTTCGGTGCAGGTTTCTGGGACCTGACAGCCGGCCCGGCCGACCGTGGCAGACAGCCTCGGCATCTGATCGACGTGTCGATCGGCCCGGTATGGGAGGCGAACCACACGTGGCTCATCTACTGCTTGGTCATTCTGTGGACCGGTTTCCCCTCGGCCTTCACCGCGATCACTTCGACTCTCTATCTTCCTCTCTTGTTCGCGGCACTGGGCATCGTTCTACGGGGCACGGGGTTCGCCTTCCGGAAGGTCTCCTTGCGTACTGCTGAACAGCGGGTCTATGGAGTGATTTTTGCTGTCTCCTCGGTCCTGACGCCCTACTGTTTCGGCAGCGTGGCCGGAGCCGTCGCGTCAGGCAGGATTCCGTCACAAGGGAACGGGAACGCAGTCAGCTCCTGGATCAACCCCACCTCGGTTCTCGGCGGGGTACTGGCGGTGCTCGTGTGCGCCTATCTGGCCGCGGTCTATCTGACACGGGCTGCCCGTAAACAGCAGAGTGCGCAGCTCGAGACGTACTTCCGTCGGCGCGCACTGATCGTCGCCACGGTCACCGGAGCGGTCAGCCTGGCGGGTGTTTTCGTTCTGCGGTCGGATTCGCCCCGTCTCTTCCATCAGCTCAGTCACCGCGGACTACCTCTGATGATTGTGGCGGCGCTGAGCGGAGTTGCCGGCCTTCTGCTGATGAGAGCCGGAAGGTCCCGCGGCTTGCGTGAGACAGCAGCGGTTGCGGTGGCCGCTGTCGTGGCGGGGTGGGGGGTGGCGCAGTATCCCTACCTTCTGGGGACCCATGTGCCGATCGCGGACGCGGCTGCACCGGACTCGACACTATGGGTTCTCGTCGGCGTCGCATGTGCTGCTGTGGTCCTGATCGTTCCTTCGCTGGTAATTCTCTTCGGCATGTACGAGCGTGGGCGCCTGGACGCAGGCGTGTGAACAAGAGTCTCTGCCGTCTCCCATGCTGCCCGGTACCCCGGTCCCGGTTCGCCGTCGACGCGTCCCTTAACCGATCCGCCCGGATCCGAAGCCGAGGCTCCGGTGGCGGAGCGAGTCATTCGGTGTATTTACTGAGACGGCATGCAGTCGGCAGCTCACGACGCAATGCGGCAGGGCCGGAAGTGCCATGCTCCCGTTACCGCGAGTTGGGCGCACCTGGCGACGGCCGACGTCGGCCAGGAGAATGCCGCGCTCCTCACCCATGGTGACGCGGACCGCATCATGCCCGTACGAGAAAACCGCCGGCCGACTGCCTCCACTGATCAAGGACCTCACCTTCGTGAGGGTGGAAGCGGTCCGCACAACGAAGCCCCGACACCGGCGGAGGTTGTCACCCCGCGCTGCTGGACTCCGTGAAGGGATGAGCGTCCTATGGCAGGAATCAGCGGTCCGGCCCGGCACCTGCGTGGCCTCCTGGCGGGGGCCGCCGCAGGCGCTGCCGGGACCACGGTCCTGGACTCGGTCGGGTACCTCGACATGGTGATCCGCGGTCGAGGAGCGAGTACGACACCCGAGGTCACCGTGGAACGGCTGTCGGAGACCCTGCACGTTCCGATCCCGGGCGACGAGAAGGCACGGGAGAACCGCGTCAAAGGTCTGGGCCCCCTGACCGGTATCGCAGCGGGTGTGGGGATGGGCGCCCTGCTCGGCCTCGCTCTCTCCTGCGGCTGGCGGCCGGGCAATGCGGTCCTGACCGCCACGGCGACCACGGGGGCGCTGATCGGGACCAACGGCCCGATGACTGTGCTGCGCGTGACCGACCCCCGCACGTGGTCACGCTCCGACTGGGTCGCCGACATCGTTCCGCACGTGGCCTATGCGCTGGTCACCGTCGCCGTCGTCAGGGGTCTGGAACCTGGCCCGACGGATCACACCGACGGGATCCGAGCGGGAGTTCGGCGGTGCGGCGCCGCGCTCCGGCACACCCGGTGCTCGTGACCGACGGGCACGCGGGAAGCGGCACGGGCAGCTTCGCCCCGCCGCGGACCGGCCCGCGTCGTCAAGTACACGGTGGTGGACCTCAGCGTCGCCCACCTGGCCGGACGGCTCCCCCGGGCAGCGGCACACGGCGTGCGCGCAGCCGTCCGGCTGCCGCGTCGAACATCGCCTTCAGCCCGTAGGGCAGCCCGGACCCGCGCGTCCGGCCACACGCTCAGCAGCTCCCGTACCTCGACCGCGGTCATCACCGGGTGAGGCGTCGCCCCGTGTCCCGACCACGAATGGGACCGGCTGACCTCTGCTGCCGGGCCGCCGTGCATACCGCGCGAGGACACTCCAGCAGCCCAACCCGACTGGTCGGTGACCCGCGATGCCAACAGGCTGACCCCGGGGGACCTACGATCACGTTGGGAATCCGCAGAACATGACACCCTCGCAACGGCGCCCGATAGCCCGCAGGACTCGCTACGGCACCATGGTCGCGCTCCTGGTGGCCATCAGCGCAACACTCAGCGCCTGCGCCGACCGCAGCGACCGCGTCGCCGACAGCAGCCAGGCGGCGGCCGCCGGGGCCAAACAGATCCCGACCGGGTACGTGCCCTGCGGCAAGCCGCCGGTGAAGCTGGAAAAGATCGACCAGGACTTCCTCGACACGCTCGCTGCAGCGGGCGGCACCCCGCTGTACGAGCAGTCGTACAAGGACGCCCGGGAAGTGCTGAACAAGCTGCAGGCCGGTCCCGTGGACATGCTGCCCGCGCAGATCAGTGAGCGGACCGTGCCCGGTGGTCCGACCGGTCCGGTGTCCATTCACGTCGTCCGCCCCGACGGTGTCCAGGGCGATCTGCCCGCCATCGTGTACATCCACGGCGGCGGCTGGGTGCTGGGCAACTTCATGACCCACGAACGCCTCGTCCGGCAGATCGCCGACGGTGCCCGCGCCACCGTCGTCTTCGTCGACTACACCCCCTCCCCCGAGGCCCAGTTCCCCGTCCCGGTCGAGCAGGCGTACACCGTCGCCAAGTGGGTGGCCGACCACGGCCGTGAGATCGGTGTCGACCCCAACCGGCTGGCAGTCGCCGGCGACTCGGTGGGCGGAGACATGACCGCGGCCGTCACCATGATGGCCAAGCAGCGCGGAGGCCCTCACTTCAAGCAGCAGGTCATGCTCTACCCGGTCGCCGACGCCGACTTCGACACCGCCTCCTACAACCGCTTCGCCGAAAACTGCTGGCTCACCCGGCCGGCCATGAAGTGGTTCTGGGACGCCTATGCGCCCCGCGTGGCCGACCGCAGCAACCCGCTGGCCTCTCCGCTGCACGCCACCGTCGACCAGCTGCGTGGCCTGCCGCCCGCCCTGATGATCACCGACTCCGATGTGCTGGTGGACGCGGCCAACGCCTATGCCGCCAAGCTCCGTGCAGCCGGCGTCCCGGTCACCTCGTCCCACCACAGCGGCGTCACCCACGACTTCATGATGCTCGACGCACTGGCCGACACCCGGGCCGCCAAGCAGGCCGTCGCTCAAACCACTGCGACTCTGCACGAGGCGCTGTACGCACCGACCGACCCCGGCCCCGGCAAGTAACACGCAGTTCCTGGACTCATACGTGCTGGGGGAGCAGGGCGATCACCACGGACAGCGAGGCAATGCCCGCGACCGTCGACAGCATCAGAGTCGATCCGGCGACTCTGGACTGCACTCCGAAGGGAGCGCTGAATACCAGCCCGAAGAACCCGCTGGGAATTGCGGTGAGCAGCACGGCCTCGGTGGTGCTGAGCCTGTCCAGCCCGAGGAGCAGGCACAGCCCCCAGACGAACAGCGGCATGAGCGCGTTCTTCGCCACGATGCCGTACGCCACGTTCGGCCCGAACGACACCTTCTGCGCGGAGAGCAGGAGCCCGGTGAGGAACAGTGCCGCACCCGCACCGGCCTGACCGATGGGGGTCAGTGTCTTCTCGACCAGGTCGGGCATGTGCACGCCGCAGAGCACGAGCACGATGGCGAGCATCGGGACCCAGAAAATGGGCCGTCGCACCGACTTGCCCAGTGCGCCGCCGAACCGGGAGAGAGTGGACCCCTGTGCATTCGGGCCCAGCTTGGAGTCCTGCAGCAGGGCCAGACTGAACGGCACAATGGTCACAGCCCCGACCGCCAGACCAATGGCCACGGAGATTGCCCCACGGGCGCCGACCACGGCGGCGGACAACGGCAGGCCGATGGAGGCATAGTTCGGGAACGCGACGGTGAGGGCTTGCACCGCGGCCTCCCCCTTCTGCAGCCCGAACGTACTTTGCTGCAGGACGAGAGTCACGCCATACACGACAGCCATGGCAACGACGGACACCACGATGTACCCGGCGTGCGCAGTGATGTCGGACCGGTCCGTGGAGGAGATCGATACGAACAGCGACGCCGGGATGGCGAAATCCATGACCAGCTTGTTGATCGAGGAAACGTCCCGGTTGTCGACGTATCCGCGCAGGCCTGCGCCGAACCCGAGGGCGAGGGCGAAGAAGACGGGGAGCAGCGCCGTCGCGATCTCATAAACCATGCAAAAACTATAGACTTCTACATGAATCACTACGGAGAATGACTTTCGCCTAGATTTGCATGAATGTGCGGTGAGGTCGCCCGTACGTGCTCACCCGGCGGTCGAACCCGGACACGACGCCGCTGTGCGGTCGCGGCCGCGACATCCATGGGCGAACCGGCTGACATGGACGCCGGATGCGGCCGTTGGGATCAAGGCGCACCGGACGGGGCGTCAGCTGCGGGGCGGGGCGCACAAGGTGGCGAAGAGTTGGAGCCAGGAGCCCCTCCCGGGCCGGTTTCCGGGAGGGGCAGCGTCAGCGCCATACCCCTCGGGCAATAGGGCCGGCACGGTGCCGAGCCGGGTCCGGATCGTGGCGATGCCGGCGCGGCGGGGCGGACGGCGGCCAGTGAGCCGAGGCGTGCATGAGCTCGTGGGTGTACGCGGCCAGGGCCGGGCAGGCGGTTTTGGCCCGAAAGTCTCCGGACGGAAGGTACACGGAGGGGGTCCTGCCGGCCGAGGCGCGGGCGACCTTCCCTCCAGGAGTCCCGCGGGGCCCGCGATGGCCGAGTCGGCGCTCCGACCGCGAACACGGGTGCTGTCGGCACCACTCACGTCCGTCGACGATGCCAAGTCGCCGATGCGCCCATGCGTTCAACTCCTTGCACTTGCACGGCAATTACCGGGTCTCCTTGCTTCACATCTTGACGTGCCTGGTTCAGACCTTTAGGTTCACCGATCACCACCGTTCCATGAATGCACTCGACGTTCACATGTCTGGACGGGCCACGCACCTTCCGTCCCGATGCCTGCACCTGCGCGCCACGCTCCCACCCCCACCGTCGGCCACGCACGAAAGGCTGTGCCCCTCGATGGCCGGACATCTCCTTCCGCGCTCCACAACGCTGCGCGCCACCCTCTCGACAGCGGTACTCGCACGCTGCTCCGGAGTCACCGGCTGACGGACACGTCCGCCGCTCCCACCCCCCACCCCGACCCGCACAGGAGATCCCACCGTGCCCGGATCCAAGAGAGAAACCGGCCGTCGCCGGATACCGAAGCTCCTCACCCTGATCGCCCTCGTCGCCACGGCCGGAACCGGTGTCGCGGCCGCCTCGCAGGACACAGCGACGGCGCAGGCCGCCGCGCTGCCGACCAGTTGGGCCACCGTGGTCAACGTGGGCAGCGGCAAGTGCGTCGACGCGCGGGCCGCGGGAGCGGTGAACGGCACCGTCGTCCAGCAGTACGCCTGCAACGGCAGCCAGGCCCAGCAGTGGCAGTTCGCCGCCACCTCCGGCGAATTCACCCAGGTCGGCAATCGCACCGACGCCACCAAGGTCTGGGACGTCACCGACGTCTCGACGGCGGACAGCGCGCTCGTGCAACTGTGGACGTACGGCGGCGGAAACAACCAGCAGTGGCAGGCCGTGGCGGAGTCCAGCGGCGCGTACCACTTCGTGAACCGCAACAGCGGCAAGTGCCTGGACGTGCCGAGCGCCTCGACCGCGGACAGTGTGCAGCTCCAGCAGTACGCCTGCAACGGCAGCGCGGCCCAGTCCTTCCAGGTCAACGCCGCGGACCCCGAACAGCCGCCCGGGACACCGGACCTCGGCCCGAATGTCACCGTTTTCGACCCGTCCACACCCGCTGCCACCATCCAGAGCAGCCTGAACGCGGCCTTCGCCCAGCAGGAGACCAACCAGTTCGGCACCGCCCGCAAGGCCTTCCTCTTCAAGCCGGGCACCTACGACGCCGATGCCAATGTCGGCTTCTACACCCAGGTCGCGGGGCTCGGCCTCTCACCCGACGACGTCACCATCCGCGGTGCGGTACACGCCGAGGCGGACTGGTTCCAGGGCAACGCCACCCAGAACTTCTGGCGGTCGGCGGAGAACCTGTCCGTGACCCCGACCTCCGGCACGGACCGCTGGGCGGTGTCGCAGGCCGCCCCGTACCGCCGGATGCATCTGCGCGGCAACCTCCGGCTGGACGACGGCGGTTGGTCCAGCGGCGGCTACATGGCCGACACGAAGATCGACGGTCAGGTCAACTCGGGTTCGCAGCAGCAATGGCTGTCGCGCAACACCGAGTGGTCGAGCTGGACCGGCTCCAACTGGAACATGGTCTACGTAGGCGCCAGGAACGCTCCCGCGAACAGCTTCCCGAGCCCGCCGTACACCACGGTCGACCAGACCCCCGTGTCGCGTGAGAAGCCCTTCCTGTACGTCGACCCGGCGGGCGCCTACAAGGTGTTCGTGCCCGGCGTACGCACCAACTCGTCCGGCACCTCATGGAGTTCGGGCACGCCCGCTGGCACGTCCCTGCCCCTCTCCGACTTCTTCATCGTCAAGCCGGGCGCGACGGCCGCACAGATGAACGACGCGCTCGCCCAGGGCAAGAACCTGCTGGTGACGCCGGGTGTCTACCACCTCGACCAGACGCTCAAGGTGACCAGAGCCGGCACCGTGGTCCTGGGCCTCGGCCTGGCGACGCTCATTCCCGACAACGGGATCACCGCCATGACGGTCGCCGACGTCAACGGTGTCCAGCTGGCCGGGTTGCTGATCGACGCCGGCACCACGAACTCGTCCCAGCTCCTGGAGATGGGGCCGAGCGGATCGTCGGCCGACCACAGCGCCGACCCCAGTTCCCTGCACGACGTGTTCTTCCGCATCGGCGGCGCGGGCGTCGGCAAGGCCACCACCACCCTGACCATCAACAGCAACGGCGTCATCGGCGACCACCTGTGGCTGTGGCGCGCCGACCATGGCAGTGGCGTGGGCTGGACCAGCAACACCGGCGCCACGGGGCTCGTCGTCAACGGCAACAACGTGACGATGTACGGCTTGTTCGTCGAGCACTACCAGAAGCACCAGACCATCTGGAACGGCAACGGCGGCCGCACGTACTTCTACCAGAACGAGATGCCGTACGACCCGCCCAACCAGGCCTCCTGGATGAACGGTTCGACGCAGGGCTACGCCGCCTACAAGGTCGCGGACTCCGTAACGAGTCATCAGGTTTACGGATTCGGCAGCTACTGCTACTTCAACGTCAATCCGAGTGTCACCGCCGAGCATGCCATCGAGGCGCCCAACAACGCGAACGTGCGTTTCAAGGACATGGTGACGGTCTCGCTGGGCGGCACCGGGACGATCCGGCACGTCGTCAACGACCGGGGTGGCCCGTCCAACTCCACCTCCAACGTCGCCAACCTCGTCAGCTACCCCTGATACTCAAGAAAGGATCGTCGATGGACATCAGCACGGACAACAGCAGATCCGGTCGGGCGCGTGCGACCCTGTGGGTCCTCGTCCTGCTGGCGACGCTGCTCGGCCTGGCAGCACCGCCCGACGCCCGCGCGAGCACGGCGGCAACGCCGTTCAAGGTGCTCGCCCTCTACAACGGCACCTGGGACGCCGCGCACATCAGCTTCGTCCACGAGGCCAACGACTGGTTCCCCGAGCAGGCCACGCAGAACGGCTTCACCTACACGGCCAGCAACAACTGGGACCTGCTCAGCAACGGTGGCGTGAACGCCTACCAAGTCATCCTGTTCCTCGACGACTTACCGCAGACAGCCGCCCAGCGGTCCGGCTTCGAGCAGTACATGCGTGGTGGCGGTGCCTGGATGGGCTTCCACGTCTCCGCCTTCACTACGGACGCACAGTCCTGGCCCTGGTATCACAACCAGTTCCTCGGCAGCGGCACCTTCAAGTCCAACACCTGGGGTCCGACCACGGCCGTCCTGAACGTCGAGGACCGCACTCACCCGTCCACCAAGAACCTGCCCGCGACCTTCACCTCGTCGGTCAGCGAGTGGTACAGCTGGTCCAACGACCTACGGCAGAATCCGGACATCAAGATCCTCGCCTCGATAGACCCCAGCAGCTTCCCGCTGGGAACGGACCCCAACCAAACCTGGTACAGCGGCTATTACCCGATCCTGTGGACCAACACGCAGTACAAGATGCTGTACGCGAACTTCGGTCACAACGCGATGGACTACGCATCCAACACCGCGCTGTCGTCGACGTTCGCCAGTGAGACACAGAACCGGTTCCTGCTCGACGGGCTGAAGTGGCTGGGCGGGGCCGGAGGCACCGTGCCACCGGCGGACCAGATCTCCGAGACCGCCTGGTACTCGCTGACGAACGCCGCCAACGGCACCTGCGTGGACGCCCGTTCCGCCGCCACGGCGAACGGGACGGCGATCCAGCAGTACTCCTGCAACGGGACCCTGGCACAGCAATTCCAGTTCCGCTCGACGGACAGCGGATACACCCGGATCACCATCCGGGGGAACCCGCAGCAGGTCATCGATGTGACCGACCGCTCGACCGCCGACAACGCGCCACTTCAGCTGTGGAGTTACGGCGGCGGCCAGAACCAGCAGTGGCAGCCCGTGAAGGAGAGCAGCGGGCGTTACCACTTCACCGCCCGGCACAGCGGCCAGTGCCTGAGTTCCGGGAGCTCCTCGGCGAACGGCGTCCAGCTCACCCAGCGACCCTGCGACGGCTCCTCCGCGCAGAGCTTCACGCTCACAGCCCAGCCCTGACCGCTCCACCTGCCGGTGCCCCTCGCCGCTGATCCGCGGCGAGGGGCACCGGCCCGCTCTCACGACGGCACCCACAGGGGCGGCCGGGTGCCAGATCGAGCAGTCAGCCACGGTCAGTCGGGGTGTAAGGCGGTGCAGACACCCGCTGACAGGCTTGGCCTTGCCGTGCGACCGCCCACGCAAAACGCTCGGCCGGGAAACCCCAGCCGAGCGCCTGCATTAACTGCTCACCACCACACGCAGTGATCACGTGTTGCGACGATCCCTGGAATCCGCCCTCGCGGCGGGGGCGTTGAGGGCAGTGGCGGATCTTGCCGAACAGGCCCCTGGTCCGAGGAGGGCTCAGCGCTTGAGCGTGAAGGTGAAGTCGCCGGAGAGCTTGCCGCTCAGCCGGACTGCCGAAACGAGTTTCCCCTCCGTGATCAGTCTCTCGACCTCGGCCCGCGAAAGACCGCAGCCTTCAGCAATCAGTCGCACCGGCCGGACAGGGATCCGCGCCGCAAAGCGGACCGAGATGTCGATCACCTCGCGGTCCAGGTGATCCGATCCGCCGGTGTCGAGGCGCCAGGCGTCGTCCCAGTCGAGGGCGATGCGATTACGGCGCCGCACGACCGGATCCTGGAGCAGCTCAGCCGTCAGGCCTGGGTCGTTGTCATGCAGCCGGTCCAGCAGCTCAGGTCGTACGGAGCGCACATTCATCCGCTCCAGGACCGTGAGCTTTGCCGTGTCCCCGCAAGCGGTACAGAGCACGAGGAGCCAGGCGTCGAGGAGCTTGTGGTTTGCGTTGACGCGAAATTTACCGCTTGCCCGGAAGCGCTCGGACGCGCACGCGTGGCAACGGCGGAGAACGGTCGGCAGGCAGGTGGGCATGACCACCCAGTTATTGAGCACAGAAGTACACCGGTTTCAGTGAGAAGTCCGCAGCAAAAAGGAGCGCGGCGCACATGCGCGACGCGCGACACATCAGCTCTCGGGAGGTCTCACAGGGTGTACAACGGCACGTCCTTCACCAGACGACTTGACTCGGCAGCACGGTAAGGCAGCACAGCGGCGCTGCTCCACTGGTTTTCGAGCGCCTCTCCGCCAGGTTCTGTCCGGCGGATCACGGACGAGGCCGGAGCCAGATCGCGGCGACGGTGACGGTGCCGTGGAAGACGTAGGCCCGCTACCTCGTGGCCACGACCCGGAAGTTCTTGAGCCTGTTCATCGTCCGCTCCACTACGTTCCTACGCCTGTAGATCGTCGTGTCGAAGCCGGCGGGCCGACCGTCTTTGCTGCCCCGGCGATTGCGGTTGGCCCGCTGGTCCTTCGCCTCGGGGATGGTGTGCTTGATGTGGCGTCTGCGCAGGCAGCGGCGGTTACGGCGCGAGTGGGACGCGTCGCCCCCGAGGTGATCGGGGCGGGTGCGAGGATGCCCGCCGTCCAGGCGGACGACGCGGATGCCTTCCATGACTGGAATGAGCTGCGATGCGTCGCCCCACTGCCCTGGTGTGATCACGAATGACAGCGGGCGGCACCCACCTTCACCGGACGGGTGAAGGCGCGCAGGAACGTGCACAGCGTGGACGGGGGAACGGATTCCACCGAACACGGCCGGCATAGCACCGCGGCGCAGAACGTTCCGGTCGTCGATGTTGTCCGCACCTGCGGCCGCGGCCGTGTCAGTGGGGGGACCTCGCCGGCAGCCATGGTTCGTGCCATCGCGGGTATCCGGCGACGAGCTTGCTCGCCCCCGCCGGTCCCCAGGTCCCCTGCCGGTAGCGCTCGGGGTCGCCGGGCGCCTCCAGCAGGGGCTGGACGATGCGCCACGTCTCCTCCACCGAGTCCTCCCGGGTGAACAGGCTCGCGTTGCCCTGCATTGCATCACTGAGCAGGCGCTCGTACGGTTCGGGTGCCTCACCGAGCTCGGCCGCGAAGAGGAGGTCAAGGTCCACGAGCTGCGTGTCCTGCTTGCCCGGCTGCTTGGCCTGGATGCGAAAGTTCATGCCGGGGCTCGGATCGATCCGCAGGATCCACTGGCCGGGCTCGGGCGCGAACCGCTCCGCGAACGCAAGCCGCGGCGGTCGCTTGAACACGATCCGGATCTCGGTCACTCGCTCGGGAAGCGACTTTCCGGCGCGGATGAAGAACGGCACCCCGGACCAGCGCCAGTTCTCGACCTCCAGCCGCAAACCGACGAAGGTCTCGGTGCGCGAGCGCGGCCGCACGCCGGGGACCTGCAGGTACCCGGCGTACTGCCCGCGGACGTAATGGGCCGGGTCGGCGTCGGGGATCGCCCGGAACACATCAACCCGGCGGTCCCGGAGCGCATCCGCATCGGCGGCTGATGGCGGCTCGGACGCCACCAGGGCGAGCAACTGCAGCAGATGGTTCTGCACGACGTCGCGGAGCGCGCCGACCGGGTCGTAGAAGTGGCCGCGGTCCTCGACCCCGAAGTCCTCGGCCATGGTGATCTGCACGCAGGAGACGTGGTCGCGGTTCCACACCGGCTCGAACACGGAGTTGGCGAACCGCAGGAACAGGATGTCCATCGCCGGCTCCTTGCCGAGGAAGTGGTCGATCCTCAGCAGTTGATCCTCATCGAGAAGCTGACGCAGCTCGGCGTTGAGGGCGCGCGCAGACGCGAGGTCATGCCCGAACGGTTTCTCCACGACAACCCGGGCGCCCTTGGTCAGTCCGGCGCCTGCCAGGCCGCCGACCACCCGGCCGAACAGCGACGGCGGGATCTCCAGGTAGAAGACGGGGCGCCGCCTGCCGTTGACCGCCCGGGCGAGGCGATGGAACGTCTCCGGGTCGGCGAAATCGCCCTGCACATAACTGAGTCGGGCGGCGAACCGGGCAAAGACGCTGTCGTCCAGCGGCTCGCCCGTTGCCTTGATCGCCGCGCGGGCGTGGTCACGCAGCGCGTCGTCGGACCAGTCGTCGCGCGCCACTCCGACGATCGGGCAGGTCAGCAGCTTGCGCCGCTCAAGCCGGTAGAGCGAGCGGAACGTCATCTTTCGCGCGAGGTCGCCACTGATCCCGAAAATGACCAGCACGTCTGCGGGAACGTTCGACGAGTTCGAAGCCATCTGATCCCCCTTACGGAGCCGGCACGGCAATAGGGTCGGGCGTCATGGTCATTCTGGCGACTGGGCGCCTGCGCGAGCAGAGCCTCGGCCGGCCGCCGCGTCCGCGAGGACGAGCGACGCCGCCGCCTCGACCCGGCCGGCGGGAATCGACCGGTCTCCCGCAACGAGCCTCGCGAGCGGTTCGCGCTTGTCCGCTCCGGTGATGAGCCAGAGCACCTGCTGGGCGCGAGCGAGCGCAGGGTAGGTGAGTGTCATGCGCTGGTGGCCCAAGTAGGGCGCCGTCAGGGCCACCAGCCGGTCCGAGACTTCGAGCACCGGGTCCCGTGGCACCAGCGAGGCGGTGTGCCCGTCCGGGCCGAGGCCCAGGTGAACGAGGTCGAAACGCTCGGGCAGCGACCGCCCGTAGGCGGCAGCCGCCACGTCAAGGTCGGCGTCGTTCACGGGCATCGCGATGACCTCGGCCGGGGCCGCACCGAGGCTCTCCCGCAGGTGGGTGAGGTTGCGGTCCGGGTCGCCGTCGGGCGCGACCCGCTCGTCGACCTGGAACACCGCCACGTGCTCCCAGGGGACGCGCTCATGTGAGAGCCGCGCGAACATCGCCCATGGCGTGTGCCCCCCGCTGACGGCGAACGTGAATCGGCCGTGGGCCTGCACGCAGGCCCGGGCCAGCCGCGCCACGAACGCCGCCGCGGTGCTGGCGACCGCATCGGGGTCGGCGACGACTTCGAGTTCGTGATGCACAGCCCTCAGCCGTTCCTTTCGTCGTGCCCGCCGAACTCCGAGCGCATCGCCGAGAGGATCTTGGCGGTGAACTCCCCGGCCTCCCTGGACTCGAAGCGCTCGTAGAGCGAGGTGGTGATGACCGGCGCCGGGACGCCTTCGTCCACCGCGGCGAGGACGGTCCAGCGGCCTTCCCCGGAGTCGGAGACCCGCCCGGCGAAGCCGTCGAGGGAGGGCGAGGCGGCGAAGGCGTCGGCGATCAGGTCGACCAGCCACGAGCCGACGACCGAGCCGCGCCGCCAGACCTCGGCCACCTCGGCGACGTCGATGTCGTACTGGTAGGCCCACGGATCGCGCAGCGGCGTCGTCTCCGCGTCGACCTCTTGCCGGCTCTTGCCGGCGTTCGCGCGCTTGATGATGCTGAGGCCCTCGGCGATCGCGGCCATCATCCCGTATTCGACCCCGTTGTGGACCATCTTCACGAAGTGCCCGGCGCCGTTCGGCCCACAGTGCAGGTACCCGAGCGGGGCGGTGCCTTCGGTCCGGGTCCGCCTCGGCGTCGGCTCGGCGCTCCCCTCGCCGGGAGCGATCGACTTGAAAATCGGGTCGAGATGGGCCACGACCTCATCCTCGCCGCCGATCATCAGGCAGTAGCCGCGCTCCAACCCCCAGACCCCACCGCTGGTCCCGCAGTCAACATGGTGCAGCGACTTGTCGGCAAGACGCTTGGCACGCGTGATGTCGTCGCGGTAGTAGGAATTGCCGCCGTCGATCAGGATGTCGCCGGGCTCCAGCAGCGGCTCGAGTTGGTCGAGGATGGAGTCGACGATCGCAGCCGGAAGCATGAGCCATAGGACCCGTGGCTTGTTCAGTTTCGCAACGAAGTCCCGGAGCGAGCCTGCGCCCGTCGCGCCCTCACCAGCCAGTTCGGCGACGGCGGCCGCGTTGACGTCGGACACGACGCAACGGTGGCCGTCTCGCATCAGCCGACGCACCAGGTTCGCCCCCATCCGGCCGAGCCCGATCATCCCGAGCTGCATGGGCTTCTCTGTCGCCATGTGGCGCCTCCTGGTCCTTGAGCGTGCGGTAGTGCCGGATCAGCGCGTTCGTCGACGAGTCGTGGCCGAACTCAGGTTCGGTCGCGCTCTCGAGCTCCGGGATGATCGCGACAGCAAGCACCTACCGGGCTCGACGCCCCACTGGTCGAAGGAGTCGATCCCCCAGATCGTCCCCCGGGTGAACACGCTGTGCTCGTTGAGCGCGACCAGCGTGCCGAGCCCGTCCGGGGTGAGCACTTCAGGCCAGGCCCATATTGCACGTCGTCCGGACTTTGCCGCCCCGGATCAGGGCCAGGAGGGTTAGCCCGACCGGTCCTGGGGCGCCGAGCCGGGACAGCACCTTCACGACCACGTCCACGACTGCGCCCGGGGTCGCCGGATGCGGGGTCGGGATCCGGATCCGCTCACCGATGAGGCTGCCGAGCTCGAGGGCAGAAGTGCCTCCGTCACTGCCCGCTCCCCTCAGGGGCTCGCCCAAAACGTGTTGTGTGAACGTTGGACGTTAAGGGCTGTCGTCGTAACCCCTGGCGGGCGCACGACGACAGCTACCGCACCTCGCTGCGTTGTCGGAACGCCCGAATACGCCCAGTAGGAGGACGCCCCTCCGCCTTGCGATGCACCGCATCCGACGCCGCGCGCTGATCCACCAGGGATTACGGGACAGCCCTTGGGCCCCGCAAGAGCTTCGCTACATAATTTTTGATATTTGCACATATCACCTATGTCCGCTATACCGCCCTATAGGGTTATATAAAAAGCTAAGGGGTATATCCAAGCATTGCGTGCCTGCAAGGACATCAGCCTTCCCCTCCGTTCGAGAGGAACGCGACTGCGACTGACGCCGGCCGCGACGGTGCCCTCCAGCAACTTTCGGAAATCAACGACTCGAACCCGTCCCGCAGGTCCCCCGCATCCATGCGCCGCTACCTCTCCCCACCCGGACGTGCCGCGACCAGAGCTCACGGAGGCGTGATGCCGACCCGACCGATCCGCCTGCTACTTGCCGACGTCGACGGCACTTTGGTCACGAGCGACAAGCTCCTCACCGACCGCGCAGTCCAGGCGGTCCACAAGCTCCACGACGCCGGCATCCTCTTCGCGGTGACCAGCGGGAGACCACCCCGCGGCATGTCCATGATTATCGAGCCCCTGGCGCTGACCACTGAACTCGCCGCCTTCAACGGTGGTCTCATCGTCAACCCGGACATGACCGTTGTCGAACAGCAGGTCATTCCCGTGGAGGTGGTGGCCCCGGTCGTCGCGCTGATGGAGTCGTTCGGCCTCAGCGTCTGGATCTACCGGGGCGCCGACTGGTACGTCCGCGATCTCAAGGGGCCACACGTTGATCGCGAGAGCTGGACGGTGCAGTTCGCGCCCACGCTCGTCCCCGGTTTCGACGGGCTCGAGCAGGGCGCCGCCAAGGTCGTCGGGGTCAGCGATGACCACCAGGTCGTAGAGGCGGCCGCGGTCGCAGCGCGCGCGCAGTTCGGCGAGCATGTCTCGGCCGCCCGCTCGCAGCCCTACTACCTCGACGTGACCCATCCGCAGGCCAACAAGGGCGGTGTCGTCAAGTACTGGTCCGCCAAGCTCCGGATTTCCCCCGACCAGATCGCCACGATCGGCGACATGCCCAACGACGTGCTGATGTTCGCCAACTCGGGACTGTCCATCGCGATGGGCAACGCCGGCCACGAGGTCCAGCGCGCCGCGAGGCGGGTTACGACAAGCAACGAGGAGGAGGGTTTCGCGAACGCGGTCGAGCAGTTCATCCTATGACCCGCGGCACCGCATGCCCGAGTCTGCTGATTGCGTTCCTTCAGTCTGTCGCCGCCTGGGCGAATGCACGTACCAGCGGGGTCGTGCGGTCCGTGCGCCAGATCAGGGCCCACCGGACGGGCGGGGCGTCGTAGAGGGGCAGGTGGACGACGTCGGTCTGCGCGTTGTAGCGCCGTCCCTCGTCGGGGACGGGGCAGACCGCGTCGCCTGCCGCGACGAGGGCAAGGATCTCGTTGAAGGTGGTGACGTCCGGGCCGCGGCGGACGGGGCGTCCGGCCGGTGTGCGGGTCGGCAGGACGGCGCTCTCCCAGTAGGTGGGTACGGGGCCTTTCAGGCGAGGGACGATGTGGTCGCCGAGTGCCTCCATGCTCACCGACTCCTGTCGGGCGAGCGGGTGGTCCGCGGCCACCATCAGGTTGAGCGGTTCTTCGCGCAGAACTACACCGACGGTCAGGTCCGGCTCTCGGACCGGCAGCCAGGTGGTGACCGCGTCGACCTCGCCGGCCCGCAAGGCTCCGAACGGATCGCTGAAAAATACTTCCCGGAACCGGAGTTCGGCGGACGGATGCCGGGCCCGGAAGCGGGTCAGGACCGGGGCCATGTCGTGCATCTGTGCGCCCATGACCCCCAGCGTCAGCGTGCCGGCCGATTGGCGGGCGACGTTGATCACCTCCGCCAGGGCTTCTTTGGTGCCCTCATAGGCCGGCTTCAGCCGCTGGAGCAGCACCTCTCCGACGGGGGTCAGCCGCACCTGGCGGCTTGTGCGCTCGAAGAGCTGGGCGCCAATGGCGCGTTCCTGCTTCTTGATCGCCTGACTGACACGGGCGGGGGAAATATGCAGGCGCTCGGCGCTGCGGCCGAAGTGGAGCTCCTCCGCGAGCGTCAGGAAGATCTCTATGTCCCGCAGTTCCATCTTGTCCCCCGATTCCATTCTGGTCCTCGGAATCGTAAACCTCTGGGTTAACGATCGTAACTGGATAAGCCGTTGTTCTTGGGCTGCCCCCCTAGCATGCTGGTGAACGGGCCGGGAGGCTTCCCGCAGGTGACATGAGCCGGCGCGGGGCGGCAGGAATTGCCCGCTCAAGTCGGCCGACGGCCCGGCAGGCGCGCACCTCATCGTCCGTGGGGCCGCGCCGCCCAGTGCTCGCTCGCCGCGAACCCCCTTGGAGAGATTCCCGCGTGACACCTGATCCGAGCACCGTCCAACCCCTGCCCGCCCACGAGCGTGTCGTCTTCCTCAAGCCACTGGTCGACGGGAAGAACGTCGTGGCGGGTGACTTCACCTACTACGACGACCCCGACGGCGCGACCGACTTCGCACAGCGCAACGTGCTGTACGCGTATGGTCCGGAACGGCTGATCATCGGCAAGTACTGTGCGATCGCGACGGGCACCCGGTTCCTGATGGCGGGCGCCGACCACCCGTCAATGGGGGTGTCCACCTTCCCTTTCACCATGTTCGGCGGAGAGTGGACCGAGCGGACTCTCGACCTCGTCACCGGCATGCCCAGCCGAGGTGACACGGTGGTCGGCAACGACGTGTGGTTCGGATACGGAGCCACCGTGATGCCGGGGGTACGGATCGGCGACGGTGCGGTGATCGCGGCCGGAGCGATGGTCACCGCCGACGTGCCGCCGTACACCGTCGTGGGCGGCAATCCGGCCCGGACGATCAGACAGCGCTTCGACGACGGTGACATCGAGCGGCTCACCCGGGCCGCTTGGTGGGACTGGCCCGTCGAGCTGGTGACCGAGCACGCCCGGACCATCATGGCGGGATCCCCCAAGGACATCGGGTGCATCGCCGCCGCCGAAGGTCTGGAGCAGCAGTGACGCCCCGAACCGTCGAGGAGTACCCGGTGTCCGACCGCGAGAGCGGGCCGTACGCGCTCACCACGGGCCCGGACGGCGCGCTGTGGTTCACCCTGGTGCACAGCGGCAGGATCGGCCGGCTGGTCCCGGGACAGGAGCCGACCAGTCATCAACTCGCCCCGGATAGCGGTCCGACGGTCATCTGTAACGGGCCGGACGGTGCGCTGTGGTTCACGCAGTACCGGGGGCACCGGATCGGGCGGATCACGCCCGCCGGCCAGGTGACGGAGTTCGCGCTGCCGACCGCGGAGTGCGGGCCCTTCGGCATCGCGGCGGGGCCGGACGGCGCGCTGTGGTTCACCGAGACCGCCGCCGACCGCGTCGGCCGCGTCACCACCGACGGATCGGTCGCGGAGTACCCGCTGCCCCGCACCGGCGCGTTCCCCTCCATGATCGCCGCGGCTGGGGACTCGATGTGGTTCACCATGAACCAGGCCAACGCCATCGGCCGTATCGGCATGGACGGCCGCATCACGGTCCACGAGCTGCCCACCGAGGCGGCCGCACCGGTGGGGATCGCCGTGGGCCCGGACGGAAGTGTCTGGTTCGCCGAGATCGCAGCCGGTCAGATCGGCCGGCTGACACCCGACGGCCGCATCACCGAGTACGCGCTGCCCGACCGCTCCGCCAAGCCGCACGCGGTCACGACCGACGCAGACGGAACGGCCTGGTTCACCGAATGGGGTGGGAACCGAGTCGGCTCGCTCACCTCCGACGGCACGGTCACCGTCCATGACCTGCCGACCTCGGGTTCCGAGCCGCACGGCATCACCGTGGGCCCGGACGGCGCCCTGTGGACGGCCCTGGAGACGGGCGCACTGGCCCGCATCAAACCGACCACCACCAGAACCACCCTCGCCACCAAGAACACCGAGCAGAGGAACACCCCATGAAATACGCCCTCGTGATCTTCGAGACGGATACGTCACGCGCCCTGATCCAGGCCGACCGCGCCGCCTACCGAAAGGCGTACGAGACCTGGATCGGCGAGCTCGCGGCAGCGGGCAAGCTGGCGGGCGGCGACGCCCTCGACACCGAGCACCAAGGCCCCGTCACCGTGCGCAAGACGGCGGACGGGTCCGCGGCGGTGACCGACGGGCCCGTGCACAGCGGCGAGGAAACCCTCGGCGGCTGGTTCGTGCTGGAGGTGGCCAACCACGCCGAGGCCATCGAGCTGGCCCGCGGCTTCCCCACCCCGGAGGCGCTCGAAGTCCGCCCGATCCTCGAATCGGCCTGAGCGCCATGCGGCCCGCGACGCCCTCTGCCCGGACACCCGGCGTGCCCGACCAGCACGACATACCGGGCCCGGAACGCTGTATCCCTTCACAGGAGTTGATTTGAAACTGACATCGGTGAGCTACCGACCTCTGACCGGCCCCGAGGAGATCGATCTCTTCTGCCGGCTCTCCTACGTCCTCGACCACGAACTGACCGCGGACTTCGCCGACGGCTGCCGCCGCCCCGAGTGGGCATGGGTGGCCCTGGACGGCGACCGTCTCCTCGCGCGGCTCGCCTGGTGGACGACCCCGGGCGGTGACGTCCCGCTGCAGTTCGACTTCTTCGACATCGACGACACACTGCCCCGGGCCGACCGCGACGAGATCGGCCTGCGGCTGTTCGAGACAGCGACGGCGACCGTCTTCCCGGCGGGCGCGAAGCTGCCGGAGTACGGTCGCTTCGTCCCGCCCGACTGGCACGAGGACCCCGCAGCGCGCGAGGTGGTCGAATCCCGCACGCGCGTGCTGGAGAGCACCGGAGCACGGCTGCTGGTCGAGCGCCTACGGCTGCAGTGGACCCCGTCGTCCCTGCTCCCGGAGTCCAAGGGGCGTCTCGTCTTCCGCCCGGTGACCGACCGTGAGGACCTCCTCGCCCTGATGACTCCGGTCATGGAGGGCACCCTCGACGCCCACGGCCAGGCGGACCTGGCATCCGGACTGAGCCCGCGCGAGGCGGCGGAACGGCACTACGACGGAGAGTTCGCCGGGTTCAAGAGTCCGCACGAGTGGTGGCGCATCGCCGAACTCCCCGACGGTGGCGGTCCGGTGGGCTTCGTGGTCCCGGCCCGCAACAGCTACCACCCGATCATCGCGTACATCGGTGTCCTGCCCGCACACCGCGGCAACGGCTACATCGACGAGATCCTCGCCGAGGGCACCCGTATCCTGGCCGCCGAGGGCGTCGACCGGATCAGGGCATCGACGGACCTCGGCAACGTTCCCATGGCGAACTCCTTCGCCCGCGCCGGATACGTCAACTTCGAACGCTCCCTCAACCTGGTCTGGGACTGACCCTGCCGCGGGCCTGACCCGCGATGCGGATCAGGCCCCTGCCCGAAGGCCGTCACGGACTCAGCGGCTGACCGTGGTCTCCCGCCCGATGCATGACAGCCTCTTCGAACTCGGCTCGGGCGCACCGAGGTTGCTCCTGACGCACTTCCTCCACGCCGGGCCCAGGCTGCCGCTGAACAAGGTCGGTTTCATCTTCGACGGAGGGCGCCTCACCGCCGACCAGCTCCGCCAGATTCGCCTCGATCCTGCACAGCACGACATGCGGGCCGTCCACGACCTCCCCGGATGGCGGCAGTTGATGGCACCGCGGGCCTTCTGGTCCAGCAGCTCACGGCCAAGGGCATCGGCGTGGACCTGCGCCACTCGGCGCCCCCCACCAGTGCCGGCCTTGCGTCGGCCTCGCCGGAGGCCGCACACGCGCACCGCCGTTGACCTCGACCACACGTGCCCCACGGAGTTTCTCTGCCGGCAGCTCCCTCCTCCACTACTCGGTGATACCGTATAGTGGTACTCGGTACTACGCAGTACCACTAGGGCCGAGGAGGACGCGCGATGGACGACCTGACGGAGATGCTGAAGGGCACGCTCGAAGGGTGCGTGCTCGAAATCATCGGCAGCGAGGAAACCTACGGGTACGCCATCACCCGCCGGCTGAACGAGCTCGGCTTCGCCGACGTCGTCGAGGGGACGGTCTACACGATCTTGCTGCGACTGGAGAGGAACAAACTCGTCCAGGTGACGAAGCGACCATCCGGGGTCGGTCCGCCGCGCAAGTTCTACGCGCTCAACGACGCCGGACGCGAGGAACTCGCGAAGTTCTGGACGAAATGGCAGTACGTCTCATCACGCATCGACAGGCTCAAGGAGGGCGGGAGATGAACTTCTGGGAGACCATCACAGGCAGCGATCTCACCAGGGAATGGAAGGCGTTCGAAGCCCGGGCCGAGGCCCTGCCGGACGAATACCGGGCGGCGTGGAAACAGATCAAAGTCCACCTCTTCCCCCATGGAGGCTTCACCGGCCGCAACCTGATGCCGATCCTCGACGCAGCCCTGGGGCTGCTCGAAGAAACAGCGGCCGACGGGCAGAGCGTCCACGAGGTGCTCGGCGACGACATCCGAGGCTTTTGCACGGCACTGGCTGGTGGAGAAGGGGCCCGAACCTATCGCGACCGGTGGCGCGAGCAGTTGAACAGGAACGTCGCAAGGAAATTGAGCCGGCTGGGAGGCTGACATGGGCATCCAGGACATCATCGAGGGCAAGAAGCAGTGGCGGGCGCACATGGCTCGAGTCAAGGCGCTCCCGCCGGACTACCAGATCGTCTACAAGGAGATGCAGAAATACCTGTTCAAGGTCGGACCGATCGACCTGCCTGACGGGCCCCTGCTCCCCGGGATCGTCGACTTCTTCGAGGAGGGCGCCGCCGCGGGCAAGGGGGTCTTGCAACTCATCGGCAACGACGTCGCCGCGTTCTGCGACGACCTGGTCAAGGACTCACCCACCTATGCGGACGCCTACCAGGAGTCCATCAGCAGGGAACCCGGCACGGCCGAGAAGTAAGCCCGCACGCGGGTTCGTTCGCCTCGGCGCAGCGCGAACAGGCGCGGACCGACCGGTCACCGGAAGCCGCCGCAGATCCTGTCCACCGAGGTGGTCGAGCAGGCTGGCGATACCTGGCCCGGCGGTGCGTGGCTCTCCTTCATGGTGCGTGGCCAGCACGGTCGTGGCTGCGCGGCATCGAGTACATGACCGCTGATCGGCGTGGCTTCTGGGAAGAACGCGGCTATCACAACATCGCCGACCCGTGGCGGCCGCAGCGTTACTCCTACCAGGAGGAAGAGGACGACGGCCCGCACCTGCCTGGCGGATGAGGCAACCACTGTGCGCCCCACGATCCAGCCGAGCAGCAAGGCCCTCAAGGAGATGGTGCGGACACGGGTGGTGCGCATGCCGGCCCTTTGTCCGAGGGGGACGCCGCCCTCGCGACGGTCGCCCCGGGGGCCTACTCGCTGACGAGCTGCCCCGCGATCGATCTCGGGGCGTGCCGATCTGGGGGTTCGGCCGGCTGGTGGTTCAGCAATCGCAGGTCGGCCCGTTACTCGTACCGGTACTTCAGCGAGTCCGCCTCCGCCTGCTCGATGTCGGCGATCGTCAGCTCCGGCATCCGCAGTTGGGCCAGCGTCACCTCGGCCGAGGCCGGCTGGGCGTCCGCCGACAGCCACTCCTCCGGCTTCCAGGCCCCGCTGCGCAGCAGCGACTTGGGGCAGTGCGGGTAGACCTCCTCGATCCCCAGCACCAGCGCACTGGCCGGCGGCTTGCCCACGGCGGTCAGCTGCGACAGCAGCTCCGCGCGGGTGGAGACGCAGGCCCGGCCGTTCACCCTGAGTGTCGTGGTGCGCCCCGGAATGACGAACAGCAGCCCGGCCCGTCCCGTGGCGACGACGTTCTGCAGGGTGTCCAGACGCTTGTTGCCGGTCGCGTCGGGTATCGCCACCGTCCGTGCGTCCAGGACGGCGACGAACCCGGCGGGACCGCCGCGCGGGGAGACGTCACAGTTGCCCTCGGCATCCGCGCTGGCGACCAGGACCAGCGATGAGCAGCCGATCAACCGCCGAGTCTGCTCGGTGAGTTCGGTCATCTGCTTCCGCACGGCCGCGTCGCTGGGAAGTTCGTAGACCCGGCGCAACGCCTCCTGGCCGGGCACGGCGTCGAGGCGGAGCGAGTCGAAGGCACTGCCGGCAAGGGGTGTCGTCATGCCTTCGACCCTAATGGGCCGACCTGCGATTGATCTTGGTCGGTGAGCGTGGGGACATAGAGACGGCCTCTCGAACCGCTCCGCCGCACGGCCGACACCACAGCAGCAGCCAGAGGCAGTCCACAGTGAACGCCGGGCGACGGGAACGCGCAGAACACGAGCGGCGGTGCCGAAAGGCAAGCGATGGAGCAGCAATCATCGAGTACGCGGTGTCACTCCACGCCACGCAGCTTTGGGAGGTCCAACAGCTCGGCGGTCGGCGGCGCACTCAGCAACTACAGGATTCTGATTACTGGTCAATAAGGTCAACAAAGCGTCAGCAAGTGTCTGATCAGACCTGGTCACAGGCGCCAACACTCAAGTACCGATCACCCAAGGACCAGCCCACGCCGGGCACAGCTGCGTCCCCTCACCGTACCGACGAAGGGACGCAGCGAGGACGACGACGACTCGCAACACGCACATCACACCAGGTCAGCGCACTCGACCGCGCGGTTTCAGCGCGACAGGCGGCAGTTCGGGAGCGGGCAGCCGATCGCCGTCGTAACCCTTCACCTCACCGAAGCGGGAGCTCTCCATCCAGCTCCTCCGGGCCTCCTCGATCTCCTCGTGGGAACGGCCGATGAAGTTCCACCACATGACGATCTCTTCCTCGAACGGCTCGCCGCCCAGGAGCATGAGTCCGGCGTCGGAGTTGGCGCGCAGGGGAAGTTCGCTGCGGCCGCAGCCGAGGTAGAGCATCGATCCGGGCTGCAGCGGCACACCGTCGACCTCCGCCTCGCCGGACATCGACAGCACTGCGTACTCGAAGTCGGGGTCGAGCGGCAGTCGCGCCTCGGCGCCGCCCGCCAGGGCGACGTCTGCGCCGACGATCGGGGTGTAGGCCGTGCCCGGTGAGGTGGCGCCGTCGAGTTCGCCGAGGATCACCGTGGCGGTGAGGCCGGGGGCGGTGACGGTGGGCAGTTCGGTGTGGTGCTGGAAGTGCGGCTCGACCTGCCGGTGCGCGTCGGGCAGGGCCACCCAGAGCTGGGCGCCGTGCAGAAAACGGGCGTGCGACTTCGGGCTCTGCTCGGCGTGGCTGATCGCCCGGCCGGAGGTCATCAGCCCCAGTTCGCGCGGGCGGACCGTCTGCAGACTGCCCAGGCTGTCTCGGTGCAGCACTTCGCCCTCATGGAGCCAGCTGACCGTCTGCAGACCCATGTGGGGGTGCGGCGGGACCTGCATCCCCGCCTCGTCGGCGATGTCGTCGGGGCCGTAATGATCCACGAAGGCCCAGGCGCCGACCATGCGCCGACCGAGATTGGGCAGCAGCCGGCGGACCTCGGTGGACTCGCCGAGCTGGACGTGGCGCGGAGCGAGAAGTTCACGCACCGGCTCGGCGACGACGAAACCCCGCCCTCCGCAGACGGAGAGTGCGGCCTGGCGATCGAGATTGCTCATGGCGCTCAACCTATTCCCGTGCGGGCGTGGGTGGTCGATACCCACGCCGAGATTTTAGTGGAATGTTCAACCATTATGCTGTGTTGTCAACGGTGAACGAAGGGCTGGGCGGATGCGACCGGACGCCCGACCGGCAGGTTCCGGGAAAGCCGCGACCGAGGAGGACAAGTGAACGACAGCTACTTCGAGTTCGGCACAGCAGCCGACCGCTGGGATCGCGCCCGGATGTTCTTCGAGGCGAAGGAGTATCTCACCGCGGCCCGGATCCTGGGTGGGCTGGTCGAGGAAGCGCCGGAGCAGGTCGCCCCGCGGCTGCTGCTGGCCCGCGCCTACTACCACTCGGCCCGGCTCGGCAAGGCCGAGACGGAGCTGCGGGCCGTGCTGGAGCGCGACCCTGTGGAGCACTACGCACGGCTCATGCTCGGTCGCACGTTGGAGCGGCAGGGACGGCAGGCCGAGGCGACACCGCATCTGCGCATGGCTGCGGCGATGTCCGGGGACTTCTGGGACGACGAGGGCGACTCGGACGTCTGAGGCGGAGCGCCTTCGGTAGGGCTGCGGGCGTGTTCGGGGGGAGTCGGCCCTTACGCACGTCGCTACCCCCTCTTCGGTCGGCCAAAATTCCGATGCGTCGAGGCTTGCCGCCGTGATAGTCCGACGAGTCATGGAAGCTCTTGTGACAACGCGGCTCGTGCTCCACCCTCTGACCCCCGCAGAGGCGGAGTACGTAGTGGAAGGCCGTCCCGGGCCGGACGCCCTCTGGGCACCTGACTATCCCAACGACGGCGACCGGGCGGGCGCGCGGCACTTCCTGGAGCACTGCGCGGACACCGGCAATCCCGAGCCGTTCGGCGCGTACGAGATCCGCCTCCGCGAGGACGGGCACGCCATCGGCGGAGTCGGCTTCCATGGCGTCCCGGACGACCAGGGGCAGGTCACGATCGGCTACGGCCTGATACCGGCGATGCGCGGCAAGGGGTACGCCTCCGAGGCTCTGCGCGCGCTGCTGGAGTTCGCCCGTGCCGAGGGTGTCGCGTCGGTCAAGGGCGACGCCGACCTCGACAACGCCGCGTCCCAGCACGTCATGGCAGCGGCCGGGATGCGCTTCGTCGGGGAGGACGACCTGCTGAGGCACTACCGGATCGACTGGACGGCCGGATCGGCGGCCGAACGCGGGGACGGAGCGGCTGCGACGGACGGAGCCGCCGGGTCCGCACCTTCTCCCCAGGTCTCGGCTCGACGTCCGTCATGACGCCGGACACCCGGGCGGCTGGACCCCTACCACGACCGAACCCGCCAGGCAGCTCCTGGCGGGTTCGGTCGTAGTGGTGTTTCGGCCGGTCAGCCGGCAGCGGTGGCCGTGCGGGATACCGTGCCACCCTCCGCCGGGACCGGGTCCGGTCCCGGCACCAGCAGCCGTTCGGTCAGGTAGCCGAAGAACAGACCGAAAGTGGTCCAGAGCGTGGCCTGAACGGCGAGGGTGGCGAGGCGGAACTCCCACAACAGGCCGGCCGGGAAGTCCTTGCCGACCTCGTTGAACGAGGGCAGGAAGGCGTAGGCGAGCCCGATGACGAGGACGTAGGCGGCGGATGCGACGATCGTCGCGTTCCAGTTGCCCAGGCGAGGAGCCAGCCGCTTGCCGAGGATGACGGCCGCAATGGCGAGCAGCACACTGAGAGCGACCATGAGGAAGAACATGGCGGTGCGTTGGCCGATCGTGTCGGGGTTGCCGACGGCCGGCGGGTTGGCCGGGTATTTGAGGAACGGCACGACGTACACGGTCAGCAGGGCGCCGAACGCGATCAGTGCGGCCGTGGCCCGGGGGCCGAACCTGCCGATGCGGCCGAGGGCGTAGCAGAAGACGAGCGCGGCGATGCCGCCGACGGCCACGCCGAAGACGAGGACACCGGTGGCGAGGCCGGCCGTGGACTGCATGGCGCGGCTGACGAGTTCCTCGCCGCCGCCGTGGTCGTGGCTGTGCGCCTCTTCGAGGGCGATCGCCGCGTCGACCCGCGACTCTCCGAGGAAGTAGGCGACGGCAAGTGCGAGCGCGCCCGCGACCAGGCCGGCCAGCATTCCGCGGACCAGCAGGGCTCTGACAGATATGGAGTTCATGAGGGGTTCCCCTGGCTTGCTCGGTATGTCAGTGGCAGGGGAAACCGAGCAGGTGGCGACCGTCGTGGACCCACTCGTGGACACCCTCGCCGGAGATGACCGCAGTGGCGCCCTGCTCGGCGCCGACGAAGTACAGCAGAACGAGCATGAGAATGCCGAAGAAGACCGCCCATGGGGCGATGGCCTTCAGCGAGATGGGAGTGATGGCGGGTGATGCGACGGCGGCGGGGGCAGCAGTCTGTGCCATGGCAGAACCTCCTGGGGGAACACGCGTCCCGATCGTGGTGCCTGAGACGACAGTGCTGGGTCTGACTTCCCGTACGGATACGGGTTCACAGTGGCGCGACCGTGCCGGATTCTCACCGGACTTCCATCACACCGTCGTCATGTTCGTCGCGACCATACCGTCTGGGAGCACCCCGCCGCCATGGCACCATCTGCCCACCCCACAGCCCCGGATGCCATGGTGTGCTTACTGAAGAGGCCACAGTTCAGGGAGTTGACGCGGGTGTTCACGGTACGGGTGATGTTGATCTCACCGGCGCTCAACGCGGCGCTGCGCGAGGCCCGCTTCGACGGCGACACCCCGCTCGACGCGTCCGGCGTCCGGCGGGCGCGTGCGGCCGCGGCCGAGGTGCCGGCTGCCGACCGCCGGGTGCACGGCTCGGACGCGCGGTGCGCCGGGACCGCCGAGGCGTTGGGGCTGCGGTCCGAGCCCGAACCTGCCCTTCGCGGCTGGGACTTGGGTCGCTGGCGCGGACAACGGCTGGCGGAGGTGAGCCGGGACGAGCCGGAGGCGGTGTCGACCTGGCTGTCCGACCCCTCGGCCGCCCCGCACGACGGTGAGTCGCTGCTGGATCTGCATGCGCGGGTGGGCGGCTGGCTGGATTCGCTGCATGGGGAGGGCGCCGATGACGGCAGCGTGCTCGCCGTGGTCGAACCCGCTGCGGTGCGGGCCGCGATCGTGCATGCGCTGGGCCTTCCGCCGCAGGCGTTCTGGCGGCTGGACGTCGCTCCGCTGACACTGACCGAGCTCAGCGGCCGGTCCGGGCGTTGGAACCTGCGTTGCGGGCGGCCCCTGAGCACCGGAACGGACCAGAACACCCCAGCGCACGGAAGGTAGCCGGGTGAGCCGTCTCCGTGACGGACCGCGGTATCACGTACGCCCCCTCCACCATGCGTCACGACGGACTGCGCCTCCCCTGTCCCGGATGAAGGGCGGGCACCCGGGACCCGACTCCCCCACACCGAACTGCTCCCCTCCGCGGCGGACCCGGCCGCGAACCCTTCCGCCCAAGCAATGCTGACAAATCGTACGTAAAATGGCCAAGGCGATCGAGCCCACCTCCTCTTCGGAAGGGCGACCGACCATGACCGATCAGACGCAGCTGAGCCGGCCCGAGACCACCCGCCCATCCGAGTCCACGCACGGAGCAGGACCGCAGAGCGAAAACCGCCGAGAAAACCGCCGGACGGAACCCGGGGCACGAGGGCGTACCACGATCGCCGACGGCGTGGTGGCGAAGATCGCCGGGCTGGCGGCCCGGAGCGTGCCCGGAGTCCAGGGCATGGGCGGAGGCTTCATCCGCGGTATGGGGACCGCGCGGGAGCGAGTGCCCGGAGCGGGAGGTCGGTCCGTCACCGGCGGGGTCAAGGTCGAGGTCGGCGAGGTCCAGACCGCGGTCGACCTGTCGATCATCGTCGAATACGGCTTCCCGATCGTCGAGCTCGCGGGCGACATCCGGACCGAGGTGATCGCCGCCATCGAGCGGATGACCGGTCTGGAGGTCGTAGAGGTCGACATCACGGTTACCGACGTGAAGCTGCCCGACGAGGAAGAGGAGGAGCAGGTGCCGGAGAGGCGAGTCGTGTAGGGGTTCGCCGGACCGGATCGCACCTGGTCGAAGGGGGTGACCATCGGCCGTGTCGTCGGCCTGAAACCTCGGCTGTCTCCCGAGGTCCGTCGGATATCCGCCTGGTACAGGGCCACTGAGGCAGCCGCACATGACGGGGGTGGCTGACCTCGATCGGAGGACCAGATGTCCACAGGAATCATTGTTGCCATCGTCGTCGTGGTGGTGGTCCTTGTCGCCCTCGCGGTGATTGTCCGGCTCGCCATTCGGCGGCGGCATCTGCGGGAGCGCTTCGGGCCCGAGTACGAGCGCACTGTTGAAGCCGGTGACAGCCGCACGGCGGCCGAGCGTGATCTGCGCGACCGCGAGCAACGTCACGACGACCTCGATCTCAAGCCGCTGCCCTCGACCGCTCGTCAGCAGTACGCGCAGGAGTGGAACAGCGTGCAGGAGCACTTCGTGGACCGTCCGCAAGAGGCGGTCGGTGAGGCGGACCAGCTGGTGACCCGGCTCATGAAGGAACGCGGTTACCCGACCGAGGGCTATGAGCAGCAGGTGAAGGATCTGTCGGTCGAACACGGGCGCACGCTGGAGCATTACCGCGCCGCCCACGAAGTCAATGCACGAGCCGGTGGCCAGCAGACGACCACCGAGGAACTGCGGGGAGCGATGGTGCACTACCGCGCACTCTTCGACGACCTGCTCACCAACGGCGACAGGCCGGGGCAGCAACACACTTGACCCGGCGCCCGCGTATACCGGCGGGCCACGGATCGAGAGCCCGTCGAAACCCATTCGGACGAGGTGAACAAGCATGCAGCGCGAACACGGTGGAGCAGGCGACCACAGCAGCGCGACCGACGCGGGACTCAGCACCGAGGATCTCGCCCGGCCCCGGGACGACCGAGACGCAGATCGTGGAACACCGCCGGCAGCGGCGGCCGCTCCCCCGCCCACCGTGGGCGCCGCCGAGGGATCCCCGTCCACGGAGCAGGCCGTGGCGGGTACACCGCACGCTTCGGCGCCGGAGCAGGGCCAGGAGAACGAGCCGCTTCTCGGTCCCGAGGAAGCCGAGGCCTTCAAGGCCAAATGGCAGGCCGTCCAGACAGCCTTCGTCGACGATCCGCAGGACGCCGTCCGTACGGCCGACGCCTTGGTCGCCGAGGTCATGCAGACGCTGGCCCGGTCGTTCGCATCCCGCAAGGAAGGGCTCGAAAGCCAGTGGGGCCGGGGTGAGGAGGTCCTCACCGAGGATCTGCGCATAGCGCTTCAGCGCTACCGCTCGTTCTTCAACCGCCTGCTCAGCACCTGATCGCGGAGTGATCGGTTGCGATCCGGGCCACGGTCTCCTGGCCCGGGTCGGGTGTGAGCGACAGCAGTCGTCGGCCACGTGGAGAAACACGATTCTCGGTGCTGTCGGCCACGGGATGGGCGGGCGGCGCCAATACGGGTGAGAACCGGGAAATGCTTCGCCCGACGAGCTCGCCGCCACTCCGCCGCACTTCGGGACGCGAGGGCAGCGTGCGAGTACGCGGGGGCGACGGATCCCGACAGCGCAGCGACCCCGCCTCCTGCAGGGGCGCTCGGGCCACGTCGGGATCCCGTCCCTCCACGCGTCGGCCCACCGACCGTACTCAGCCGCGGTACGCCTCCAGCAGGCGCAGCCAGACCTCGCTGATCGTGGGGAAGGCGGGGACCGCGTGCCAGAGCCGGTCGATGGGGACCTCGCCCGCGACCGCGACGGTCGCCGAATGCAACAGCTCGCCGATGCCCGGCCCGACGAAGGTGACGCCGAGCAGGGTCTCCCGGTCGAGGTCGACGACCATGCGGGCGCGGCCCCGGTAACCGCTCGCGTAGAGGCCGGAGCCCGAGACCGCGGCGAGGTCGTAGTCGACGGCGCGTACGCGATGGCCCGCCCGCTCCGCCTCGGCGAGGGTGAGACCGACGGACGCGGCCTCCGGGTCGGTGAAGACCACCTGAGGGACGGCCGCGTGGTCGGCGGTCGCCGTGTGGGCGCCCCAACGACCGGTCGCCTGCGGGGCACCTTGGGCGCGGGCGGCGATCGCGGCACCCGCGATGCGGGCCTGGTACTTGCCCTGATGGGTGAGGAGCGCCCGGTGATTGACGTCGCCGACGGCGTAGAGCCAGTTACTGCCCTCCACACGGCAGCTGTCGTCGACCGGGAGCCAGGATCCGGGCTTCAGGGCCACCGTCTCCAGCCCGAGGTCGTCGGTGCGCGGGGCGCGGCCGGTGGCGAAGAGGATCTCGTCGGCCTCGATGCGCTCGCCGCTGTCCAGTTCGACGGTGACGGGGCCGTCCGGGGCTGTGCGGTTGACGGAGGTGGCCGAGACGCCGGTACGGATGTCGGCTCCGGCCTCGGTCAGCGCCTCGGCGACCAGCTCACCGGCGAACGGCTCCATCTTCGGCAGCAGGCCCTTGCCACGGATCAGCATCGTGACCTGGGCGCCGAGCGCCTGATAGACGGTGGCCATCTCCACGCCGACGACCCCACCGCCGACGATCACCAGGCGGCCCGGAACCTCCTTCGCGCTGGTCGCCTCCCGGCTGGTCCAGGGGCGGGCATCGGCGGCTCCGGGCAGGTCGGGAACCACGGCGCGGCTGCCGGTGCAGACGGCGACGGCGTGCCGCGCGGTGAGCCGGTGTTCGGTGCCGTCGGGGGTGGTGACGGAAACCTGCTTCGTACCGGCCAGACGGCCCTGGCCCCGGTAGAGATCCGCACCGACGCCCTCCAGCCAGGCGACCTGCCCGTCGTCGTGCCAGTCCGAGACGTACCAGTCGCGGTGGGCAAGGACCGCGGCCGTGTCCAGTGGGCCCTGCACGGCTGCGCTGAGGCCGGGGACCCTGCGCGCGTCGGCACGGGCGACGACCGGGCGCAGCAGGGCCTTGCTGGGAATACAGGCCCAGTACGAGCATTCGCCGCCGACCAGCTCCGCCTCGACGACCGCCGTACTCAGCCCGGCCGCGCGGGTCCGGTCCGCCACGTTCTCCCCCACCGGCCCCGCGCCGATCACCACGACGTCGTATACGGCGTTTTTCACAGCATCAGCATCTGTCATGGGGACAGTCTGGTGGTGGGTGTGGGCTGCGGCCACATGGGCAGGCGGAATAGCGCAAAGGAAGCGACCGTTGTCCGGGACAGGTCCCAGCGGGCACAGGAAGAGGTACAGAAGCATGAGCACCGTAGAGCTCACCAAAGAAAACTTCGATCAGGTCGTCAGCGAGAACGAGTTCCTCCTGATCGACTTCTGGGCTTCCTGGTGCGGCCCGTGTCGGCAGTTCGCGCCGGTCTACGACGCGGCGTCCGAGCGCCACGACGACCTGGTCTTCGCCAAGGTCGATACCGAGGCGCAGCAGGAGCTGGCGGCGGCCTTCGAGATCCAGTCCATTCCGACGCTGATGATCGTCCGGGACAATGTGGCGGTGTTCGCCCAGCCCGGGGCACTGCCGGAGGCTGCTCTGGAGGATGTCATCGGACAGGCCCGGAAGCTGGACATGGACGAGGTGCGCAAGTCCATCGAGAACCAGCAGAAGGAACAGCAGCAGTAGCCTGCGCGCCCCGACTGCGGGTGGAGGAGGGCCCGGCCATCGGCCGGGCCCTCCTGGCGTTGCGGAGGCGGACAGGACCTGAGGGCCGGAAGGGGCGGCTAGAAGGGGTGGCCGGCCGGTTCGTGGCGCACAGTCGTCCAGCGCAGCTCGGTGAAGGCCTCCAGGTTGGCCCCGCCGCCGAACCGTGCGCCGGTGCCGGACGCGGCGATGCCGCCGAAAGGCGCGACCGCCTCGTCGTTCACCGTCTGGTCGTTGATGTGGACGATGCCGGTCGGGATCCGGTCCGCGAGTTCCAGGCCGAGCGCGGTGTCACGGGTGACGATGCCGAGGGAGAGTCCGTACGGGCTGTCGGCGGCCAGCGCCGCGGCCTCGTCCAGGGTCTCGAAGGACCGCACGGGGGCCACCGGACCGAAGACCTCCTCGGTGTAGGCAGGCGTGTGGTCGTCGACGTCGGTGAGGACGGTGGGGCGGTAGAACAGATCGCGGTGGGTACCACCGGCCGCGAGCTTCGCGCCGCCTGCGGTGCTCGACTCGACCAGCCGGTGGATCTTGCCGAGCTGGCCACGGTCGATGATCGGGCCCAGGTGGACCTGCTCACGGTGCGGGTCGCCGACCGCCAGCGCGTCCGCCTTGGCGACGAGCCGTTCGACGTACTCGTCGAGCAGCGAGGCGTGTACGAGGTGTCGGCCGGTGGTCATGCAGATCTGGCCCTGGTGGAAGAACGAGCCCCAACTGGCCTGGGCCACCGCGCCCTCCAGGTCGGCGTCCTCCAGAACGACAAGGGCGGAGTTGCCACCGAGTTCCAGGTGGGCGCGCTTGAGGAGCCGTCCGGCAGCTTCACCGACGGCGCGGCCCGCCGCGGTGGAGCCGGTGAAGGAGATGACCGGCACGCGCGGTTCGGCGACCAGCGCCTGTCCGGCCTCGGCGCCGCCGGGCAGGACGTGCAGCAGGTGTTCGTCGAGTCCGGCCTCGGCGAAGACCGCCGCCAGCGCGAGCCCGCCGCAGACGGCGGTGCGCGGGTCGGGCTTGAGGAGGACCGCGTTACCCAGGGCGAGTGCGGGGGCGACGGACCGGATGGAGAGGATCAGCGGCGCGTTGAACGGGGCGATCACGCCGACGACGCCGACCGGGACGCGCCGGGTGTAGGAGAGACGCTCGTCCTCGCTGGGCAGTACCTCACCGGTCGGCCGGGATGCGAGCGCGGCGGCCTCGTAGCACTCCTGGGCGGCGACGTGGAGCTCGAAGTCGGCCTTGCCGGGGATCGAGCCCGACTCCCGTACGATCCATTCGCGCAGTTCGTCGGCGTGCGCGGTGAACAGGTCGCCGGCCCGGCGCAGGACCGCGGCGCGGACGAAGTGCGGGGTGCGGGACCAGGCGTCCTGGGCGGCGGCCGCGGACCTGGCGGCCGCGGCGATGTCCTCGGGCGCGGCCAGCGTGACACGTCCGAGCACCTCGCCGGTGGCGGGCTCGACGACGTCCGACTCACCTCCCGCAAGCGTGCGGGACTGCCAGGCCTTGGGGTCGAGCAGGGACATGAAGACTCTCCAGTCGATCGGTTCGAGCGGTGGTCCCATGCGGTGGGGCGCGGGGGTGCGGGGTGCGGCCGCGGGTTCGCGGGACGACGCGATCCGGCGCAACCGTGCGAACTGCGTTCGGCGATCGAACGTGACCTCGCTCGGTTGAACCTGCAACATCGTAGCCACGCGGCACCCACCGACAAGGGAATTGATCGAACTGCTGCTCCCTTTTGCGCCCGCCGTTCCGTGCTGACCTCACTCAGCGACGGAACCTCCCAACTCTCCATCAGTGGAAGGAAGTTCCCTGCGTCCCGGCTCAGCCTTGGGTCTTCCGCTCCGAGACCCTGACCGAGAGGCCGTAGTCCAGTTCGGCGCCGTCGATCAGCAGGGCCTCCACGGTCCGGGTCACCGGATCGATGTCCGCCACCATGCCCTCCCCGGCGTACCGGGGGTAGCCCGAGGCCCCCGTCTCACCCGTGGCCTCCACGACGGCCGAGCGGATGACGGCGACGGAGTCGGGAGCCTCGGTGTGCTCGGTGTCGTCGGTGGCTTCCGGGCGTTCGGGGGCTTCGGCCGGTTCGGTCCTGGTGTCGGTGAACCCGGGGACGAGCAGGATCTCGTAACTCTGCGGATAGCTCATGGTCATGACGCTAAGCAAGCGACGCGCGGCGCGCACGTTGCCGCGCTGCCGTGTTGCAGTGCCGGGCAGGCCACCCCATGTCCCGCCGCCGGTGAGCCCGACGACCACGCCCCGCCGCCTCAGCTCGACTCGCGGGGGATCGCCCGCGCACTCAGCAGGTCGTGCCGCTCGGGCTCGCTCCCCGGGTTCCGCACCAGCCGGTCGACGAGATCGGCCAGTGGCTGCGCCGTCGCCAGTTCCATCCGCACACTGCTCAGCCGGGGCCTCAGCAGCCTGCCCAGCATCAGATCCTCGGCTCCGATCACGGCGGTCTCGCCGGGCACCTCGATGCCCGCGTCCTGGAGCGCCCGCATCAGAAGCATCGCGTAGTCGTCGTTGTACGCGAACACGGCGTCGAGTCCGAGCGTGCGCCAGCGCGCGGCGAGGGCAGCGGCCGGCTCCTCCTCGTACCGCAGGGGCAGCGGTTCGATACGGGCTCCGCCACCGGCCGCGGCCCGCCGGGCTCCGGCCAGCCGGGGTTCGGCGAACACGCCGACGCCCCGTTCCTCGGGCATGACCACTCCGATCCGGCGGCGGCCGCGCTCCAGAAGATGCGTGGTGGCGCAACGGCCCACCTCCTGCTCGTCCATGACCAGGGCGTGGGCACCCTCGACCGGCTGCGGGCCGAGGGTGATCACCGCCCTGGCCCCGGAACGCCGGAGCACAGCGATGCCCTGCGGGGTGAGGGCGATCCCGCCGGGGGCGACGACGGCGACAGGGCGGAGCTCGGCCCAGGCACGGGCGGCCTCCTCGGCGTCCAGGCCGAGGCTGCCGTGCTGGACCACGGTGTAGTCGAGGCGGCGCAGGCCTGACTCGAGCTCATGGAAGAAGCGGTGGTGGAGCGGTCCGGCCGGATGGTCACCGGTGGGCAGCAGCACCATCCGGGTGTGTCCGGCGCGCAGACTTCGGGCCGCCGCGTGCGGAACGTAGCCGAGTTCGCCGGCTGCTTCCCTGACCCGACGGCGGGTCGGATCACTGATCCGCACGGACGAGTTGTTGTTGAGTACGTACGACACGGTGGCCCGGGAGACGCCTGCGAGTCGCGCCACGTCGGCGCTCGTCGGGACCGGACCTTCGGAGGGCTGCTCGGGTAACTGGCTCATGGCGTCGGGCAGTCTTCCAGACCGGTCCTGCGTGGGTACGCTCCGGGGCATGGATGACTCGTCGATGGTGGGACTGCTCGGCCGGGTGACCGGGACGGTGGGGCCGGGGCTGGTCGGCGAGGTGATCGTACGGATTCGCGGGGGCGCCGAGCACTTCCTCGCGTACCCGTCCTCACCGAAGGACCGCATGGATCCGGGGACCGTGGTGACGGTGATCGAGTATCTCCCCCCGCGCACGGTGTATGTGGCGCGCGCGTACGACAGTTGACGTGCACGCGCAGACCAGTTGAGGTGTGTGACGCACAGGCGTCGGGTCCGCGGAGTCAAGAATGCGGCAAGGTTTTGTACACCTCTTCTCCGCCGTCGCCCCCAGGAGAAGACTCCGTCTGTTCAGCAGTGCCGACGGGGCACTGCGATAAGGGGGCGCATGCCGATGGTCATCGGCGTCACGGCGGGTCTGGTTCTCGCCGCCATCATTGTGTTGATCGGCCTTTTCAAGCTGATGTGGCGAGTGGCCGAGCCGAACGAAGCACTGGTCATATCGGGCTCCAAGCACAAGACCGAAGGTCTTGGGCAGGGCATGGGGTTCCGTATCGTCACCGGGCACGGCACGCTCGTCCTGCCCGGTGTGCAAGCGGTACGGAAGATGTCTCTCGACCTCAACGAGACGGAACTGTCCGTCGACTGCGTCACGCATCAGGGGATTCCCCTGCGGGTGCGCGGTGTTGTCATCTTCAAGGTGGGCGACGACTTCGTGTCGATCGCCAATGCGGCCCGCCGCTTCCTCGACCAGCAGAAGATGATGGCGGAGCGGGTGCACAACGTGTTCGCCGGTCATCTCCGTTCCATCGTGGGCGGGTTGACCGTCGAGGACATGATCCGGGACCGGGAGAAGCTCACCGGTCAGACCCGGGCGGCGTGCGGCAGTGAGATGGAGAAGCTCGGGCTGATCGTCGATTCGCTGCAGATCCATGAGATCGAGGACCCGACCGGGTACATCAAGAATCTCGCCATGCCGCATGCCGCCGCCGTTCAGCGGGATGCCCGGATCGCGCAGGCCGAGGCCAACCGGCGGGCCACCGAGGCGGAGCAGCAGGCCGCCGCCCGGATGTCGGAGGCGACCCGCGACAGCGAGATCCTGCAGGCCGGCTACCAGGCCGAGCGGGACAAGGCCGCGGCCAAGTCACGGCAGGCAGGTCCGCTCGCCGACGCAGCGGCCCGGCAGGAGGTCGTGGTCCAGGAGACCCGGGTCGCCGAGCTGGAGGCCCAGCGGCGCGAGCAACAGCTGCAGGTCGACGTGCGGAAGCCCGCCGATGCCCAGGCGTACGAGAAGCGCACGCTGGCGGAGGGCGAGCGCGACGCCCGGATCTCGGCCGCCGAGGCGCATGCGAAGGAGACGGAGCTCGCTGCGATCGCCGAGGCCAACCGGGTGAAGACGGCGGCGATCGCCGAAGCCGAGGCGACCAAGGCGCGTGGCACCGCAGCCGCGTCGGCGACCCGGGCGACCGGTGAGGCGGAGGCAGCAGCGGCGCAGGCCAAGGGGCTCGCGCTGGCCGAGTCGACCCGGGCGAAGGGTCTGGCCGAGGCGGAGGCGATCAAGGCACGGGCCGCCGCCTTGGCGGAGAACCAGGAAGCCGTGGTCGCACAGCAGTTGGCGGAGAGGTGG
Source organism: Streptomyces sp. NPDC051664 (assembly GCF_044453545.1). NCBI lineage: Bacteria > Bacillati > Actinomycetota > Actinomycetes > Kitasatosporales > Streptomycetaceae > Streptomyces > Streptomyces sp. NPDC051664. Next base: position 280,547 of record NZ_JBITCU010000005.1, on the reverse strand, counting down.
CCGGAGATCGTCGAGGCCGGCGCAGGCGCCTTCAGCAGCGTCGATCACATGGTGCTGCTGAACGGGGCGGACGGCATGTCGGAGATGTTCGCGAAGGCGCTGACGATGGGTGGTACGGGGCTGGGCCTGGCCCGCCAGCTCCTGTCCACGATGAGCCAGGGCGACGGCCGGAACGATGGCCGGAGCAACGGCGGGACGGAGGCTGCACCCCCGGTCAACGGTGTCGCGCCCGCCGTCCCGCCCGCGCCGCGCAAGGAGCACATTCCGGTGACGGGTGGTCAGGAGGGCGGCGCACCCTCCTGACCGGTCGTGGCAGCTGTGGCCGGTTCTTGTCCGTCAATCACGGGCGAGTACCGGCCACAGCTCTGTGCTGTCCCGTCGAGCGGAACGGCGCGCCCGGTGCCCTCCGCAGCGCATCGGCGTCGTCCTTCCCGGTCCGCCGCGTGTTCGGCGGACCCGGCTCCACGGAATGGGTCGTGCACGTTCTACGGTGTCCGGATGACGATCCCTCACCGTTCAGTCAGCACATTCGGTATGACCAGCACCGACGGCTCGGCCGACTTCCCCGGCCGTTCCGGTCCGACCGCCACCGCCGAGGCCGACCCGCACGATGTGGGCCAGGTCCGCACCTCGTACGCCCCCGACCGTGACGGCGATCCCGACCCCGGCGAGATCGTCTGGACCTGGGTGCCGTTCGAGGAGAACGACGGCCGGGGCAAGGACCGCCCGGTGCTCGTGGTGGCACGCGAGGCGGCGGGCACGCTGCTCGCCGTGCAGCTCTCCAGCAAGCAGCACGACCGGGAGCGCGAGTGGGTGGCCCTCGGCGCCGGGCCGTGGGACAGCTCGGGCCGGCCGTCCTGGGTCGATCTGGACCGGGTGCTGCGGGTGCACGAGGACGGGATGCGCCGCGAGGCGTGCGCGCTGGACCGGGACCGGTTCGATCTGGTCGTCGGGCGGCTGCGGGAGCGCTACGGCTGGAGCTGACCGACGGGGCCGGACCCACCGGCCGTGGCGGCTGACGTCGGCCTCTCCGGCTCGACACCGTCACGGCCGGCGCCCATCCCTCCAGCTCGACCTGACGGTCACGGTTGGCGCCCACGGCTCGACGTCGCCGTCAGAGCCGCTTCCCACAGCGCCGGTCCGACGTCGGCCGTCACGGTCGGTGCACACTCCTCCGGCTCAACGTGCCCGTTGCGGTTGGCCGCCACTCCTCCGGCTCAACGTCACGGTTACGTCCGCGGCTCGCGGTCGAACGTCCGGGCGAACGCGTTGCGGGTGGCCGCCGTGCGGCTGCGGTCGAGGATGCCGAAGACGATCTGCTCGAAGTGGCCGGCGAACCGGCCCCCGTCGGCGAGCAGCGCCCGGAACACGCCGGCCACCTGCGCCGGATCGTTCATGAACACGCCGCAGCCCCAGGCCCCGAGCACGAGCCTGCGGTACCCGCGCACGGCGGCGACCTCCAGCACCCGCTCGGCGCGGGACGCGAGCACCGCGGGGATGCGGTGGGCGTCCTCGGGCGTCCGGCTGCGGATCACTCCGGCGTTGGGCGCCGGCGAGGTGAGGAAGCCGACGGTGTACGGGCTGTTCAGCAGCCGCCCCCGGTCGTCGCGGAACACCGGCACGCCGGGCGAGTGGATCACCCGATCGGTGTAGAACGCGCTGCGTTCGGCCCGGTGGTGGGCGTAGTAGTCGGGGGCCCGCAGCAGGGTGGCGTACAGCGCGGAGCCGCGGCACAGGGCCTCCTCCTGGGCCTGCGCGCCGTTGAGGTAACCACCCCCGGGGTTACGGGCGGAGGCGTAGTTCAGAACGGCGATCCTGCCGGGCCCTTCGCCGGTCATCCGGTGCGCCGCCTGCAGGCTGCTCTCGCCGGTCACCTGGATGACCGCGGTGCGGTCGGTGTCGAGTGCGGCGACGGGCACCGGGTCGGGCCCGTACAGCCGGGTCCCGGAGAGCGCGGCGGCCAGAGTGCGCTCAATACTGATCTCACGCCCCTCGGGCGTGCGGTAGAGCCCGGCTTCGACAATGGACTCGGTCTCTGTCGCGATGGCGCGCAGCCGTGCGCTCATCGGCACTCCCCCGTGTAATGCATACGGGGCATGATCGACGCTCCTGCGCTCCCTGCGCAACGGGATTATGTGCCGCGCAAGGGCACCCTTGTGCGATCTCCCTGCAAGGGTTTGGGTGGTACGGACGTACCGAAAAAGGAGGCCCCGGCATGTCACCGGACGCACCCGTCGGCCACGGTCCGACCGATTACGACCGCCCTCTCGGTGAGGGCGAGGCGGAGGATTTACTGCGATGCATCTGCTTCAAGACCGGCCCGCCCCGGACGGTCGGTGTCGAGCTCGAATGGCTCATTCACGACCGTGACCGGCCCCGTACCCCGGTCGCCCACGACCGTATCGACGCGGCCGTCGCCGCCGTGGGCGCGCTGCCGCTGAGTGCGGCGCTCACGTTCGAACCCGGCGGACAGCTGGAGCTCAGCTCGCTGCCGGCGGACTCCCTGATGGCCTGTATCGATGCCATGGCCACCGACCTGGCCGCCGTACGTGCCGCGCTCGGCCGGCTGGACCTCGTACCGGTCGGTCTCGGTGTCGATCCGTGGCATCCGCCGCGTCGTCTGCTGCACGAGCCCCGCTACGACGCCTTGGAGGCCTCGCTGGACCGGTCGGGACCGGCGGGTCGCGCCATGATGTGCTCCACCGCGTCCGTCCAGGTCTGTCTGGACGCCGGCGAGGAGGAGCCGGGGCCGCTCGGCTACGGGCGGCGCTGGCAGCTGGTGCATCTGTTGGGTGCGGTGCTGGTGGCGGCGTTCGCCAACTCGCCGTACCGGGAGGGCCGGCCGACGGGATGGCGGTCCACCCGCCAGTCGCTGTGGGCCGACCTCGATCCGGTACGGAGCCTGGCACCGCCGGGCCGTTCCGCCCCGCGCGACGACTGGGCCACGCATGTGCTCGACGCCCCGGTGATGTGTATCCGGAGCGACGAGGCGCCGTGGGCCGTGCCGGCCCGTCTGACCTTCCGGGACTGGATCCGTACGGGCGCGCCGCGGCCGCCGACGCGCGCCGATCTCGAGTACCACATGACCACGCTGTTTCCGCCGGCTCGCCCGCGCGGACATCTCGAACTGCGCATGATCGACGCACAGTTCGGTGACGACGGATGGCTCGTGCCGCTCGCCGTCACCACCGCTCTGTTCGACGACCCCGAGGCTGCCGAGACCGTGTACCGCACCGTCAAACCTCTGGCCGAGATAGCAGGCGCGCGGTCCGCTCCGCGCAATCCGCTCTGGGTCGGCGCCGCCCGTGCCGGCCTGTCCGACCCGGAACTGCGGGTGACGGCCGCGACCTGCTTCGAAGTGGCGCTGGAGGCTCTGCCCCGACTGGGTGCGTCCGAGGCCGTTCAGCAGGCGGTGGCGGTCTTCCACGACCGTTTCGTCGCCCGGGGCCGATGTCCGGCCGACGACCTGCCCGAACTGCTCGCGATGCCCTCGGTGCATGCGGCGCCCCGGCGCTCCGTCCGGATGAGGGAAGGAAAGCCCGCTCATGACTGACCCCGCAACCCCGACGCCCGATCTCGACACGGAGGCGCTGCGGCAGCGCGCTCTCGCGGCGCTCCTCACCGCCCGGGATCGCACCACGCTCCTCACCGACAGCGTCGACGACCGTGACCTGACGGCCCAGCACTCGCCGTTGATGTCGCCCCTGGTCTGGGACCTCGCCCACATCGGCAATCAGGAGGAGCTGTGGCTGCTGCGCGTCGTCGCCGGGCGGGAGGCGATGCGCCCCGAGATCGACGGGCTGTACGACGCCTTCGAGCATCCGCGGGCCAGCCGCCCCTCTCTTCCGCTGCTGCCGCCTGCCGAGGCCCGCTCGTATGCCGCGGAGGTGCGCGGCAGGGCCCTGGACGTCCTGGAGAGCACCGCCCTGATCGGTGACCGCCCGCTCGTGGAGGCCGGCTTCGCCTTCGGAATGATCGCCCAGCACGAGCAGCAGCACGACGAGACGATGCTGATCACCCATCAGCTGCGATCCGGTCCGGCCGTGCTCACCGCACCGGAGCCGCCGCGGCCCACCGACGCGGCCTCACTGCCCGCCGAAGTCATGGTTCCCGGTGGCCCGTTCACCATGGGTACGTCGACCGAGCCGTGGGCGCTCGACAACGAGCGCCCTGCCCATGTGCGTGAGGTGCCAGGGTTCTTCATCGACACGGCGCCGGTCACCTGCGGCGCGTACGAGCGCTTCGTCGAGGACGGCGGCTACACCGACCAGCGGTGGTGGGCCCCCGAGGGCTGGGCGATGGTCCGTGAGCACCGGCTGACCGCCCCGCTGTTCTGGCACCGGGACGGAGGCCAGTGGCTGCGCCGCCGCTTCGGAGTGACCGAACCGGTGCCCGCCGACGAGCCGGTACTCCATGTCAGCTGGTACGAGGCGGACGCGTACGCCCGCTGGTCGGGGCGCAGGCTGCCCACCGAGGCCGAGTGGGAGAAGGCGGCGCGCCACGACCCGGCGTCAGGGCGTTCACGACGCTATCCGTGGGGCGACGAGGACCCGTCCCCCGAGCGGGCCAACCTGGGCCAGCGCCATCTGCGGCCCGCACCCGCCGGGGCGTATGCGGCGGGTCGGTCACCGCTCGGAGTACGGCAGTTGATCGGCGATGTGTGGGAGTGGACCTCGAGCGACTTCCTCCCCTATCCGGGCTTCTCGGCATTCCCCTACCGCGAGTACTCGGAGGTCTTCTTCGGGCCCGCCCACAAGGTGCTGCGCGGCGGCTCGTTCGCCGTGGACACCGTGGCCTGCCGGGGCACGTTCCGGAACTGGGACCTTCCGGTGCGGCGCCAGATCTTCTCCGGATTCCGTACCGCGAGGGACCTCCATACCGCGAAGGATCTCTGATGTGCCGCCATATTGCCTATCTTGGGCCACCCGTGGCTCTCGCTGACCTGCTGACCCGTCCGCCCCACGCGTTGGTCCGCCAGTCCTGGGAACCGCGCCGTCAGAAGTACGGAACGGTCAACGCGGACGGCTTCGGCGTGGGCTGGTACGCGGACGGCGACCCGGTCCCGGGACGCTACCGGCGCCAGGGACCCATCTGGGCCGACCAGTCGTTCGACGATCTGGCCAGAGTCGTACGCAGCACGGCGCTGCTCGCGGCCGTCCGGGACGCCACCGAGAGGGACGCGGACGGTGAGGCTGCGGCTGCGCCGTTCGCCGCGGGGCGGCTGCTGTTCAGCCACAACGGCGCGGTGAAGGGCTGGCCAGGATCACTGGCGGCGCTCGCCGCCACGCTGCCCCCGGCCGACCTCCTCGCCCTTGCCGCGCGCTGCGACTCGGCCCTGATCTGGGCACTGGTGCGGCACCGGGCCGCGGATGGCGACGACGTGCCCCAGGCGGTCGCCGACACGGTGCGCGAGGTCGCGGAAGCGGCGCCCGGCTCGCGGCTGAATCTGCTGCTCACCGACGGTACGACGATCGTGGCGACGGCCTGGGGCGACACCCTGTGGTACCTGGCCGAGCCGGGCCACCGAACGGTCGTGGCCTCGGAACCCTACGACGACGATCCGCACTGGCAAGAGGTCCCCGACCGCACTCTGCTGGTCGCGACCCGCGCCGACGTTCTGCTCACCCCGCTCAAGGAGCCCACCGAGTGAGTCCCTTTCTGCTGACCCGCACCCTGCCGGTGGACGCGACGGACGCGGCGCTGCGCGCCGATGTGCTGCACGGTCTGACCCGGCACCCGAAGGCGCTGCCGCCCAAGTGGTTCTACGACGCGCACGGCAGCGAGCTCTTCGAGGAGATCACCCGGCTCCCCGAGTACTACCCGACCCGCGCCGAACGGGAGATCCTGGTCGCCCGCGCGCCGGAGATCGCCGCTGCGTCCGGGGCGAAGACCCTGATCGAGCTGGGTTCCGGCTCGTCGGAGAAGACCCGGCACCTGCTCGACGCGCTGCCCGGACTGCACAGCTACGTGCCGGTGGATGTGAGCGAGAGCGCGCTGCGAGGCGCGGCCGAGGCGCTGCTCGTGGAACGGCCGGATCTCTCGGTCCACGCGCTGATCGCCGACTTCACGGGCGAGCTCGTGCTGCCCGACACGCCGGGACCGCGTCTGGTCGCGTTCCTGGGCGGCACGATCGGCAACCTGCTGCCGGACGAGCGGGCGGTGTTCCTGAAATCCGTGCGGTCGCTGCTCTCGCCGGGCGACGCGCTGCTTCTCGGCACAGATCTGGTGAAGGACGAGGAGGTGCTGGTCGCGGCGTACGACGATGCGGCCGGAGTGACGGCGGCGTTCAACAAGAACGTACTGACGGTCGTCGACCGGGAGCTGGGCGCGGACTTCGACCCGGCCGACTTCGACCATGTGGCGCTGTGGGACCGGCGGCAGGAGTGGATCGAGATGCGCCTGCGGGCCCGCAGAGCGCTGACGGTGAAGATCCCCGGGCTGGATCTGGTGGTTCCGTTCGAGGCCGGCGAGGGCCTGCGCACGGAGGTGTCGGCGAAGTTCCGCAAGGAGGGGATCCGGGGCGAGCTCGCCCCGGCGGGGCTGAAGCTGACTCAGTGGTGGACGGATTCCGCGGACCGCTTCGCGCTGTCGCTGGCCACGGCGGTCTGAGCGGCCCGGGCGAGCGCACGGCGGCCGGGCAGCGTGCCCGCGGGGATCGGCGGCAGGACGCGGATCTCTGCGGTCAGTCCGGCCGCCGTGACCACGCGCCACAGTGAGGCGGTGAGTGGATCGTCCCCGACGAAGGCGGCGGCGCCTGCTGCCGGTTCGTCCGGCCGCGCGGTGCGGTAGGTGATGCGTACCGGGCGGACATCGACGTGCGCGTCGAGTGCGGCCTGGAACGCGGCGGGCCGGAACCGGCCGCCGGTTCCGCGCCCGCACCAGGTGCTGCCTTCGGGGAACACCACCACCCGGGCCCCGTCGCGCAGCGCCCCCGCTATGTCGCGCACGGCCGTGGGCAGCGCCCGCAGCCGGTCGCGATCGACGAACAGCGTGCCGCCGAGAGCGGCGAGCGCACCGAGCAGCGGCCAGCGCCGGATCTCGCTCTTGGCGAGCATCCGGCCGGGGAGCACGGCGGCGACGAGTGGTATGTCCAGCCACGAGATGTGGTTCGCGACAACGAGTGCGCCGACGCGCGCCTCTCCGGCCGGCGACTGTGGTCGGCCGATCACCCGTACCCGTACGCCGAACGCACGCACCACCCCGTAGGCCCACCACCGGATCAACCGGTCCCGCGGTGCCCGGCCGAGCAGCAGCACGGCCGGGAAGCACAACACGCCTACGAGGACGAAGGTGCATCCCGTGATCAGCAGGGCGCAGGCCAGGAGCCGGCCGCGCACGGGGCCGGTGTGACCGGCGCAGGTGTGCGGGGTGCAGGGTGCCGTGGGCAGCCAGACGCTCATGTCAGCGGAGCGAGCGAAAGGAAGTGGCGCAGATAGCGCGGGTCGGTGCGGCGCAACGACAGCAGTACGTAGAGGTCGGCGACGTTGAAGTCCGGGTCGTGCGCGGGCGCACCGCATACCCAGGCGCCGAGCCGCAGGTAGCCGCGGAGCAGCGGCGGGAGCGCGGCGAGCCCGGTGCGCGCGGGGGTGGCACCGGCGGCACCCACGGCTCCGGTGGGGCGGGTGGCGGCGGTGGGCTGCCAGAGACGGTGCGGGGTGACCCAGTACTCCTCGGGGGCCAGGTACTTCGTCCTTACGGTGTCCCAGGAGTCGGCGGCCAGCACGCCGCCGTCGGCCAGGGAGATCGAGCAGCAGCCGGCCAGCCAGTTGTGCCCGCTGCGCTCCATGTAGCGGGCGAGGCCCGCCCAGATGAGGGCGATGACGGCGCCGTCCCGGTGGGCCGGGTGGACGCAGGAGCGGCCGACCTCGATCAGATCGTCGCGGATCGGGCCGAGGCGGCCGAGATCGAATTCGCTCTCCGCGTAGAGACGTCCGGCGATCCGGGCCCGCTCGGGCGGCAGGAGCCGGTACGTGGCGATGACGTCGCCGCTCGCCACCTCCCGTACCAGCAGGTGGTCGCAGTACGCGTCGAAGGCGTCGCTGTCCAGGCCGGGTTCGGGGCCGTCGAGCCGGGCGCCGAGTTCACCGGCGAAGACCTGGTGACGCAACCGCTGTGCGGCGCGCACGTCTTCCGGGCTGACGGCTAGGGAGACCCGGTAGAGCGGCGGGGCAGGGCTGTCGGACGGGGCCGGAGCCTCGGACAGCGCCGGGGCGGACTGCACCGGGGCGGGCTGCTGCGGTACGGAGGGGGTGGCGGTGAACGGTCCGGCGACGAGTGGTGGGGTGGGAAGCGCGTTCATGACGGTCTCCGGGGACGGATCGGCAAGGGCGGCTGCCGGGCTGCCGCACTGCTGCGACGGCCCGGCCCCTTACTTCTTCCTTGACCGGCTGGATTCGACGTGACCGCTGTGGAGAGCCTGGATGTGCGACGGCTGAATCCCGAGGTGTCGGGCGGCGGACCTAGGGTCTTTCGTTTGGATCGGGCTGGATCAGGGAGCGGCCCGCCGCGGAGCGGCTGATGTCACCGTGGTGCGTGCAGCCGCAAGGCGGAGGAAGGAGCCCACGCGGAGCGAATGAGGTCTCCCCTGCTCGAGCGAAGCCGAGAGCTCGGGGAAGACCGACGACAACGCCGCAGATGTGTGTGACGGACCCCGCGAGCCCAGCCTGGTCCGAACGAAGAACCTTAGCACCCTGCCGTGCACCGATCGAGCTGCCCCTCAGCTGCCCGCGAGCTCGCCGGTGATCCGTTCCGAAGCGGATCTGGCCTCTTCCAGCGGGTCACCGCCCTGCAGGACAGCCGTCATGTACGGCTTGATCGGGTTGTCGGCCTCGACAGCCGCCCACTGGGGCGAGCTCGGGGTGGCGCGCCCACGCCTGGCGCCCTCGGCCATGGCCGCGGTGCCCGCCTGGCCCTCGATGACATGGGCGAGGGTCGGCTTGTTCGGTACGTAACTCATCGTCCTGGCGAGATCCTCCTGCCACTTCTCGCCCGCGAGCGCCTTGACCACGTCTATGCCGGCGCTGCGCTCGGCCGCCTTCTGCGGAACGATCAGATCGGAACCGCCGGTGAACACGGAGCCGGGGTTCTTCGCGGTCTTGCCGGGGATCGGGAAGTATCCCAGTTTCCCCTTGAGTTCGGGGTTCTTCTGCTCGATGAGCTTTGCGCTGCCCGGCACGGAGATGATCTGCGCGACATCGCCCTTGGCGAACACGTCGGTCTGCGGAGGCTTTTCCTCGTCGGCGTCCTTGGGGCCGTTGCCGTACGACTGGAGTTCCTTGTAGAAGGCCATGCCCTTGAGTGCGGCGGGGGTGTCCAGGGCGCCTTCCCATTCGCCGCCGTTGTCGTTGGCCAGGTCGCCGCCCTCGTCCCAGATGAACCCGGCGAGTACGTACCAGTTCTGGCCCGCGAGATACATGCCCTGGTTGCCCTCCCGATTGAGCACCCGGCTGTCCTCGACCCACTCCTGCCGGGTCTTCGGCGGGTTCTTGATGCCTGCCTGCTCGAAGAGATCCTTGTTGTAGATCACCACACGGTTGGCCGCGTACCAGGGGATGCCGTACTGAATGCCCTCGATGCTGCCCGGCTCGGCGAGGCCGGGCAGCCAGTCATCGCTGCCGAGGTCACGCATCGATTCGAGGGTGAGGTCGCGCAGACCGCCGCTCTCCGCGTACTGGGCGATCTGGGTGTTTCCGACTTCGATGACGTCCGGGGTGTCCTCGCCCTTGAGGGCCGCGGTGACCTTGGGGCCGATTCCACTCCAGCTCTGAATCTTGAACTCCAGTTCGACTGAGGGGTGCTCGTCCTCGTACGACTTCGTGAAACGGTCCAGGAAATCGGCGGAAACACTGTCCTTCATCAGCCAGATCGTGACCTTCTTGTCGCCGGACCCACCCGAGCCGGGGAGATAGCCGCAGCCACCCAGCACAACGGTGGACACGAGCGCGACAGCGCCGATGAGTACGCGGTTCTTCACAGGGGTCACCTTCTGCGAAACAGCACGACTGGTACAGGACCCGGTGTGGGGGGACTGCGGGCGGTGCTCGCACGGGCGTGGCTGGATTTTGGTATGGACCATTCAATTGGTCAAGGCCAGTTCACGACACGTTCGCCACCCCGACCCCTCGCGCACCAGGGCCGGATGGGGCACCGTGGTAGAGACGAAAGGAGACACACGATGTCAAGCCACACCTATCGGGTCACCGAAATCGTAGGAACCTCCCACGAAGGGGTCGATGACGCCATCCGCAGGGGCGTCGCAAGGGCCTCGGAAACGTTGCACAATCTCGACTGGTTCGAGATCACCCAGGTGCGCGGGCAGATCGTGGATGGCCGTATCGAGCACTACCAGGTAGGCCTGAAGGTGGGCTTCCGGCTCGACGGGAGCAGCTGAGCCGGCGCAACGCGCACAGCCGAGCCGGCCCGACGTGACCCGAGCCGGCTCGACGGCGTCACGTACGCCCTTCGCGCTCCTGCGCGTCCCGCATCGAAGGCGCGGCCACCGCCCAGCGGGCCCGTACCACGGCGAACCCGGCCTGCTCGGCCGCATCACAGACCAGCTCGTCGTCATCGACCAGCATCCGCACGTCACACTCCCGGCCCAGCCGCTTCAGGATCTCCAGCTTGGTGTGGCGGGCCGGCCGGCGGTCGTCGTTGCGGCGCATGTACACCCGCCCCTCGGGCAGGCCCTGTTCCTGCAGCCAGGCCACGGTGTCGCGGCGGCAGCGCTCCGGCCGTCCGGTGAGATATCTGATCTCGCACTCCTCGGCGCTGCTCAGCACCAGCCGCACGCCCTCGTCGAGCGGCGGATCGTCGACGGCGGCGGCGAAGAAACCGCCCCAGTCACGCCGGGCTCCTTCCAGGAAATGCTGCCGGTGGCCGCTGTCCGCGAGCGTGCCGTCCAGGTCGAATACGGCCAGCGGCCGGGCGTCGTCCATCACGCCTCCAGTGTCCTGGGCGACAGACAACGCGTCCACCTCCGGGCTCCCGGGTGGCTTCGAACGGCCTGCGGCAGGCCTCCTCTCGGGCCCGGCCACCATCGACGCCTAGGATCGTGCTGTTTGCCCTCAGGTGTCAGCCCTGTCCCGATCCGTACGGAGTCCCACGCGCATGCCCACCCCTCACGATCGGTACGTTCGGGTGCGCGGCGCCCGCGAGAACAATCTGCAGGACGTCCAGGTCGACATCCCGCGCGACACCCTCACCGTCTTCACGGGCGTCTCCGGTTCAGGGAAGTCCTCGCTCGCCTTCGGGACGATCTACGCCGAGGCTCAGCGCCGCTACTTCGAGTCCGTCGCCCCGTACGCCCGCCGGCTGATCCACCAGGTCGGCGCGCCCGAGGTCGGTGAGATCACGGGGCTGCCGCCCGCAGTCTCCCTGGAGCAGCGCCGGTCCGCGCCCGGCGCCCGCTCCTCCGTGGGCACGGTCACCACGCTGTCCAACTCGATGCGGATGCTGTTCTCGCGCGCCGGGGAGTACCCCGCCGGCGCCGAGCGGCTGGACTCCGACGCGTTCTCGCCGAACACCGCCGCCGGGGCCTGCCCCGGGTGCCACGGGCTGGGCCTGATCCATCGCACCACGGAGGAGCTACTCGTCCCCGACCCGTCGCTGTCGATCCGCGACGGTGCGATCGCGGCCTGGCCGGGCGCCTGGCAGGGCAAGAACCTGCGCGATGTGCTGGACACCCTGGGGTACGACATCGGCCGGCCCTGGCGCGAGCTGGACGCGAACGACCGGGAATGGATCCTCTTCACCGACGAGCAGCCCGTGGTGACGGTCCATCCGGTGCGTGACGCGGGCCGGATCCAGCGCCCCTACCAGGGCACGTACATGAGTGCACGGCGCTATGTGATGCACACCTTCGCCGATTCCAAGAGCCGCACCCTGCGGGCCAAGGCCGAGCGCTTCCTGGCCGGTGTCCCCTGCCCGGTCTGCGGCGGCAGCCGGCTGCGCCCCGAGGCGATGGCCGTCACCTTCGCGGGCCGTACGATCGCCGAGCTGGCCGCACTTCCCCTCGCGGATCTCGCCGAGGTGCTGTCGGCTGCCGGTGGCGACGACACCGCGCGGGTGCTGACGGCCGATCTGCTGGCCCGGATCGAGACGGTGACCGAGCTGGGTCTCGGCTATCTCGGCCTCGACCGTACGGCTCCGACGCTGTCCTCCGGCGAGCTGCAGCGACTGCGGCTCGCCACCCAGCTGCGGTCGGGGCTGTTCGGGGTCGTCTATGTGCTGGACGAGCCGTCGGCCGGTCTGCACCCGGCGGACACCGAGTCGCTGCTCGCGGTCCTCGGGCGGCTGAAGGAGGCCGGGAACTCGGTCTTCGTCGTGGAGCACCAGATGGATGTGGTGCGGCAGGCGGACTGGCTGGTCGATGTGGGGCCGCTGGCCGGCGAGCACGGGGGCAGGGTGCTGCACAGCGGGCCGCCGGCCGGGCTCGCGGACGTGCGGGAGTCGGCGACGCGACGGTTCCTCTTCGACAGGGGTCCGGCGCCGGTGCGGGAGCCGCGTACGCCCTCCGGGTGGCTGAGGCTGATCGGTGTCGACCGGCACAATGTGCGCGGAGTCGACGCCGCGTTCCCGCTCGGGGTGTTCACAGCGGTCACCGGTGTCTCCGGCTCGGGCAAATCGACCCTGGTCGGCCAGGTGCTCGCCGGGGCCCTCGCCGACCGGCAGGCTTCCACCACCGCCGATCTCCCCGCCGAGCGGCCCGTGCCGGGGTGCGCATCGGCGCTGGGGCTGGAGTCGGTGGACCGTCTCGTCCAGGTCGACCAGCGGCCGATCGGCCGTACCCCGCGCTCCAACCTGGCCACGTACACCGGGCTCTTCGACGTCGTACGGAAGCTGTTCACCGGGACCGACATGGCGCGCGAGCGCGGCTACCGGGCGGGGCGGTTCTCGTTCAACGTGGCGGGCGGGCGGTGCGAGACCTGCCAGGGCGAGGGGTTCGTCTCCGTCGAGCTCCTCTTCCTGCCGAGTACGTATGCGCCCTGCCCGGACTGTCACGGTGCGCGGTACAACCCGCAGACGCTGGAGGTGACTCTGCGCGGGCTGAACATTGCGCAGGTGCTGGACCTGACGGTGGAGTCGGCGGCCGGTTTCTTCGCGGGGACGCCCGCCGCGGAGCGCAGTCTGCGGACACTGCTCGATGTCGGGCTGGGATATCTGCGGCTGGGGCAGCCGGCGACGGAGCTGTCCGGTGGTGAGGCACAGCGGATCAAGCTGGCCACCGAGCTCCAGCGCACCCGTCGTGGTCACACCCTGTATCTGCTCGACGAGCCGACCACGGGTCTGCACCCGGCCGATGTCGAGGTGCTGATGCGGCAGTTGCACGGACTGGTCGACGGGGGCAGCACGGTGGTGGTCGTGGAGCACGACATGGCGGTCGTCGCGGGCGCGGACTGGGTGATCGACCTCGGTCCGGGCGGCGGGGACCGGGGCGGCCGGATCGTCGCCGTGGGACCGCCGACGGAGGTGGCGGGTGCGGCGGACAGCCGGACGGCACCGTACCTGTCGGCGGCGCTCCGCCCGGTCTGAGCCTTCGCCCTCCGGTCCCGGGAGCGGGCGGCTCCCAGGACCGGGAACGGCGGAGAGGCTCTGGGGTCTTTCGTTCGGATCAGGCTGGGCTCGCGGGGCCCGATCCGAACGAGAGGCCCTAGCGGTGCACCTTGCGGGTCGCTCGCAGCCACTCCTTGTTCATGGCCGAGATCGACGGCAGCGGGATGCCCTTCGGGCAGGCCGTGGCGCACTCCCCGGTGAGCGTGCAGCCGCCGAACCCCTCGCTGTCCATCTGCTCGACCATGTCGAGCACTCGCGTCTCGCGCTCGGGGGCGCCCTGTGGCAGGACGTTGAGGTGGTTGATCTTCGCCGAGGTGAAGAGCATCGCCGAGCCGTTGGGGCAGGCCGCTACGCAGGCACCGCAGCCGATGCACTCGGCATGCTCGAACGCGAAGTCGGCGTCGGGCTTGGGCACAGGGGTGGCGTGGGCGTCGGGTGCGGTGCCGGTCGGGGCGGAGATGTAGCCGCCCGCCTGGATGATCCGGTCGAAGGCCGAGCGGTCCACGACCAGGTCCTTGACGACCGGGAAGGCCGAGGCGCGCCACGGTTCGATGTCGATCGTGTCGCCGTCCTGGAAGGACCGCATGTGGAGCTGGCAGGTGGTCGTGCGTTCCGGGCCGTGGGCGTCGCCATTGATGACAAGGCTGCAGGCGCCGCAAATGCCTTCCCGGCAGTCGTGGTCGAAGGCGACGGGGTCGTCGCCGGTGAGGATGAGCTCCTCGTTGAGGGTGTCGAGCATTTCCAGGAACGACATGTCCTGCGAGATGCCGTCCACCTGGTAGGTGGACATGGCGCCGGGGGCGTCGGCGTTCTTCTGGCGCCAGACGCGCAGGGTGAGCTTCATGCGTAGCTCCGCTGAGTGGGGTGGACGTACTCGAAGACGAGGTCTTCCTTGTGCAGGACGGGGGCTTCGCCGGTGGCACTGAACTCCCACGCGGCGGCGTACGAGAACTCCTCGTCCCGGCGGGCGGCTTCGCCGTCCGGGGTCTGCGACTCCTCGCGGAAGTGGCCTCCGCAGGACTCGGCGCGGTGCAGGGCGTCGAGGCACATGAGCTCGGCGAGCTCCAGGTAGTCGACGATGCGGTTGGCCTTCTCCAGGGACTGGTTGAACTCGTCACCGGTGCCTGGGACCTTGATGCGACGCCAGAACTCCTCGCGGATCTGCGGGATCCGGTCGAGTGCCTTGCGCAGCCCCGTCTCGGTGCGGGCCATGCCGCAGTACTCCCACATGAGTTCGCCGATCTCCCGGTGGAAGGAGTCGGGAGTGCGGTCGCCGTCGACGGCGAGCAGCAGGTTCAGCCGGTCCTCGGTCTCCGCGAGGGCCTCATCCACGGCCGGATGCGATGCGTCGACGTCGTCGTGGTGCGGGTTGCGGGCCAGGTAGTCGTTGATCGTCGACGGCAGGACGAAGTAGCCGTCGGCGAGCCCCTGCATCAGCGCCGAGGCGCCGAGCCGGTTGGCCCCGTGGTCGGAGAAGTTGGCCTCACCGATCGCGAACAGGCCGGGGATCGTGGTCTGCAGGTCGTAGTCGACCCAGAGTCCGCCCATCGTGTAGTGCACGGCGGGGTAGATCCGCATCGGGGTCTCGTACGGATTCTCCGCGGTGATCCGCGCGTACATGTCGAACAGGTTGCCGTACTTCTCCTCCACCTTGGCCTTGCCCATCCGCTGGATGGCCTCCGCGAAGTCCAGGTAGACGCCCTGTCCGCCGGGACCGACGCCGCGGCCCTCGTCGCAGACGTTCTTCGCGGCGCGCGAGGCGATGTCACGCGGTACGAGGTTGCCGAAGGCCGGGTAGATGCGCTCCAGGTAGTAGTCGCGCTCGTCCTCCGGGATCTCGTTCGCCGGCCGGTTGTCGCCCTTGGCCTTCGGGACCCAGATCCGGCCGTCGTTGCGCAGCGACTCGCTCATCAGCGTCAGCTTGGACTGGTGGTCGCCGGTGCGCGGAATGCAGGTGGGGTGGATCTGGGTGAAGCACGGGTTGGCGAAGTACGCGCCGCGCCGGTGGGCGCGCCAGATGGCGGTGGCGTTGGAGTTCATGGCGTTCGTCGACAGGTAGAAGACGTTGCCGTAGCCGCCGCTGGCCAGCACGACCGCGTCGGCGAAATGCGTGTCGATCTTCCCGGTGACCAGGTCGCGGGCGACGATGCCGCGGGCCTTGCCGTCGACGATGATCAGGTCGAGCATCTCGGTCCGGGCATGCAGTTCGACGTTGCCCGCGGCGATCTGCCGCGACAGCGCCTGGTAGGCGCCGAGGAGGAGCTGCTGCCCGGTCTGGCCGCGGGCGTAGAACGTACGGGAGACCTGGACGCCGCCGAAGGAGCGGTTGTCGAGCAGACCGCCGTACTCGCGGGCGAAGGGAACTCCCTGGGCGACGCACTGGTCGATGATCTCGACGGAGATCTGGGCGAGCCGGTGGACGTTGGACTCGCGGGCGCGGAAGTCGCCGCCCTTGACCGTGTCGTAGAAGAGCCGGTGGATCGAGTCGCCGTCGTTGCGGTAGTTCTTCGCGGCGTTGATACCGCCCTGGGCGGCGACGGAGTGGGCGCGGCGGGGCGAGTCCTGGAAGCAGAACTGGACGACGTGGTAGCCCTGTTCGGCCAGCGTCGCCCCGGCCGAGCCGCCGGCCAGACCGGTGCCGACGACGATGACGGTGTGCTTGCGCCGGTTGGCCGGGTTGACGAGCTTGGCTTCGAAGCGGCGGGTGTCCCAGCGTTCGGCGACGGAGCCCTTGGGGGCCTTGGTGTCGACGACGGGTGCACCGGTCTCGTAGTGCGAGTAGTCGGTCATGTCAGCTCACGACTCCGGTCATGACGGCGACGGGTACGGAGATGAAGCCCACCGTCAGCACCAGTGCGAGGACGTCGGCGATGGTCTTGAGAACACGGTCGCGGGTCGCTCTGCCCGCGCCGAGGGTCTGTGCGGCGCTCCAGAAGCCGTGTTGGACATGGAGTCCGAGGGCGAGCATGGCGACGATGTAGATGACGTTGCCGTACCAGGTGGAGAAGGTGTCGATGACGTTCTGGTACGGATGCCCGGACTGGAAGCCGCCGGAGTGCACGGTGCCTGTGGTCAGGTCGAGGACGTGCCAGACGATGAACAGGGCGAGGATGATCCCGCCCCAGCGCATGGTGCGGGTGGCATAGCTCGCGCGGGGCCTCTTGTGGACGTACTTGCTGGGGCGCGCCCTGATGTCGCGACGGCTCAGCTGGTACGCGGAGGTGGCGTGCAGCACGACGGCCGCGACGAGCACCACCCGGACGATCCACAGGGCCCACTCGTAGTGCAGGAAGGGCTCGCCCAAGGTCCGCAGCCAGTGGGCGTAGTGGTTGAACTCGCCGGACCCGAAGAAGATCTTCAGGTTGCCCACCATGTGAACGACCAAGTAGAGGAGCATGATCAGGCCGCTCACGGCCATGATCGCCTTCTTGCCGACGGACGAGTCCCAGAGCGTGCGCGTCATGGACGGCCGTCGGTCCGTCCGGGTTGCCAACGCCATGGACACGACGCTAGGACGGAAGGGCCTCATCAGTCCAAGACATGGTATGGCTCATATCCATAGGCACAGCCTATCGCGAGCTTTATGCTGCGTGTATGCAATTCCAGCAGCTCACGTATTTCGTGGCCGTCGCCGAGGCACGGCATTTCACCCGCGCCGCGGAGGAGGTGCATGTCTCCCAGCCGTCGCTCTCCCAGCAGATCAGGGCCCTGGAGAACGAGCTGGGCGCGGAACTGTTCAGCCGGGCCCGCGGCAACATCACGCTCACCGACGCGGGCGAGGCGCTGCTGCCGCTCGCCCGCCGGATCCTGGCGGACGCCGACACCGCCCGCCACGAGGTGCAGGAGCTGGCCCAGCTGCGCCGGGGCCGGGTCAGGCTCGGCGCGACGCCGAGCCTCTGCACCGGGCTGCTGCCCGACGTGCTGCGCGCCTTCCACGACCGGCATCCGGGGATTCAGCTGCTGCTGGAGGAGGGCGGCTCGCACGACCTCGTACGGGAGCTGGCGCGCGGCGCGCTCGATCTCGCACTTGTGGTGCTGCCGCTGCCTGCCGCGTCTCCGGCACTGACGACGGTGGAGCTGCTCCAGGAGGACCTGGTGGTGGTCTCGGCGGCGGAGGCTCCGCGGCCCGGGAAGGGCGGGAGCGTACGGATCGCACATCTGGAGGGCGAACCGCTGGTGATGTTCCGGCACGGCTACGACCTGCGCGAATTGACGGTGACTGCCTGCCGGGCGGAGGGCTTCGAGCCGTCGTTCACGGTGGAGGGCGGCGAGATGGACGCGGTGCTCGGGTTCGTACGGGCGGGGCTCGGGGTGGCGGTGGTGCCGAGCATGGTGGCGACGCGGGCGGGGAGCGATCTGCGGACGACGCCGTTGGCCCCGCCGGGGTTGCGGCGCACCATCGCGCTGGCGCACCGCAGTGACGTGGCGCCGCCACGGGCGGCGCGGGAGCTGCAGAAGGTACTGCTGGCCAGCCGGACGGGGTGATCAAGCCCGTCCGGCGACCGAGGTCGTGTCTGAGAAGTGCCGCCGTCCGCCCGCAGGGCGGGGCGCGCGGCGTCCGGTGCGTGCAATTGCAAGGCGGAGGATCATCCTCGTACTGCGTACTCGGAGGACTCCGGCAACGCGGCGAGTGCGCGTGCCGGGCGTCGCGCGCCAGGCGGGATTTGTCAGACACGGCCTAGGACGGAACCGGTGGCCCGGCTCCCCGTTCAGACCGCGTCGGCCAGCAGCAACGAGTGGATCCGGTCCGGCGCACCGGGCCGCGCGTAGTACCACCCCTGAGCCGTGTCGCAGCCCAGTTTCCGCAGCTGCTCCGCCTGGGCGCCCGTCTCCACGCCCTCCACCGTCACTGCCAGGTCCAGGCTGTGCGCCAGCGACACGATCCCCTCGACGATCTTCAGGTCGACCGGATCCGCCGGATGCCGCTGCATGCCCTGGGTGAAGGAACGATCCAGCTTGAGCACGCTCACCGGCAGCCTACGCAGATTCGCCAGGTTCGAGTACCCCGTGCCGAAGTCGTCGAGCGCTATGTCGACGCCCATTTCGGCCAGTTGACGCAGCGGCTTCAGCAGATCGTCGTCCGCACCGATGAGCGCGGACTCGGTGACCTCCAGGCAGAGCGCCCTCGGCTCCAGCCCCGAACGCTCCAGGACATCGACCGTCTCGGCAACCAGCTGCGGGTGGTGCAGCTGGGTCGGCGACAGGTTGACGTTGATCCGCAGCGGGCCGCCGTCGCTGTGACGCTCCTGCCAGAAGTTGGCCTGCCGTACGGACTCCTCCAGCACCCAGCGCCCGAGCGGCACGATCAGCCCGGTGTGCTCGGCGAGCGGGATGAACCGGTCCGGGCCGAGCACGCCGTGCTGCGGGTGGCACCAGCGCACCAGGGCCTCCGCACCGTGCACCGTACCGTCGCCGAGATGCACGAGCGGCTGGTACTCGATGAAGAACTCGCCGCGTTCCAGGGCGGCGGGCAGTGCGGTGGTCAGCCCGTGCCGGGTGATGGCGCGAGCGTCCGCCTCGGCGTCGGCGAGTTCGAAGCGGTTGCCGCCCGCCGACTTGGCCCGGTACATCGTGATGTCGGCGCTGCGCAGCACTTCGGCGGCGGTTCGTTCGCCCGCCGGTCCCTCGACGACGCCGATGGAGCCACGCACCGTCAGTTCGCGGCCGTCGAGCCGGATCGGGGTGGCGAGTACGCCGAGGATCCGGCCGGCCAGTTCGTCGACCTCCTCCTCGGTGCTGGGGCCGGTGGTCAGTGCCACGAACTCGTCGCCGCCGAGCCGCGCCACCATTTCGCCGGGCGCGGTCGCACAGCTCTGCAGCCGGTCGGCGACCTCGACGAGCAGCCGGTCCCCTGCCGCGTGGCCCAGGCTGTCGTTGATCGCCTTGAAACCGTCGAGGTCGAGGTAGCAGAGCCCGAAGCGGCTGCCGTCGTCGGCGGACAGCGCCTTCTCCAGCCGCTCGAAGAACAGCGTCCGGTTGGGCAGGCCGGTGAGCGCGTCGTGGGTGGCCTCGTAGCGCAGCCGCAGATTGAGCAGCCGGCGCTCCGTGGTGTCCTCCATCAGCGCCAGCTGATACTCCGGCCGCCCCTCGGAGTCGCGGAGCAGCGACACCGTGAGGTTGGTCCACAGCACGGTGCCGTCGTTGCGGTAGAACGGCTTCTCGACCCGGTAGTGCTCGCGTTCGCCGCGTACCAGCTCCTCGTAGTACTTCCACACGTACGGCGAGTCCTCGGGGTGGACCCACTCGTTGATCTTGTGGCTGCGGACATGGTGGTCGAGCCCGCCGAACATCCGGGTCAGGGTGTCGTTGACCTCCAGCACGTTGCCTTCCAGGTCGGCGATCCCGATGCCGACGGCGGCGTCCTTGAAGACGGCGCGGAAGCGGGCCTCCGTGGCGTGCAGGGCCTGTTCGGCGTGGGAGCGGGCGGTCAGCGCCGAGCGGGCGATGGCCTCCTGCTCGGCAAGGGTCCGTTCCCGCAGCGCCTGGGTGAAGCCGCCCGCGAGGGCGTGCTGCATCCGGGCGCAGCGGGCCCGGCTGTCCTCGGTCGAAAGTGCCACCGGGCCATTGCCGCCGCAGTAGAGCACCAGGTACGAGTCGACGACGCCGAGCGTGGAGCTGAGCGCCTCCGGGTCCGTGCAGTGCGCGTCGACGAGCGCGGCCCCCACCTTGTTCGCGGGCGCCGCGTCGAAGGGCCGGGCGTGCAGGATGTCACTCAGTCTGCGGGCCAGCGGCAGCAGGTGCTGCTCGAACTCCGGACGGGTCATGGAGGTGGCCGTCGACGGGAAGGTGGCCCGGCTCCAGATCGTCGCGAATCTTCGGAGCCGGTCCTCGGGACCGTCGGGCTCCGCGTCCGGTGCGTCGGACGCCTGGGCGGGAATGCTCACGCCTTGCGTCCCACTCCGGCGAAGCCCGAGAACGCATACGGGTCTTCCTGCTCCTGCGCCACGGAGGTGTCGGGACGCCACTCCGGCATCGCCACGAGACCGGGCTCGACCATCTCGTAACCGTCGAAGAACCTGGCGACCTCGTCGCGCGACCGCATGATCAACGGGTTACGGATGTTCCGGTAGACGCCGACCGCACCTCCCGCCTCCTCCTGGGTGAGCGGAATGCCCTCGTACGAGGCGTGGGTGATGATGACGAGGCTGCCGGGTGCGAGCCCCGCGCGCAGTTCGGCGAGGGCCGTCTGCGGGTCGTCGGCGTCCTCGATGAAGTGGAGGACGGCTACGAGCATCAGCGCCACCGGACGGTCCATGTCGAGGAGTTCGGTGATCTCGCGGCTCTTCAGGATCTCCTGCGGGCGCCGCAGATCGGCGGTGACGATCAGCGCCCGGTCGTTGCCCTCGAGTACGGCCTGGCTGTGCGCGACCGCAACGGGGTCGTGGTCGACGTACGCAACTCGCGCCTCGGGGTCGGCCGCCTGGGCGATTTCGTGGACGTTGCCGAAGGTCGGTATGCCGGAACCTATGTCCAGGAACTGAGTGATGCCCTCACTCACCGCATGACGCACGGCCCTGCGCATAAAGGCGCGATTGGCTTGCATGATCTTGGGAAGTCCCGGCATGAACTCCATGGCCTTGCGGGCCGCTTCCCGGTCCACCTCGAAATTGTGCGATCCGCCCAGATAGAAGTCATACATGCGTGACACGCTCGGCACCGATATGTCAATGCCTTGCGGTGCCCAGGCGGGACGCTCCATCGATGTCTCCAACAAGTCGCCACGGTGATCCGGCCATGTTCATGGTCAGTGTGGACCAGAGGCTACTGATCGACCGCCAGGAGAGCGAGCGGAAACGGAAATTACCGGTCCGTTATCGGTCACACACCAGTGGCATGTGCAACCGACCCGTCGCTAAGTGTGACATTCAGCGACGGGCCGGTCCGGAACGGCTGTTGTGAGGTTACTTCGGGGCGCCCACGAGCTTTGCTTCGGGCGACACCGCGTACCATGTGCCCCCGACGCCTTGGCCGTTGGTGTCACCGGGCTTCGTGTCACCGGAGAACGTATAGATGGGCCAGCAGTCGATGGCCTGCTGCTTGAGTCCGTCGGGTCGATTGAAGGTGACAAATCCCTTGGTGGTAACACCCGAAACATCATTCTTGGCCAATGGGGCGACAACCGGCCACTTCGAGAGGCAGGCCCCGGTGCAGGCCGACTTCATCGGCCAGGCAGTGTCCTTCTTGAACCGGTAGACCGTCATCCCGCGCTTGTCGACAACGATGTTCCCGAGTTCCGGGTCCTTTCGCACCGAAAGTCCCGCGAGATCAGCCTGCTCACCACCGGCCGGCCCGTCGGCGTTCACCGCAGCCTTCTTGCCGTCGGGAGCCGAGGCGAACCAGGTGCCTCCCACACCCTGCCCATTGGCGTCGCCGGGCTTGGCGTCCTTCGCATACCGGTACATCGGCCAGCCCGCAATGGTGAGTTGCTGGGTGCCGTCCGCGCGGGTGACCTTGCCGATCAGTGCGTCGTCGGTACCGGCGGCGGCCGTGACATTGCCCGCCGGGACCACCGGCCAGATCTTCGCGCAGTCACCTTCGCAATTCGACTTCGGTGGACTCGCGGTGTCCTTGTCGAAGCGGTAGAGCGTGAATCCCTCACTGTCCGTCAGCACCTTGCCGAGCTTCTTGCTGTCCCACGCCGCGAGCTGTCCGGCCTGCTTCGACTTGGCGGACTGCGCCCCGGAATCGGAGCCGTAGCCGGTGTCGGAGCCATAGCCGCTGTCCGTGTCGTAGCCGCTGCCCGCCTGCCCGGCCGGGCTCGCATTGCCCACGTTCTGTCCGTTGGGGGACTCGGTGCCCTTGTCCTGACCGCACGCCGTCGTCAGCGCCAACAGGGCCGCCGCGGTCACCGCGAGCGAGGCGTTCCGCCAGGTGTTCATGTCAACTCCCGTAATTCTTCCGCCAGTTGCGACGCACGTCCGCGTCGTTCATGGCCCTAGGTACGGGCGGCGGGTGCTTCTTTGTTCAACGCGTCCGCAGAATTTTCCCGAGCCGCAAACCCCCAGCGCCCCAGGTCCCCTCCATCAGGGGAATCCTGGCCGCGGTCCGCGTGTGGTCCCACCAGCCGGAACATGCTCCCCGTCGTGTACGGATCACTCATGGGGCGGCTCACCGCAGCCCTCGCACTCATCTGGCTCCTGGCCGCCCCGGTGCCTGCGGCGGCCGACAACTGTTCGTACGCCTCGATCGGGGACGGCGGCGGGAACGCGGCGGTCGCCACGACGGGCGACGGGCACTGCCAGGCGGGCCCAGCGCCCAAGCCAACTCCCCGGCCCGAGCCACCGCCCCCACCACCCCCACCGCCCCCACCGCCACCACCGCCACCACCGCCACCACCCGCACCGGAACCGGAGCCCGCGCCGCCACCCCCGCCGCCCCCGCCCTCCGCACGCCCCACACCACCCCCGCCCAGGCCGGTGGCGCTACCCGCCTACCGCAGGCCGCCGCGCAAGGTCCCGCAGCACGGCCCCTCCCTGGTCACACTCACCCTGCTGATCACCGCCCCCGCGGTGTTCGCCGTCGCCGTGCTACGTCCCCGCTCCCGATGACCCACGGAGAAGCCCATGTCGGAATGGCTTGTTCTCACCCTCGCCATGGCCGCGGCCTGCGCCGTCGTGCTGACCATCGCCGTCCTCAACAACCGCCGGATCGCGGAGGACGACGACCCGTCAGAGACCCCTGACGTCATCGAGTACATGACGATGATGATCGGCGTGGTGTACGCGATCGTGCTCGGCCTCGCCATCGCGGGCGTCTGGGAGGGCCGCAGCGCCGCCCAGGAGTACGTACGCCAGGAGGCCCAGGCACTGCACGAGGTGAACGTCCGCTCCTCGGTCTACCCGGCCGAGGTGCGCGCCCGGATCCGCGCCGACGTCGACGCGTACGTCAGCTATGTCGTCCATGACGAGTGGCAGGCGATGAGCGAGCACGGAGATCTCACCGACCGGGGCGCGGAACTCCTCGGCCGAGTACGTGCCGATGTCACCGAATACCGGCCGAAGACCGACCACGAGGGGCAGGCCTATCAGCCACTGGTCGACCAGGTCGCCGCGGCCGACGACGCACGCAGCGCCCGTGGGCAGAGCGCCGGCGCCACCATGCCGGGCGTCGTCTGGTTCGGTCTGATCACCGGGGCGCTGGTGACCGTCGGACTGATCTTCACCCTGCAGATCCGCAGAACGTTCCGGGAGCTGCTGCTGGCCGGGCTGTTCAGCGTGCTCATCGCCTTCCTGCTCTTCCTGATCTGGGACTTCGACTCCCCGTTCGGCCGCGGCATCTCCGCCACCGCCGCGCCGTTCCTCGATCTGTTCCCCAACGCGGGGGACGGGCCGTCGTCCTGACGGCATGGCGGTGCGCCGCCCGAGGGACACCCGTGCCCCATTCGCCGGACCCCGATCGCGCATGATATGCGGCACTTCTAGCGTTTCCCCCATCGAGGTGCATATCTGACGCTTTGTGGGAAACCGTTCCGCAGCTGCTCCTCGGGGACTCGGAGGAATCATCATGCGCCCCATAGGTGTCGCACCCGTCGCCCTGCTCGGCGCCACCGCTCTCACTCTGACTGCTCCGGCCGCGACCGCGCATGCCGCGATGTCGGGGGAGGCGCCCAGCGCGACCGGACCCATCGTCGCCCCGTCGGTGGTCGCGCCGGGCGGCCAGGTCACCCTGGCCGCCCGGGGGTGCTCAAAAGCAGCGACGGCCAGTTCGGGCGTCTTCGACAGCATCACCATTCCCAGCGGGGGCACCGCCGCGGCAACGGTCGACTGGGATGCCAAACCCGGCGCTTCCTATGAAGTGACGTTCATCTGCAACACGTCCCCTACCTCCACGGCGAAGATCCGCCTCACGATCTCCGCCGGCAATCCCACACCCACCGGCTCCACGGCGATCGCGCCGCGCAGCGTGCAAGGTGGCCTCGGCGGCATCGGCCGCATGAGTTCCGCGGAGGTGGTCGGCGGTACCGCACTGGCAGTGGTCGCAACCACCGGCACCCTCTTCGTGGTGCGCCGGCGGAGGGAGAGCCGCCACCACTGAACGGCGCGAGCCTACGGTGGAACGCCCGTCGCCCCGGGTCCTGGATCAGGACCCGGGGTGACGGGCACATCGGACCGATGACCCGACATGTCCCGTCGGCACCCGTCGATCTGACGGCGCCACATATGACGAATGGACAGAATCGTCATCCGGCCACGGCTCCACGGAGGAGGACCTCTCGGCCTGCCACCCATTCGCCCTTCCCTGATCGCCGCCCGGCCGCCGCACGCCTAGCGTTGGCGTCGCGACGAAGGGAGAAACATGGGCCGGGACCACTGGCGCGTCGAGCGGACCAGATACTCGCCCTGGGGCGCGCTCGCCCTGGTACTGCTCACCGGCCTCGCCCTGGTGCGGAACGGTCCGGACCCCTCGCCGGGCCCGCCCCGGCCGGTCGCCGCCTCGGCCCACCGCCATCAGGACGCCTCCGGTGCACCTCCGGCGGACGTCACGGAGCGGCCGCTGGCGTACGCCGCCGCCTCACGCGTCGTCATCCCTGCGATCCGGGTCGATGCGCCGCTCGTCGATGTGAACCTGGAGCCGGACGGCTCGCTCGGCACACCCCCTCCGGAGGATCCCCAGGTCGCCGGGTGGTACCGCGACGGCGTCGCACCGGGCCAGCTGGGCACTTCGGTTCTCGTCGGCCATGTCGACACCATGGCGGGACCTGCCGTGTTCCACGGCCTCGGTTCGCTGAGGGAGGGCAACCGGATCGAGGTGCCACGGCACGACGACCGGGTCGCGGTGTTCGAGGTCTACGGGGTCGAGGTGATCTCCACCGCCGACTTCCCCGGCGACCGGGTGTACAGCGACACCGACAGGGCGGAGCTGCGGCTCATCACCCCCGGCGGCTGCACGACAGCCGACGGCCACGACGCCGGTGTCGTCGTCTTCGCCCGCCTGGTCGCGACCCACTGATCCAGGGCCGAGCAGCCGCCACCGCGCGCTCAGCTGCGGTGCGGCACCGTGATCCAGGCAGGCGTCGTCGGAGCAGCATCCTTCGTTCCGGAGCACTCTGCACCCGATGGAGGGAGCGCACCCGTGGTAACCGGCGGCTCCGGACCCGGCGGCGGGGCAGCCCGGGTCAAGGGTGGCGGCGGGAGCGGCTAACCTCACTGCCGTGACAGACCAGCAGCCCCACCAGTTCGAACGTGGCACAGACGGTCCGAAGGTGATCGTCGCGGGCCTCGACGGGTCCGATTCCTCGATGCGCGCCGCCGCGTACGCTGCCGGGCTTGCCCGTCGGCAGCACGCCCTGCTCGCCCTCGTCTATGTGCAGCCCGTGATGGCTGCGGGTGCCGCGCTCGGAGCGCCGGTCGCCGACACGACCGGCGAGGTCGCGGAGGGTCTGGTGAGCGAGATCCGTGCGGCGACCGAGCGGCTGAAGGACATATGGGATGTGCGCTGGGAGTTCCACACCTTCCGTGGTGATCCGTACAACGGGCTGGTCACCGCGGCCGACGAGCTGAAGGCGGACGCCGTCGTGGTGGGCGCGTCGGAGTCGGCGGGGCACCGGTTCATCGGTTCGGTGGCGATCCGGCTGGTGAAGGCAGGGCGCTGGCCCGTCACCGTCGTTCCGTAACCGGCCGACGGTGTCGGGGCGGGCCCCGCCTTCCGGGCGGTCAGGCGTTCTTCTCGATGGACTTCTGGAACTCCCGGGCCATCTGGTCCAGCCCCTTGGGGCGCCACCCGGTCCAGAACGGCTTCCACTCGCCGATCTTCTTGCGGCCACTGACGATGTCGTTGACCAGGTCCGTGGCCTCGGTCGACATGCGTCCGTAGTGCTCGGTGTACGCGTCGGAGTAGTGGCCAACCGTCGGGTTGGCGATGGCGGTCGTGATGAGCTTCTGCTCGACGGCGTACGTCGCTTTCACGTCCTCGGGGCCGTGGGTGCCGGGGAAGGCCGAGGGCAGCAGTGCGAACGGTGCGGTCGTCGCGGTCGCCAGTCCGCTGTAGAACCCCTCGACCTGCTGCTTCCCCTTCTTGGTGCGCTGCGGGAAGCCCTGCTCGTCGTACGTGAAGTCGGCTCCCTCGGTGCCGAACTCCAGGAGCTCTCGCTCCTTGCTGCCGAACGGCGCAGCGAGGTAGTTCAGCACGCCGAGCAGCATCCGTACCCGCTTCTCGCTGCCCTTCTTGATGGCGGTGTAGCCGATCGTGCCCAGGTGGTAGTGGTGGTTCGGCTGCCGGCCGCCCGCGGCGAACGGGATCAGGATCTCCGCCGCGAGCGACGGGTCGTTGGTACGGAGGTTGGCACGGCCGCCGGACGGATTGGCGAACACCGTGGCGCCGATGGATCCCTGCGCCATCTTCAGATAGGCGTCGGCCATCTTGGGGTCGCCGGGGTAGAAGACGCCGGCCTGCTTGAGCTTGAGCACGAAGTCCAGTGCCGCCAGGTACTCGTCGGTCTCCTGCCAGAAGGTGAGCGAGCCGTCCTTGTTCTGCCGCCACTTGTTCGGGGTGCCGAAGCACTGGCTCAGCACGCTGACGGCATTGACATAGATCGGTTCCAGCGCCCAGACCTTGCCGCCGGTGACCTCCTTGCACTTGGCCAGGAACTCGTCGGGGCTGCCCGCGGACAGGCCGCCCGCCTTCTCCCAGACCTCGGGGTTGCCGGCGTAGACCTGGCCGAACGCAGGGTAGGGGCTCGGCGCACCCCAGATCTTGCCGTTGACCACGGCGGTCTTCCAGTGCGCGGGGGTCATCGCGGCGAGGTTCGGGTAGTCCTTGACCGCGTCACCCGAGACGTAGTCGGTGATGTCGGCGCACTTCGATTCCAGCAACTCGGCAATGTGCTGGATGCCCTGGTTGGGCGGTATCCACATCAGGTCGGGCAGGTCCCCGCCGGCGACGGTGGCGGAGAACTTCTCCTCGTACCCGGGATCCGTGCCCAGGATCGCGGAGAGGTCGACGCCGAGCTCCTTGTTGATCTTCTGCCAGTGCTCGTTGGAACCTTCGGGGAGCGGCGGTTGGGTCCAGATCTCGGTGAGCAGGGTGACCTTCGAACCGTCGCCGGGAGCCTTGGGGACGCTCCGGATCAGCTCCTTGGGGTACGAGAGATAGCCCGCGGAGAGGCCCTTCGCGTTGGCCGGCAGATCGGGCGTGACCTTGGTGAAGGGGGCGTACGCGGGAAGCTTCACCTTTGCCGAGGCGGCTTCGGTCCGGTGGCCGGTGGACGAACCGCAGCCGGTGAGCGCCGTGGCGGCGGCGCCCGCCGCGACGGCGGTGCTCAGGCCCAGGAAAGTGCGTCGGGACATGCCGGTCATGGAAATCTCCGCAACAGGGTGAGAGGGGGGACGGGTGAGGGGAGGACGGCGAGGAGCGGGCGCGGGTCAGCCCTTGATCGCGCCGGTGAGCACGCCCTTGGTGAAGTACTTCTGGAGGAACGGGTAGAGCAGCAGGATCGGGATCAGCGCGATCATGACGACCGCCATGGAGATCGACTGCTGAGGCGGCAGATGGGCCACGCCGAGCTGATCGGCCGCCATCTGCTTGTTCTGCACCACATAGGTCCGCAGCAGCAGTTGGACCGGCCACTTCCCGGAGTCGTTGAGGTAGAGCATCGCGTTGAAGAACGCGTTCCAGTACGTCACCGCGTAGAAGAGCCCGACGACGGCGATGACGCCTTTGGAGAGCGGCAGCACGATCCGGGTGAGGATCCGCCAGTCGCCCGCACCGTCGATCCGGGCCGCCTGGTAGAGCTCGTCGGGGATGTTCATGAAGAACGCCCGCATCACCACCAGGTTGAAGGCGTTGACCAGGCCCGGCAGGATCAGCGCCCAGTAGGAGTCGAGCAGACCGAGTTCCCTCACCAGGACGTACATCGGGATCATGCCGGGGGCGAAGAGCAGCGTGAACAGGACGAGCAGCAGGACGGGCTTGCTGCCGGGGACGCCTCGCTTGCTCAGCGCGTAGGCCAGGGCGATGGTCGTCAGGAGGGAGAGTGCCGTGCCGACGCCGGTGATCAGGACGCTGACCGTGACGGCGCGGGTGACCAGTCCGCCGGACAGGATCGTTCGGTAGGCCTGCAGGGTCGGTTCGGTCGGGAAGAGGACATACCCGCCGGCGGCCGTGATCTCCTCGCGGGAGGCGAGGCTGGTGGAGAGCACGATGAGGAACGGCACTGTCATCACAGCGACGATGACAGTGATCACGACGGCCTTGGCCGCCGATCCCAGCCGGGTGGGCGGCTCCTCCCAGGCGGCCTGGCGGTCCGCGGTCCGGGGCTTCGACAAGGACAGTCCGATGCTCATCTGCTGTACACCCCTTGCTCTCCGAATGCGTGGGCCAGCCGGTTGGCGCCCCAGATCATCAGCGCGCCGACCACGCCCTTGACCAGGCCGGCGGCGGCGCCGACGCCCCAGTCGCCGTAGACCACGCCGTGGTAGTAGACATAGGTGTCGAGTACCTCGGCGGCCCGGGCGCCGACCGCGTCGCGCTGCAGAAGGAACTGTTCGAAACCGACGGACAGTACGTCGCCGAGGCGCAGCACCAGCAGCATGATCGTTACTCCGCGGACGGCCGGCAGCGTGACATGCCACATGCGCCGCCAGGGTCCGGCACCGTCCACGGCGGCCGATTCGTACAGGCTCTGGTCGACGTTGGCGAGCGCCGCCAGATAAATGATCATGCCCCAGCCGATGTCCTTCCAGATCACCTGCGCGGTGATCAGCATGGGGAAGGTACCGGGGTCGGTCATCACGTCGAGGGCCGAAAGGCCGTGGTCACGAAGGAAGTTGCTGATCAGTCCGGCGCCGCCGAGTACTTGCTGGAAGAGGGCGACGACCAGCACCCAGGAGATGAAGTGCGGAAGGTAGACGACGCTCTGCACGAACCTCTTGACGCGGCTGCTGACCAGGCTGTTGATGAGCAGGGCGAGGGCCAGCGGCGCCGGAAAGAAGAAGATCAGTTGCAGCGCCGCAAAGGCAAGGGTGTTGCGTACGGACTCCCAGAACGCCGGATCGGCGAACATTTCCTGGAAGTTGGCCAGTCCCACCAGGGGGCTGTCCTTGAAGCCGATGAACGGCTGGTAGTCCTGGAAGGCGACGATGTTGCCCAGCATCGGCACGTAGAAGAAGACGGCGAAGAAGAGCAGGCCCGGGGCCATCAGGGCGAGCATCACCCAGTTGTTGCGCAGCCGCACCCGTAGGGGTACGCGCCGCAGCGGGGGCCGACCGCTCTCGGCCCTGGGCTCGGGTGGGGACGCAGCCCGTGGGCTGCGCGCTGTTGCGGCGGATGTCACACGTACTCCCTGGCCTGGCGGCTCGACGAATTTAGAAACCAACTTTCCGAAAAGAGTGGCCACATCATCGAAGTGCCGAACCCGTAGGTCAACAGCCAATCAGTCCTGGGCAGTTGGACTTTTCTGCACGGCGTGATCGATGTGTTCCAATGCCAGCCGGGCTGCCCCGATTGCAGTTGATTCCTCGCCCAGTGCGGAGTTCCGCACGGATGGCGCATTCGGGCAGCGGCCCGCGAGTTCCGCGGCGAACGGCTCGCTGAGCAGCGCGCCGGCCCGGGAGATGCCGCCGCCGAGCACCACCAGTTCCGGATCGAGCGCGGCAACGTGTGGCGCCAGGCATTCGGCGAGCGACTCGGCGAAGGCGCGCAGGGCGTACCGTGCGCCGCCGTCCCCCGCGGCCGCGGCCTCGACCACGGCGCGGGCGGCGCTGTTCCGGGTGGGCAGCTCGGCACCCTGGTGTCCGGCGGCCCAGTCCAGCAGCCGCCGGTATGCCGCCGACCAGCCGTCCGGGGGCAGCAGTTCGCCGGCTGCACCGCCGTGGCCCCGGTGCAGCCGGCCGTGCAGCCACAGGCCGATGCCGGGTCGGTTGCCGACGTACAGGTAGATGGCGTCCCGTACGCCGACGGCCACTCCCCCGGCGCATTCGGCGAGCGTCGCGAGCTGAATGTCGTTGCCGACCAACACCGGCCCCGGCGCGCAGCCGGCGAGCTCATGGCCCAGGTCGAGTCCGGTCCAGCCGGGCAGCGCGGTGCTCCGCACCACCCGGCCCGCCAGGTCCACCATGCCGCTGGTGCCGATCCCGGTGGCCAGAGGGCGCACCCCGGCGGCCTCCGGCTTGGCCAGGCAGGTCTCGATCGCCCCGCGGACGGCCTTGAGTCGCCGCCGAGCGGTCATGACGGGAGTGACCACGACGCGCTGCGCGGCGACCGTGCGGCCGAGCAGGTCCACGGCGTGGACCAGCACCTTGTGCGCTCCGATGTCCACGCCGACGACATGACCCGCCTCGGCCCGGAAGCGGAACCGGCGGGCCGGGCGGCCGACGGCGCCGCTGCTGGCCTCCAGCTCCACCAGCCTGCCCTCGCGCAGCAGCTGTGCCGTGAGGTCCTGGGCGGTCGGCCGGGACACCCCGATCAGCCCGGCGAGCTCCGGCACGGTGACCTCGTTGCGTTCCCGCATCACCCGTAGCGCGGCGGCCGTGTTCAGTCGGCGCAGCAGCGAGGCGTCCCCACCCCGGTCCATGGCCTCTCCCTTGACAGCGTGATCGAAGTCTCTCCATGGTGGCCCATGGCGATTGAGCAACTTACCTAATAAATAGCGCCCTTGAGGGAGTGCGGACATGGGTGAGCAGGGCCATCCCGAGCTGGAGTGCGGGCTCGGATCATGGGACAGCGACATGTACGGCAACCACCGGATCCTGGTACGCGCGCCCTCGGGCGGCCCGGTGTTCGGGGCCGAACTGCCATGGCGTCGCCGGGATCCGGACCCCGCTGCGGTGGACGTCATCGTGCTCGCGCCGTCCGGTCGGCGGGTGCGGAACACTGTGCCGATCGAGGTGACGGCCGGGCACGGCCGGATCGCCTTCGAGCCAGTGGAGGGCGAGGGTGACTACGCCGTGCACTACCTGCCGTACGCGCATACCGGCCGGCCGTACTATCCGCAGGCCGCGTACCGGCAGCCGACACGGACCGCCGAACCCGGCTGGGTGCATCGGTGCGGGCTGCATCGGCCGGAGCGGGTCTGGGCCACGCTGCCTCGCGCGGAGGCGTTCCGGTACGAGGCCGTGAGCGCCGTCGACTCCTTCGCCCCGATGGGGTTCGCGGCCACCGCCGGCGAGTGCGCGGCGCTGACCGCGGCCCACCCGGACGAGCCGTTCCTGCTGTTCGGCGAGGACCGCGAGCGCCCGCTCGGCCGGTATGACGGGCTGCCCGCCCGCTGGGCGGGCGCCGTGCCGTTCGCGCCGTTCTCGGGTTCGGCGGCGCGGGGCGAGTTCTATGTGCTGCAGACCGGGGTGTACGCGGTGCGGGCGCTGACGGAGGTCCGTACCGAGGTCCGCGGGCTGCCCTTCCCCGTCCGGTCGCTCACCGCCGGCGGCACCGACGCACGCGGGCTGCCGTTCGAGCATCGGATCGGCATCGACGCGGGGCGCGTACACGTGCTCTGGTTCGGCCTGGACGTCCCGGCGGACACGGAGCCCGGGACGTACGAGGGCGAGGTCGCCGTACGCGCCGACGGCGCCGGCGAGCAGGTGCTGCCGCTGCGGATCACCGTGGATCCGCGGACCGTGGACGACCACGGCGCCGGGGATCCGGCACGTCTGGCCCGGCTGCGCTGGCTGGACTCGACGCTCGGCCAGGACGACGAAGTCGTCCCGCCGTTCACCCCGGTGAAGGTGGCCGGAAGCCGGCTGGAGATCCTCGGCCGGGCGGTCGAGATCGGCCCCGACGGGCTGCCGCAGCGGCTCACCTCCTCGTTCACCTCGGCGGTGACCGGCACGGACGGGCCGGAGCGCGATCTGCTGGCCGGGCCGGTGACGCTCACGGTCGGCCGCCCGCTCGACCGGGTTCCGGTGAAGGTGGACCGTACCGGACCGGCTCGGGTGCGCTGGTCCACCGAAGCCACCGGTCCTGGGCTCCGTCTCGCCACCGAGGGCGAGTTGGAGGCCGACGGCTTCCTTGTCGTACGGACCACCGTCGAGGCGGTCGACGACCTCGCCCTCGACGTACGGCTCGATGTGCCGGTCGTTGCCGCGATCGCCCGGTACGCAATGGGGCTCGGACTGCCGGGGCAGGTCTGCCCGGAGACGTACGACTGGCAGTGGGACACCCCCACGCGCAATCAGGACTCCCTCTGGCTCGGCTCCCCCTCGGCCGGCATCCAGGTGTCGCTGCGCGACGAGCACTATGCGCGGCCGCTGAACACCAACTACTACCGCGAGAAGCCACTCGTCGCACCGCGTTCCTGGGCGGGCGACGGGCACGGCGGCATCCGGCTGCGCACCGCGGACGGGGTGCGGACGCTGACCGCGTACAGCGGCCCGCTGAGGCTCGCCGCCGGGGAGCGCCGCTGCTTCGAACTGCGTCTCCTGCTCACGCCGTTCAAGCCGATCCGGGTGCGACGCCAACTCGCCGAGCGGTACTTCCACGCATACGCCTCCCCCGCCGAGATCGCCGCCTACGGCGCGAACGTCGTCAACCTCCACCACGCCACCCCGCCCAACCCCTACCTGAACGACCCCCTGCTCGCTGCCGATGTGCTCGAGGAGTACACCGCCGAGGCGCACCGGCTCGGCATCCGCGTCAAGGTGTACGACACGGTGCGTGAACTCACCCGGCACAACCCGGAGTTGCCCGTCCTGGCATCCCTCGGAAGCGAAGTGCTGGCGCCGGGGCCCGGCGGCGGACACGCCTGGCTGCACGAGCATCTGGGCACGGACTACGTCCCCGGCTGGGTGGCACCCGACGTCGCCGATGTGGCCGTCGTGACCTCGGGCGACTCGCGGTGGCACAACTCCTATGTGTGCGGCATCGACCGGCTGCGCCGCCGGATCGGGGTCGACGGCCTCTATCTCGACGATGTGGCGTACGACCGGACCACCATGAAGCGCGTACGCAAGACCCTGGCCCGCTCCGGGGACACGGCACCCCTGGTCGATCTGCACTCCTGCAACCAGTACCGGGAGCCGGACGGCTTCGCGTCCAGCGCCAATCTCTACGCGGAACTGATGCCGTACACCGACCGCCTCTGGCTGGGCGAGCTGTTCGACTACGAGGGAGCCGATCCCGCGTACTGGCTGGTGGAGCTGTCGGGGATCCCGTTCGGGCTGATGGGCGAGATGCTGGAGGGCGGCGGCAACCCGTGGCGGGGCCTGGTCTTCGGGATGACGGCGCGCGCACCGATGACCGATGTGCGGCCGATATGGCGGGCCCTCGACGAACTACGCCTCACCGAGGCCGAGTTCACCGGCTGGTGGGCGGACGAACCTCCCGTTTCCACCGGGCGGGACGATGTCCTCGCCTCCACCTGGGAGGGACCCGGCGGGACGGTGACCGCGGTCGCGTCATGGGCGGCGGAACCGGTGGGGTGTGTCCTGACGGACGCCGACGGCCCGGTGGCGGCGTATGCGCCCGCGATCGAGGGGTTCCAGCCGGAACGCTCCTTCGCGGCGGGTGAGCGGGTGCCGGTGGCGCCGGGACGCGGCTGGCTGCTGTCCGTACGGCCGGCTCCGGTGCCCCGCTGACCGGCCCGTCCTCGGCCGCCGCGGCCGAGGACGGGCCGGGGGTGCCGAAGAAGGCCCTGAGCCCACTCGGCGTCCGCCCGACCGTTCACCGCACCATTCGCCGCTCTGTGCGACCGCTCGTCGCACGCCTCGGTGCATCTGCTGTTCGTCTCGGCGCGAATGCGTTCGTATACGGCGCAGGCAGCGGCGCGGCGGCAAGGGCCTCCGCGGGGAAGGGCGTGCACGATGACCACGACGACGACCGATGAAAAGGCCCTCGCGAAGTTGCAGCGCGAACACGGTCCCGCGCTCCTGCACTTCCTGCTCGGTCTGACCTTCGGCGACCGGCAGCGGGCCGAGGACCTCCTCCAGGAGACGCTGGTACGGGCCTGGCAGCACCCGGAGGCCCTCGACGGTCCGTACGACTCGATGCGGCCCTGGCTCTTCACCGTCGCGCGGCGCCTCGCGATCGACGCGCGCAGGTCCCGGCAGGCCCGGCCGGCCGAGGTCGGCGACATCGCGCTGGAGAGCGCCCCGGACCGGGAGGACTCCACGGAGTCCACCGTCGCCGCGCTCGATGTGCGCGAGGCGGTGCGCACGCTCAGCCCCGAGCACCGTGCGGTGCTGGTGCAGATATATTTCCGCGGGCTGAGCGTGGGCGAGACGGCGCAGGTGCTCGGCATTCCCGCGGGCACGGTCAAGTCCCGCTCGTACTACGCGCTGCGCCTGCTGTCCCGTAATCTGCCCGGCTACTCCCCGAGCAGGTCCTCCTCGCTGACCAGGCCGAGCAGGGCCGCGGCCTCCGCGACCTCCACATAGTCGGCGGCGCAGCCGTCACACTCCCGCAGATGGCGGCAGACGCGACGGGTCTCCCCGGGCGTGAGCGCGTCGAGAACATAGGCGCCGAGCAGCTGCCGCACATGCGGGCCCTCCCCGGGATCGGCGGTCATCGCAACCTCATGTCTGTCTGTGACGGATCCGGTCCGACGGATCCTGTCCTTCTGGCCACGCGGGGCGCGCTCCCCCGGTTCAATGCTGCGTGTAGCCCGGTGCCGAGAAGAGAAAGAGGCGAGACGGGATGCGTCCGGAACGTACGGATGGAACCAGTGGGGGCGGGCTGCTGGTCCCGATGGCCTGGATGTACGCCGAGTACATCGCCGATGAGCTGCTGCGGACCGGCGATCTGATGGAGCCGTCGACGCTGGAGTACCGCGCGGGGCGCGATGCGCTCGCCCTGACCATCTTTCTCTCCGACGGAGGCGTGGCCGATGCCCTGCCCGCGACCCGGATGGACGAGCTGCGGCTGCTGACCGCGTACGGGACCGCCTGGCGCAGATGGGTATGCGAGCGGCTCGACACACTGGCAGCGGCTCCGGCGCCGGACGGTGAGCGAGGCGGACCGGACCCCGATCTGGCGCTGGCCCGCGTCGCGTGGCGGTGGCTGGAGGAGACCGAGCTGCTCGCGGCCGACCTCGATGCGATCGGTCCGGCGCCGTGGGAGCCGGTCGATGTCGAGGAGGATCTGGAGTGGCTGCAGGAGACGGCCCAGGTGTGGACGCCGGCCTGGCAGCTGGGACTGCCGCTGGGGCATCTGGCGATCCACCTGTACTGACCGCTGCGCGCCCGGCGGGTGCCGCCGTTGATGGCGGTCACGAACCGTGGACCCCGGCGCGGTACTTCGGCAGACGCACGGTGATCTTCATCCCTGCGCCGATCCCCGTCTCGATGACGAGCCCGTAGTCGTCGCCGTACACCTGACGCAGCCGCTCGTCGACGTTGAGCAGCCCGATGCCGGTGGAGATGCCGCCCTCGCCGCGCAGGATCTGCCGGAGTCGTCCGGGATCCATGCCGGTGCCGTCGTCCTCGATGACGACCACCGCCTCGGAGCCCGCGTCCAGGGCGCTGATGGTGATGCGGATCGGGGTCTCCCCAGCTCGACGGGAGTCGAGGTCTCGGGGAAGGGTGACGGCGCCTTCGAGGCCGTGCTTGACCGCGTTCTCGACGAGCGGCTGGAGACAGAGGAACGGCAGTGCGACGGGCAGCACTTCGGGGGCGACCTGGAGCCTGACCGAGAGTCGCTTGCCGAAGCGGGCCCGTACGAGCGCCAGATACTGATCGATGGAGTGCAACTCGTCGGCGAGGGTGGTGAAGTCGCCGTGGCTGCGGAACGAGTATCGCGTGAAGTCGGCGAACTCCAGCAGCAGCTCGCGGGCCTGCTCGGGGTCGGTGCGGACGAACGACGCGATGGCAGCGAGGGAGTTGAAGATGAAGTGCGGGGATATCTGGGCGCGCAGGGCTCTGATCTCGGCCTCGATGAGCTGAGTCCGGGACCGGTCGAGTTCGGCGAGTTCCAGCTGTACGCAGGCCCACCGGGCGACCTCTCCGGCCGCCCTGGCCAGCACTGCGGACTCGCGCGGGGCGTAGGCGATCAGGGTGCCGAGGACCCGGTGGTCGACGGTCAGCGGCACGGCGACGGCCCATCGCAGCGGGCAGTCCAGGTCGTCGCACTCGCTGTGGAAGGCGGTGTCGCGACCGCTCGCGAGGAGGCCCCGCACCTGGTCCATGACGTGCTTGCCGTGGTGGTCGCCCTCGCCGTCCCAGACGAGCACCCGGTCCCGGTCGGTGAGGCAGAGTGCGTCGGTGCCGAGCAGGGAACGCAGCCTGCGGGCGGACTTACGGGCGCTCTCCTCGGTGAGTCCGGCGCGCAGCGGGGGCGCGGCGAGCGAGGCGGTGTGCAGGGTCTCGAAGGTGGCGTGCTCGACGGGGGTGCCGACGTCGCTGGTGCGAACGGGGCGGGCGGTACGGCGGCCGAGCAGAAAGCCGCCGCCGAACAGCAGGAGCACGAGCAGGACGAGTACGGCGTAACCGGCCCCGGTCATGGCTGTCCCCCAGGTGTCGAGGCCCCCGGCGCATCGCGTTCCTCAGTCATCGCGGCCCCAAGTCATCGGTGTCTGCCGGGCATCAGCGCTTCCGGCAGGTGGAAGCGCGTCATCGCGGCGTTCGTCCCGGGCGGGATGCGGCCGGGCGTGGCCAGCGACACCAGAACCATCGCGAGGAAGCCGACCGGCACCGACCAGACGGCGGGCCAGGCGAGCAGCGTGTGCGGCCATCCCGGCGGACGCGCCGCACCGCTGACGGTGATGGCGACGGACAGGAACGCCGAGCCGCCACCGAGCAGCAGCCCGGCGATCGCTCCGGGCGGGGTGAGCCGCCGCCACCAGATACCGAGGACCAGCAGCGGGCAGAACGACGACGCCGACACGGCGAAGGCCATCCCCACCGAGTCCGCCACCGGCACCCGGCTGACCATCAGCGAACCGGCCAGCGGGACACACATGGCGAGCACGGTGGCCAGCCGGAAGTGCCGCACCCCGCGCGACGGCAGGACGTCCTGGGTGATGACTCCGGCGACGGCCATGGTGAGTCCGGAGGCGGTCGACAGGAACGCGGCGAACGCGCCGCCGGCGATGAGCGCGCCGAGCAGATCCCCGCCGAGTCCGCCGATGACCCGCTCGGGCAGCAGCAGCACCGCCGCGTCCGCGTCTCCGCCGTGAATCAGCTCGGGGGCGTACACCCTGCCGAGCGCTCCGTAGACGGGCGGCAGCAGATAGAACGTGCCGATGAGGGCGAGCACGACGACGGTGGTGCGGCGGGCGTCGCGGCCGTTGGGGCTGGTGTAGAAGCGGACGACGACGTGCGGCAGCCCCATGGTGCCGAGGAACGTCGCGATGATCAGCCCGTACGTGGCGTACAGGGGGTGGTCGGCGCGGAAGACGGACAGTTGCTCGTCGAAGGTGCCCCGGGGGTGCCCGCTGCCGTGCCAGGCCAGCACCAGGAAGATCGCGGGGACCAGGAGCGCGGTCAGCTTCAGCCAGTACTGGAAGACCTGCACGAAGGTGATGGACCGCATGCCGCCCGCGGCGACGGCCGTCACGACGACCGACGCGACGAGCACATCGCCGAGCCAGCCGGGCGCACCGGTCAGGATTTTCAGCGTGAGTCCGGCGCCCTGGAGCTGCGGTACGAGATAGAGCCAGCCCGCCCCGACGACGAGGACGCTCACCAGCCTGCGCACCTGCCGCGATTCGAGCCTCCCCTCGGCGAAGTCGGGCAGGGTGTACGCCCCGGAGCGGCGCAGCGGCGCGGCGACGAACACCAGTAGCAGCAGATAGCCGGCGGTGTAGCCGACCGGGTACCAGAGCATGTCGGGCCCGTGCACGAGCACCAGGCCCGCGATGCCGAGGAAGGAGGCGGCGGAGAGGTACTCGCCGCTGATCGCGGCAGCGTTGAGCCGGGGCCGGACGGTGCGGGAGGCGACGTAGAAGTCCGAGGTGGTACGGGAGATGCGCAGCCCGAAACCGCCGACGAGAAGGGTGGTGAGAACGACGGCGGCCACGGCCGCCACCGCGTATGTCCGGCTCACTGTGCGGGGCGGCCTTCCACGAGCCGCGCGAAGTCACGCTCGTTACGCTCGGCCCGCCGCACGTACCACCAGGCGATCAGGGTCAGCGGCGGATAGGCGGCGAAGCCGAGGACCGCCCATACGACGGCGGCACTGTGCAGGGCCTCGAAGACCAACGGGAGGGTACCGGCGACCACGGCGAGCACACTGAAGGCGGTGAGTCCGGCACGCAGCTGACTGCGCATCAGCGACCGGACATAGGCGCCACCGAGCGCGGTCTGCTCGTCGATCTCCGACTGGGTGCGGTATCGCGGCAGTGGGCGCACCCGCCGGGGCTCCCCCGTCACCACTTCACGCCGGGGCGTCGACTCTGCGGACATGGGCCCGGAGTGTACGCAGCCGGGGGCGGTCTGGGAAGGGTTCGAACCCGGGTAGGCCCTGGTCAGCGGCCGGTCCGCCGCATCAGCAGGTCGCGCAGCGCGCGGGTGTGACGTCGGCTCACGGCGAGCTCCGCGGTGCCGATGCGGACGCTCATGGTGCCCGCGTCGAGCCGCAGCTCGTCGATGCGCGCGAGGGAGACGAGATGGCGGCGGTGGATGCGCACGAAGCCCCGCGAGCGCCAGCGCTCCTCGAGGGTGGTGAGGGGAATACGGACGAGGTGGCTGCCGGTGGCGGTGTACAGCCGCGCGTAGTCGCCCTGCGCTTCGGCGTATGCGATGTCGTCGACCGGGATGAACCGGATGACTCCGCCGAGTTCGACGGGTATCTGGTCGGCCGCGGTGTCGTGGACGGCGGTGGAGTGGACAGGCGTGGCGTGCGCGGGTGCGGAGCGGTCGCCGATCTGTTCCGCGACGCGGCGCACGGCTTCGGAGAGCCGCTCGCGGCGCACGGGCTTGAGGACGTAGTCGACGGCTTTGAGGTCGAACGCGTGGACGGCAAAGCCTTCATGGGCGGTGACGAACACGATGAGCGGGGGCGCGGCGAACCCGGCCAGCAACTGGGCGACATCGAGTCCGGTGAGGCCGGCCATGTGGATGTCGAGGAAGACGACATCGATGGCGGACGGGTCGTCAGGCCCCACGTCGACGGCGCTGCCGATCCGGCGCAGCGCCTCGGTGGCCCCGGTGGCGCCCTCGGCGCTGCGTATGCGCGGATCGGCGCGCAGGAGGTAGAGCAGCTCCTCCAGGGCGGGTGCTTCGTCGTCGACGGCCAGTACGCGCAGCATGAGGCCGGAGTGTAGAGCGTGTCCGGTGGAGTTGGCTTGAGTGATTCACGGGCCCGGTCCGTACCAGACGGCATGCGCACCCCGGAACCTCATCGCAATGTCGGCGCCTATGCACTGGGCGTGCTCGGCGCTGCCGATGCCTTCCGCTTCGAGGAGCATCTGGCCCAGTGTCCCCTGTGCGAAGTCCGGGCGGCGGAGTTCGGCGCGGTGACTGCGGTGCTCGCGGAGCATGTGCGGCGGACGCCTCCGGGGGTGGATCCGGTGGTACGGGCAGGCCCGGAGCTGATGCGGCGTGCGGTGGGTGCGGTGGTGGCCGCGCGGCGCAGGAGCCGCAGGCGGCGGCTGGCGCTGGTGGCGGCGGCGGTGGTCCTCGCGGTGGGCGGGCCGCTCGTGGTGGTCGGTGAGTCGGCCGGGCCTCCGGGGCAGGCGCAGGTGCAGCGGTGGGCGGCGGCCGACCGGTCCACGGGGCTGGCGGCCGTGGTGACGACCGGGGCGAAGGAGTGGGGCACGGATGTCGGCCTGGAGGTGTCGCGCGTGCCGTTGGCGGGGGTGTGCGCACTGGTCGCGGTGGGGCGGGACGGCAGCGAGGAGACCGTCACCACCTGGTCGGTGGCGGGCCCGGACAAGAATCCGCTGTCGATGCAGGGCGGGGCTGCGTTGCACCCGGCGGCCATCGACCGTTTCGAGATCCGTGCGGCGGACGGACGACGGCTGCTGCAACTCACTCGCTGAGGGACCGGCGGTGAGCGCGGCGGCGCGCTATTTGAGCAGCTTGGAGAGCCGGCGGTCGGCCAGCGGTTTGCCGCCCGTCTGGCAGGTCGGGCAGTACTGCAGCGACGAGTCGCTGAACGAGACCTCCCGGATGGTGTCCCCGCAGACCGGGCAGGGTTCGCCGGCGCGGCCGTGGACGCGGAGCCCGCTCTTCTTCTCCGCCTTCAGCTTTCCGGCCGCCACTCCGCTGGAGCGTGCCACGGCGTCCCGGAGCGTGGTGCGCAGCGCGCTGTGCAGCCGGGTGGTCTCGTCGTCGGTGAGGCTCGCGGTCAGTTTGAACGGTGACATCTTCGCGGCGTGCAGGATCTCGTCGCTGTAGGCGTTGCCGATGCCCGCGATCAGCGATTGGTCGCGCAGAGCGCCCTTGATCCGACGGCGTTCCCCGGCAAGCAGCGCGGCGAACGCGTCACGGTCGAAGGCGTCGTCGAGCGGATCGGGCCCCAGTCGGACGATGCCGGGCACCTCGGCCGGGTCGCGGACCAGATACACGGCGAGCCGTTTGGTGGTGCCCACCTCGGTGAGGTCGAAGCCGTCACCACCGGTGAGTACGGTGCGCAGCGCCAGGGGTCCCTTGCCGGGTCGCGGCGGGGTGGCGGGGAAGCTGTCCTTCCAGTGCAGCCAGCCGGACCGGGCGAGATGGGTGACCAGATGCAGCGGGCCGACGCCGATGTCCAGGAACTTGCCGTGCCGGGCGACGCCTGTGACGGTGCCGCCCTCCAGGGCGGAGAGCGGTGGGTCGTAGGTCTTGAGCACGCTGACGGCGAGCGGCAGGACGCGGGCGATCTTCTTGCCGACCAGGTTTTCGTCGAGAAAGACCCGCAGGGCCTCGACCTCCGGTAGTTCGGGCATGGTTCCCAGGGTGCCGCACCCGACGGGCCCGTGCCTATCGAAGTCCGTACACCCGCTCGGCGGTGGTCGCGAAGACCGCCGCCCGCTCGTCCTCGGCAAGGTCCTCGGTGAGGGCGCGGGCCGCGTCGACGACCTCCGCGTAACTCGCCGCGAGCCGGCAGACCGGCCAGTCGGAGCCGAACATCAGCCGGTCGGGCCCGAACGCGTCGAGAACGGTGTCGGCGTACGGGCGGAGGTCGTCGACCGTCCAGGAGCG
The DNA here is from genome assembly GCF_044453545.1 of Streptomyces sp. NPDC051664. Lineage (NCBI taxonomy): Bacteria > Bacillati > Actinomycetota > Actinomycetes > Kitasatosporales > Streptomycetaceae > Streptomyces > Streptomyces sp. NPDC051664. The sequence goes on along the minus strand of NZ_JBITCU010000005.1, from coordinate 239,007 downwards.
CAGGTCGGCCTCGGTGACCAGGCCGGAGAGCTTGCAGACGGTGTTGGGGTGGCCGGCCAGGGCCTTGAGGTCGGCCGCCCAGGGGTGCAGGCTCCGGGTGGCTATGGGCGGCTTGCCGGCATGGTCGAGTACGAAGGTGAGTTCGGGCAGCAGGGCGGCGGCCGAGACTGTGGCGGGCAGCTGATGGGACTGGACGACCAGGTCGTAGACGAGTCCGGCGGCGGCCACGGCGGACAGCCCGCGACGGACGTCGGGGCGCAGCAGCCACTCGGGGTCGGGTTCGCCCTGGACCTGGTGGCGGATGGCGACGAGCCGGTCGCCGCCGGGGAGTTCGCGCAGCGCGGCCAGGGTGTCGGCGATGTCGGGCGCGGTGAGGTCGGTCCAGCCGACGACGCCCGCGACGAGGTCGTTGCCGTCGGCGAGGGCGAGGAACTCGGGGGTCTCCCCGGGGACGGTGACGGTCTGGACGAGGACGGTGGCATACACCCCGGCGGCGCGGGCCTCGGGCTCCAGGTCGGCGAGGGTGAACGTGCGGGCGAGCGGGGCCATTTCGTCCCCGGTGATCCACTCCTGGTCGCGTACCGCCAGGTCCCATACGTGGTGGTGGGCGTCGACGATCCGTTCCCGGCCGGTCATGTCACAGCTCCCAGGCGACGGGGAGACCGGCAGCGGCGCCGTCCGACGAGTAGTCGTGCGAGACATCGAGCAGCTCGTCCATCCGGGCCTGCCAGGCGACGTTGACGGGGAGCTGCTCCAGCTCCGCGAGGAGCCGGGCGTAGTCCGCGCAGTCGATGACGTGGAAGAGGTCGGTGCCGCTGCGCCAGATCGTCCACGAAGTGGCGCCCGCCGCGCGGATCGCGGTGGTGAGTTCCGCGGGGACTTCGCGGTGCGCTGCCTCGTACTCCTCGATACGGTCGGCACGGACCTTGGTGTGCAGGGCGATCCTCATGATCAGCGTCCGTCCTCGTCGAGCGGGCCCTCGGTGAGCAGGCCCTCCGCGCGCAGGTCGTCCCAGACGGCGTCCGGGATCTCACGGGAGAGCAGGTCGGCGGCGTCGTGCATCTCGTCCGGCGAGCGGGTGCCGACGAGCACCGAGGCGACGGCCGGGTGAGCGAGCGGATAGCGCAGCGCGGCGGCGCGCAGCGGTACGCCGTGCGCCTCGGTGACGGACTTGATGCGCAGGGCCCGGTCGAGCAGGGTCATCGGGGCGGCGGCGTAGTCGTAGGTCGCGCCGGGGCGCGGGTCGGCGAGCAGCCCGGAGTTGAAGACCCCGCCGACGACGACGGCGCGGCCGCGCGCGGCTGCTTCGGGCAGCAGCTCGGCCAGCGCGGACTGGTCGAGGAGGGTGTAGCGACCGGCGCAGAGCACGGTGTCGACGTCGGTGTCGCGCAGGAAGCGGGTGAGCATCGCGGTCTGGTTCATGCCCGCGCCGATGGCGCCGACAACACCTTCGGCGCGCAGCTTCTCCAGGGCCGGGTAGGCCGTGCGGAAAACCTCCTCGGCGTGGTCGTCCGGGTCGTGCAGATAGGCGATGTCGATCCGGTCGAGGCCGAGCCGTTCGAGGCTGTCCTCGATGCTGCGGCGTACGCCGTCGGCGCTGAAGTCCCATCGGCGTCGGTGGGTGGCCCTTACGGCGAAGCCTTCGGAGAGACCGTCGTCCGGGGCCGGCTCGCCGGCCGGCAGGGGGTCGAGCACCCGTCCGACCTTGGTGGACACCACGTACGCGTCCCGGGGCCGGTGGCGCAGGGCCTCGCCGAGCCTGCGTTCGGAGAGGCCGAGCCCGTAGTGCGGTGCCGTGTCGAAGTAGCGGACGCCCTCGTCCCAGGCGGCGTCCACGGCGGCGGCGGCCTGCGCGGCATCGACCTCGTGGAAGAGATTGCCGATGCCCGCCGCCCCGAAGGACAGCTCGGTCACCTCGACCGCACTGCTTCCCAGCCTGTTTCGCCGCATGCCGTTGCCGCCCTCCCCGATGATCGCTGTTTCTGCACAACGAATATTCATCGGATCACTTGGGCGCGTCAACTCCCTGAACGCCATCACATAGCACTTGTACGAGGAAATTTATCCGACCTATAGGCGAACGCCTTCCGACAGGTGGGCGCTCTGGTCCGCGGGCATCAGGGCGAGCAGCTCCTCCAGCTCGTCCTCGGCGCAGCGGGCCAGCCGCTCCAGGTCCGGGACCGCCTTGCCGTCGGCGACCAGACCGATGTGCACCCGGCCGCTGTACGTGGACAGGGCGACGGCCAGGGACTGGCCGCGGGCCAGCGGCGCCATCGGATAGACGGCCTGCAGCGGGCAGCCACCGAGCGAGAGCGCCGAGCGCGGCAGGGGCACACTGGTGACCAGTACGTCGAAGAGCATCCGGGCCGCGCTGCCCGCCAGCGGGGCGCCGAAGCGGTGTGCCAGCGAAGGCAGTTGATCGGCGAGTACGGCGACCGCACCCGCGCCCCGCAGCGGTCCGGCCGCCTTGTTGCGGTCCATGGCCGTACGGACTGCGCGCAGCCGGTTCCACGGGTCGGCCTCGGAGACGGGGAGGCCCAGCAGATAGGCGGACAGCCGGTTCCCGGTGGCGGCGGTGGCACCGGGCCTGCGCCGGGAGACGGGGACGAGGGCGCGTGGGTCGGCGTCGGGCAGCTGGTCGCCGCGCTCCAGCATCCAGCGGCGGAGCGCCCCGGCGACGACGCCGAGCAGCACGTCATTGGTGGTGCCGCCGACGATCCGGCGGATCCGGCGGACGGCCTCGGCGTCCAGGTCGGTGGTGGCCAGTCGCCGGGTGCCGCTGGAGGTCGCGGTAAGTGCGGGGGCGCCGCGCAGATCGAGGCGGCTGGCCCGTACGACGGAAGCGCCGACACCGAACGCCCGGCCGAGATCCTCGATCCGGCCCAGCGCGAAGCCGACCACCTGGCGTGGCCCGGGCATCCAGGAGCGGGGCGGGACCGGGCGCGCCAGGCGGGTGCTCGCGCCGCCGCGGGCGCGGGCCCCGACGGAGGCGATCTCGTCGAAGATCCCGGCGCCGATGGCGACCGCGCGCATTCCGTCGGCGAGGGCGTGATGCAGTTTCACGAGCACGGCGAAGGGGCCGTCGTCGGCGCCGCTGATGACGTACATCTGCCAGGGCGGCAGCCCGCGTTCGAGAGGCTGCTCCATCAGCTCACCGGCGAGCCGGGTGGCCCCTGCCATGAACCCGCCGCCCGCCGGATCCACCTCGTCCTGGGGCAGCCGCACTCGCTTGACGTGCCGGTACACGTCGAAGTCCTTGTCGACGGACCAGGCGGCGCCGCCGACCGGCAGCAGGACGTCCCGTACACGCATCCGCAGCCGGGGGATCGCAGCCGCGCGGGTGCCGAGCAGCCGCAGTACCGCCTCCGCATCGACGGCGGGCGCGGGAGCGGGGGGCGGCGAGAAGACGGCGAGCGCTCCGAGGTGCATCGGGTGCGCATCGGATTCGAGGTGCCAGAACGCCAGATCGAGAGGTGCCAGTAGCTCAGTGCCCAACGGGTCCTCATGTCATCGAAGACAAAGATTGCCGGAGTCAACGACTGCCGCAGTCGCAGTCAATCCCCCTCGATCGGTTACGGTCAAGTACAGACATGTTACGTTCTGTTACTGTCTGGTAGTGTCGCCCGCTCCCTCCACCGGCTCAGCCCCTCCGCCCGACCCGTCATTCGCGCTCCGGAATGATGAATTCGCACCAGACACACTTGCCGGTGCCGCGGGACTCCACACCCCACGTGTCGGCCAGCCGGTCCACCAGCATCAGGCCTCGTCCGGACACCCCGGTCTCGCCCGCGTCCCGGCGTCGCGGCAGTGCGCTCGACCGGTCCTCGACATCGACCCGCAGGCGCCGCATGGGGCCGGTGAGCACCCGAATGGTGACGATCGCCCCGCCGTCGGTGTGCGTCAGCGCATTGGTGATCAGCTCGTCGGCGGCCAGCTCGACCTCGTCCGCCCGTTCCTTCGCGCCCCAGGCCCGTACCGCGGCCCGGATCATGTGCCGGGACGAGATCAGCGCCTCCGGGTCGTTCTGGGGCACATTCTGCTGGAGCCGGCCGCCCGGCCGGGGCGCGTGCGCGGCCCTGCGGCGCAGCAGCAGCACCGCCACATCGTCCTCACCGCCGCACTCGTCGACCTCCTCGCAGAGCTGGTCGGCCAGCTGCTCGAGGTCCTGAGGACCGTTGCGGATCATGGCGGCCAGCAGCTGCATCCCCTCGTCGAGATCGACGCCGGGCAGCTCCACCAGGCCGTCGGTGTACAGCACCATCGTCTGACCCGGGTCCAGCTCCATCGTGCTGACCGGGTACTCGAGCCCTCCGAACTCGGCTGAAAGGCCCAGCGGCAGCCCGCCCTCGACGGGCATCCGGCGACAGCTCCCGTCTGCGTCCCGGACCAGCGGATCGATATGACCGGCCCGGACCAGCTGTATGACCCCGGTGGTCAGGTCGACCTCGGCGTACGTGCACGTCGCGAAGCGTTCGGTGTCGAGTTCGTGGAGGAACGCGGAGGCCCGCGCCATGACCGTGGCCGGGCTGTGCCCCTCCGCCGCGTACGCGCGGAGCACGATGCGCAGTTGTCCCATGACGGCCGCCGCATGTGTGTCATGGCCCTGTACGTCCCCGATGACGGCGCCGACGCGGCCGCCGGGCAGCGGAATGACGTCGTACCAGTCGCCCCCGATGTCCTGCCCCTGCCGGGCCGAGCGGTACCGCACGGCGATCTGCGCGCCCGGCACCTCGGGGATCCGGCGGGGCAGCATGGCCTGCTGGAGCCCCTCGGCGAGGTCGTGCTCCTGCTCGTACAGCATGGCCCGCTGGAGGCTCTGGGCGATGGAGCTGCCGAGCGCGACCAGCAGATTGCGTTCGTCGCCCTCGAAGCCGTCCTTGTCGCTGTAGAGGAGTCCGAGTGCACCGATGGGCCGGGCCTGGGCGATCAGCGGCAGATAGGCGGCGGAGGTGATGCCGAGACCGCTGATGTGCGGCCACAGGATCGGGTACGAGATGGCGAAGTCCTCGGCGGACACGATGAAACGAGGCCTGAGCGTACGGATCACTTCGCTCATCGGGTACGGCTCGTCCGTACGGGTGAAACGGGTGCCCGGCACGAAGGACCCCGCAGGGCCGTCCGCGACGAGGTGGATGCGCCCGGCTTCGACCAGCCCCACGACGAGACTGGTGGCACCGAGGTGGGCGAGGCCCTGCGAGTTCTTCAGGACGTCGATGACGTCCTGGACGGTACGGGCATGGGCCAGGGCGGCCGTGGTGGTCTCGACCAGGCTGGTGCGGCGGCGCCGCTCCTCGTCCAGCTCCCGCCGGGCGGTGGAGTCGGCCAGCTCCTGGGTGGCGTCCCGGACGATGCCGATGATGCGGTGGGGGCGGCCGGCCTCGTCGCGACGGATGAAGCCCTGGGTGTGGGTCCAGCGCAGCGTGCCGTCACGCCGGAGTATGCGGAAGTAGGCACCGTAGTTGGCCTGCCCGCACTTGAGGGCCTGGGACACCATGGCATCGAGCCGTGCGGCCTCGTCGGTCGGCACCCGAGGACCGAGGCTCTCCGGCCGGCCGTCGTATTCGTCGACGCGCAGGTCGAACACGTCGAGTGCGGGCCGGTCCATATGCATGAGGCCACTGTCGAGGTCCCAGTCGAAGCTGCCCATACGGTTCAGGGCGAGGCTGAGATCCGGGTGGGCGGGCCAGCCGTCCGGGAGTGACAGGGCACCCGCAACCCGATCATCCATGCGGGTCACTCTGCCATCAATTGTCCGATTCTTCGAATGATCCCGGTCGCCGGACGCCAGGGGGCCCGGTCGCCGGGCCCCCTCCGCCGCACCGCTGTCCCGCCGAATTCAGCGCCCCTGGAGCGCCTTGACGTTGTCCCCGAACGTCCACCCTTTCGACCCGTCCCAGTTGAGCGACCAGTCCATCAGGCCCTTCAGCCCGCCGCCGTAGGTGTTCCAGGCCTGTGAGACCAGGTTCGGCGCCATGTAGCCGCCTCCGGCGCCGGGCTGCGCCGGCAAACCCGGGACCTGTTTGTCGTACGGAACCTTGACCGTGGTGCCCTGGATGGTCAGGCCGTTGTTCAGACAGTCGGTCTGCACGGTGAACCCCTGGACGGTTCCGGCGGAGTACGAGTCGCCGGAGCAGCCGTACATGCTGCCGTTGTAGTACTGCATGTTCAGCCACCAGAGCCGGCCGTTGTCCGCGTACTTCTTCACGATGGGCAGGTACGCGCCCCAGATGGAGCCGTACGCCACGCTGCCCCCGGTGACGTACGCCGTCTCGGGCGCCATCGTCAGGCCGAAGTTGGCGGGCATCCGGGCGAGTACACCGTCGATGATGCGGATGAGATTGGCCTGCGACGTGGACAGCTGATTGATGTTGCCGCTGCCGGTGAGGCCGGTCTCGATGTCGATGTCGATGCCGTCGAAGTTGTATGTCTGCAGGATCGGCACCACGGTGTCGACGAAGCGGTCGGCGACGGCGCTGGAGCTGAGGTCGATCCCGGCCGTGGCACCGCCGATGGACAGCAGGGTGGTCAGACCCGACGCCTTGGCCTGGCACATCTCGGCAGGGGTCGGGACCTTCACGGTCGAGTCCATCCCGTCCTCCCACAGGACGGTGCCGTCGGAGCGGATGACCGGGAAGGCCGCGTTGATCACGTTGTACCCGTGGGCGGTGATGCTGGAGTCCGTGATCGGGATCCACCCGAGCGGCGGGTGTACACCGTTCGCCGCACCGTCCCAGTTCTCCCAGTAACCCTGGAGCACCTTGCCCGCGGGCTTCGACTTCACCGCGCAGGTCTCGTCCTGCGCCGCGCTCGGGGTCGCGGCGACGAGCGTCTGCACGAGACACACGGCCGCCAGGCCGATCCCGAGCAGACGCGATGTCCGTCCGAACATGCGGATTCCCTTCTGTCATGGCCGGCCGCCCACCGCACCGTCGGAATGGCTGTCATCATGCACCTGACAATGCACACGCTAAAATGGTCCAGACCTTCCGTCAATGGGCCTGTACCCACGACAGGCAAGGCCGCCGAGCGGGCCGCTCGGCGCGGGAGGCTCCACGAGCCGGGCGCGGCACGGCCCCTGCCGCGCCCGAGCGGCGGCGCGGAAGAGCGCATATCGTTCTCTAGAGGTGGTGTGCCGGTGCGGCTGCAGTCCACGTGCACAGCGCCCCGGAATCCGTGGCGGACGGAGGACGGAATGTCAACGGCCAAGAATCTGCTGGACGCGCTCCCACCCGAAGGGCGCGCGCGACTGCTCGACCAGGCGGCCCACGTGGTGTCATTGCCCGTCGGCACCCGGATCTTCGAAGAGGGCCGAAAGGCCGACCGTTTCTGGATCATCCGGTCCGGCCAGGTCGAACTCGACCTCCATGTGCCCGGCCGTCGCGCCGCGGTGATCGAGACGCTGGGCCGAGACGAACTGCTGGGCTGGTCCTGGCTGTTCCCGCCACGCATTTGGCATCTCGGCGCCGCCGCGATCTACCCGGTGGAAGCCGTGGAGTTCGATGCCGCGGCCGTTTGCGCGCTGTGCGACGACGACGCCGAGCTGGGCCGCGCGCTGTACAAGTACGTCGCGGAGACCGTGGCGGCACGGCTGCGCGGGACCCGGACCCGGCTGCTCGCCCTGTATGGTCCGCAGTCCGGCAACCTGGCGGATACGGCCCATGAAGCGGACATCGGCCAGGACCTCGCGGACATCTGACGCGCCGCGCACGGTCGCACACCACCCGCCGTTCCACCATCCCCTGTTGAACCGGCAACACATCCCCGACACCCCTCCTTGAACACGTTCAAGAAAAGCTCTAGAGTCGGCGCGGGCAACTACTTGAACACGTTCAAGACAGGGGGTGTGTCATGTCCGCACTGGTCGACCTGATCGTGATGCTGGGCATGCTGGTCGTCGTACCGGCCGGGCTGCGGCTGACCGGGGCACCCGAGCTCGACCGGATCCGCCGACTGTGGCCGCTCTTCGCCGTCCCTGGAGCCGTAGCCCTCTGGCTGCCGCGCGGCGGACCCGCCACGGTCCTCGCCGGCTGCTACGCCCTCGGGGCCGTACTCCTCGCCCTGCATGCGCCGCCCCGTCTGCTCCGCACGGTCCGGGCTTCCGCCGCTCACCGCACCGCCGAGATCGCGCTGTTCACCGCCCTGGTCACCCCTTCGGTCGCCGCCACGGCGCTGGTCGCCGAACGCTCCGGGCATACCCTCTTCGGCTTCGGGCTCGGCATTCTCGCGCTGACCGTGCCGCACTTCCACTTCGCCGGGTTCGCCGCCGCACTGATCGCCGGACTCGTCTGCCGGGTCGCGGACGGCCCGGCCGGCCGGTTCGCCGCGTCGAGCGTGCCGTTGGGCACCCTGCTCGTGCTCATCGGATACTTCATCGGCGACTGGGCCGAGCTGGCCGGGGCAGTCGTGCTGACGGCCGGGATGTGGACCGTCGCCCTGCTGACCTGGCGCACGATTCGCGGCAGCGGCCGGGACCGGACCACCCGCATGCTGTTCGCCGTCTCGTCCGCCGTGCTCGTGGTGACCATGGTGCTCGCGCTGAGCTGGGCGCTCGGCGAGGCGACCGGGCTGCCCCACCCCACGCTGACCTGGATGGCCGCGACCCACGGTCTCGGTAACGCACTGGGGTTCGCGCTCTGCTCGGTGCTCGCCTGGCGACGGCTCCAGGACCGTCCCGAGCAGGCCCCGCCCGACCGTCCTCGGTCCGAGCGGCCCCCTGCCGACCCGGCCCTCACCACCTCGGTCCGCACGGACCCGCGCCTCACCGGCCCCGCCCTCACCGACCTCACCGACCTCGAAGACAGGACGTCATGAGCACCCTCACCTATCCCGAGGTCGGCGCCACCCGGCTCGGCCCGCTCCCCGACGGGTACCACCATCTCCACCACCGGGTCGCGGTGGGCCGCGGCCGCGCCGCCTTCGAGGTTGCGGGCGGCGCCGTCACCGACTGGCGCATGCATCGCACCTCCGGCGCCCGGGTTCGGGCGTCGACGGCTCGCGCCGAGGCCGGGACCACCGTACGGGTGTCGATCGGGGTCGGCCCGTTCCGGTTCACCGCGCCGTGCGAGGTGGTCTGGACGGCGTACGAGAAGGAGCGCATCGGCTTCGCCTACGGCACACGTCCGCAGCACCCCGAGTGCGGTGAGGAGTGCTTCGTGGTGGACCTGGCGGACGACGGCACCGTGTGGTTCACCGTGCTGGCGTTCTCCCGTCCGGTCTGTTGGTACGCCCGGCTCGCCGGGCCGCTCGTGCCGGTGGCCCAGCGAATCTACGCGCGCCGGCTCGGCACCGCACTGCGCCGGATCGTATCGGCGAGCTGAACCGGCTCGGTCGCTCCGCAGCGCCGATACTGGACGTGATGGAGTGGTTCACCGCAGATGGCTACTGGCTCAGCCGGCTGATCTTCCAGCGGGCTCTCGCCGGCATCTATCTGGTTGCCTTTCTCGCCGCCGCGCTCCAGTTCCGGGCGCTGATCGGCGAGCGCGGCATGCTCCCGGTGCCGGAGTTCCTGCGTCGTACGGACTGGCGGGACGCCCCCGGTCTCTTCCGCCTCCACTACTCCGACCGTTTCTTCGCCGTCGTCTGCTGGACGGGCTGCGCCGTCGCGGTCGCGCTGATCGCGGGGGTGGACTCGTACGTTCCGCTGTGGGCGGCGATCCTGCTCTGGCTGCTGCCCTGGGCGCTGTATCTGTCGATCGTCCAGGTCGGTCAGGTCTGGTACAGCTTCGGCTGGGAGTCGCTGCTCCTGGAGACCGGCTTCCTCGCCGTCTTTCTCGGCAACGCCGGTACGGCTCCGCCGGTCCTGGTGCTGTGGCTGCTCCGTTGGGTGCTGTTCCGGGTCGAGTTCGGCGCCGGACTGATCAAGATCCGTGGCGACGAGTGCTGGCGCCGGCTGACCTGTCTGGACTTCCACCATGAGACCCAGCCGATGCCGGGCCCGCTGAGCTGGTTCTTCCACCGGCTGCCGAAGCCGCTCCACCGGGTCGAGGTGGCGGCCAACCATGTCACCCAGCTCCTGGTCCCGGTGCTGCTGTTCGCCCCGCAGCCGGTGTCGAGTGCGGCCGCCGGGCTGATGATCGCCACCCAGCTGTGGCTGGTGCTGTCCGGGAACTTCGCCTGGCTGAACTGGGTGACCATCACCCTCGCCCTGTCCGCCGTCGACTGGTCCCTGGTGGCCACGCCGCCCGCACAGTCCGCGCCGCCGCTCTGGTACGAGGTGGTGGTCGTCGCCGTCACCGCGCTGGTCGTGGTGCTCAGCTACCGTCCGGCGCGCAACCTGATCTCCCGCCGCCAGGTGATGAACCGCTCCTTCGACCCACTGCATCTCGTCAATACCTACGGTGCGTTCGGCAGCATCAGCCGGGTCCGCCTGGAGATCGTGGTCGAGGGCACCGACGAGCAGCTGCTCCACCCGGGCACGGTCTGGCAGGAGTACGGCTTCCACGGCAAACCGGGTGATCCGCGCCGGCTGCCGCGCCAGTTCGCCCCGTACCATCTGCGGCTCGACTGGCTGATGTGGTTCGCGGCGCTGTCCCCCGCATACGCACAGTCCTGGTTCGGCCCGTTCGTGGAGCGGCTGCTGGAGAACGACCGGGACACGCTGCGGCTGCTGCGCCACAACCCGTTCCCCGACGTCCCGCCCGCACACGTTCGCGCCAGGGTGTACCACTACCGGTACACGACCTGGCGCGAACTGCGGGCCACGGGACACTGGTGGCACCGCACCTATGTGCGGGACTTCATCCGGCCCGTCTCACTCGGGCCCTCGTTCCTCAGCCCGACCAGGCGACCTTGAAGACCCAGGCGTGCTTCCCGGTCCTCCGGGCGCCCGCCGGTACGTCGATCACCAGCGAGCCGCCTGTGGTGCGCCAGTGGAGCGGCCGGTCGTACCCGAGCAGGGTGACCCGGTCGCCGCTGCGGATCGGCACCGGGGCCTCGACGGTGAGGGTCGCGCCGGGCTGCGCCAGCGAGTGGATGTAGAAGGCCTTGTCCGGCCGGACGGTGAACCGCAGGTCCTCGCCGAGCTGCGGCATCCGTGACCAGTACGTGGTCCCGTGGATGGCTTCGCCGTTGGTCTTGAGCCACTCCCCCGTCTCCCGCAGCCGGCGCTGCATGATCTCGGGGATCGTGCCGTCGGCCTTCGGTCCGATGTCGAGCAGGAAATTACCGTTCTTGGAGACGATGTCGACGAGCGAGTGCACGACCTCTTCGGTCGTCATGTACTTCTCGTCGGGTGTCTGGGCGTTGTAGCCGTACGAGAACGGGTCGAGACCCCGGCTGGACTCCCATTTCGCCGTGACGATCTGGTCGTACGTCGTGTATTCGGGCGTCGTGAAGTCGTATGTCCCGATCCCGGAGCGGTTGTTGACGGTGACATCGATGGGCCGTGCCCGGTTCTTGGCGTGGTTGAAGTACTCGGACAGCACCCGGTGACTGTCGTTGTCGCCGCCGATGTCGCACCAGAGGATCTCGGGGTCGTACCCGTGGACCAGCTCCAGCATCTGCGGGCCCTGGAACTCGGTGACGTAGTCCTTGCCCGCTGTGTATCCGGTGTACGGGACAGGCTCCAGGGTGTACGGGTTGCGCGGGGCGTGGCCCATCCAAGGGCGGTCCGGGTTGAACCACTCGGGCATCGAGAAGTACAGCCCTCGATGCAGTTCCGGGGTGTAGCGGCGCGAGGCGTCGAAGAGCTCCTTGACCAGGTCGCGCCCCGGCCCCATCTTCACCGCGTTGCGGTCGGAGAGCTTGGTGTCCCAGAGCGCGAATCCCTCGTGGTGCTTGGAGGTGAGGACGTGGTACTGCGCGCCCGCGTCCCGGAACAGCTCCACCCAGGACCGGGGGTCGAAACGCTCGGCGCGGAACTGCGGGATGAAGTCGTCGTAGTTGAAGGACTCGCCGTACGTGTCGCGGTGGTGGGCGTACGTCGGGTTGTTGGGGTCCTGCATCTGGTTCCAGTACCACTCGGCGTACTGCGTACCCACCGGCGCCCAGGCGGGTACCGAGTAGACCCCCCAGTGGATGAAGATGCCGAACTTCGCCTCCTGGAACCAGTACGGCGCCTGGTGGGTGGAGAGGGAGGTGTCGGTGGGCCGGTAGTCGGGGACGCCGAGGGTGAGCGAGCGGCGGACGGTGGCCGCCTGCTGTCCGCGGCCGCGCGCGACAACGTTGCCGTCCTGGGCGGTGCCGGGTGCGGTTCCCGGCCTGCTGCGGATGCCGATCCGGACGCGGGCCTGGTCGCCGGGGGCGAGCCGGGTGATGCGGGCGGGTTCGACGGTACGGGCTCCGGGGACGTCCACGGAGAGGCTGAGGCCGTCGGTGGCGAGGACGGCGACGGTGCCCGCGTTGACGACGGTGGCCTCGACGCTCTGCGCGCCGGAGTCCAGCAGCGAGGTGGTGGAGTGCGCGTCCCGCAGGGACAGTGCCCGCCCCTCGGCGGCCGGCTGGAGCGACAGCGCGAAGATGTGCAGGGACGAGCTGTTGGCCTCGGCGGGCCGAGTGGTGGGCAGGGTCAGCGCGACGGCTTCCCTGGTCGGGTCGAGCGCGATCTCGGTGACGGCGATGGAGACCTGGTGGGCGTCCCTGTCGCCGTCGGGGCTGTAGCGGTACGCGGCGGTCAGCGCGCCGCTGCCGGAATACCAGTCGGGGCCGCCGAGGGCGGGGGTCGATGTGGTGCCGTCCGCGTAGTGGACGGTGGCCCGGCCGGAGGCGGCGCCGTAGCTGCATGCGGTGAGGAAGAGCCCGGAGAGGTAGCGGCCGGGCGGCAAGTCGATGCGCTGGCCGAGGGCGACGATGTTGTTCTTGGCACCGGCGCCGGAGGCGGGGAAGAGGAACGTGGTGCCGTCGATCTCTCTTTCTCCGGCGGGGAGCTCCTCACCGGGGAAGGTGTAGCCGGAGCCGTCGAAGTTGCCGCCACGGGCCTCGGCGGTATCGATGCCGTCGTTGTCGAACCAGTTGTCCAGGGGCACGGGGACGGCGGCGGGGACGGTGCCCCAGTCGCCGGCGTGGGCGTCCGGCCCTAGGAGTGCGGCTGCGGTTCGTGGGGCCGCATCGGCGGTGGCGGGGGTGAGCAGGGCGGCGCCGACTGCCGCCCCTGCCGTCATTCCGAGTACATGGCGTCTGGGAAGTTCGGTCATGACGTCCGATGATTGGAGCGTGGCGGGGACCTGTCAATGAAATTTTCCAGACAGAACGAAACTTCTTCCCCACAACCATCGGATGACTGGATGGACCTACGGTCGGGCCGGCCGGCCCGACCGGTTCTGCCGAGTTGCCGGACCACATGCCGAAGCCCCGGCTCTCCGTGGTGGCGGAGGGCCGGGGCTTCCGAGCTGACGGACCGGGGCGAGTGATCGGGCCGCGTGGGTCGGGCCGGAAGATCAGTCGATGCCCGGCAGGATGTGCGGCTCGGCGAGGTCGTCCTCGTAGCCGGCCAGCCGGATCGGTGCGGACCTGGCCCAGACTTCGATGTTCCGGAGCTTCTCGGGCCGCTTGGCCCGCTCTCCGTTTCGCTCCGCCGGTCGCTTCTCGTGCTTCGTCAGTTCTGGTGTCACCGCGCACTCCTTAGTGTCACGTCACCCCGGGCGGCGCCGAGCCTCCGGCCTCAGTAACCGGAAATCGACTGCCCATGAGGGGCAGGGGAAGGAACAGTTCGGTCGCGGTGGCGCCGGGTGTGGATCGGGGACGGCGGCCTGGTTACAGACCTGTCCCAGGACGGCCGAGGAGGTTTTGTGGATCCCTTGGTGGCGTCCGTGCACATCAGACTAACCAAATGAGCGCGTCCGCGCTCGATGGAATGCGTGCTGTGGCTCACTTTCGGACATCTGGGCGATCTACCAGCCTGCGGGCGCGTAGTCCTTGAGGAAGCAGCCGAACAGGTCTTCGCCCTCTTCACCTCGCACGATCGGGTCGTAGACCCGGGCGGCGCCGTCGACCAGATCCAGCGGGGCGTGGAAGCCCTCCTCGGCCAGGCGGATCTTGTCGGGGTGCGGACGCTCGTCGGTGATCCAGCCGGTGTCTACGGCGGTCATCAGGATGCCGTCCTTCTCGAACATCTCCTGGGCGCTGGTGCGGGTGAGCATGTTCAGCGCAGCCTTGGCCATATTGGTGTGCGGGTGGCCCGCGCCCTTGTAACCCCGGCTGAACACGCCCTCCATCGCCGAGACGTTGACCACGTAGGCCCGCTTGGCGGCCGTCGCGGCCATCGCCGGGCGGAGCCGGCTGATCAGGATGAACGGCGCGGTGGAGTTGCAGAGCTGGACCTCGAGCAGCTCGATCGGTTCGACCTCTTCGACCGTCTGGATCCAACTGTTGGTGTGATGCAGGTCGGGTACGAGACCGCCCGCGTCGATCGCGGTGCCGGCGGCGATCCGTTCCAGCGACGCGGAGCCGGTGACCAGGGCGAGCTCGGTGACGTCCTGCGCGGTCAGGCCCTCCTTGCGGGCGGCGGGCAGTGCCGCGACGCGGTCGACCGAACCGCTCCCGAAGGTGCCGATGATCTCGGCGGCGGGGAGCTCGCCCGCGGGCAGCGGGGCGGATTCGGCACTCACCAGTTCGCTGTACGCCTGCGGGGAGCGGCGCACCGTCTGGGCGGCGTTGTTGATCAGGATGTCCAGCGGACCGTCGGCGGCCACCGAGTCGGCGAGCGCGACGACCTGGGCGGGGTCGCGCAGATCGATGCCCACGATCTTCAGCCGGTGGATCCACTCGGCGCTGTCCGGCATCGCTTTGAAGCGGCGGATCGCGTCGTTGGGGAAGCGGGTGGTGATCGTGGTGTGCGCGCCGTCGCGCAGCAGCCGCAGCGCGATGTACATGCCGATCTTGGCTCGGCCGCCGGTGAGGAGCGCCCGGCGCCCGGTGAGGTCGGTGCGCGCGTCGCGGCGGGACCGGTTCTCCTGGGCGCACTGCGGGCAGAGCTGGTGGTAGAACGCGTCGACCTCGACGTACCGGGTCTTGCAGATGTAGCAGGACCGGGGCCGCTGAAGTATCCCGGCGATCTCGGCACCGGCCGAGGAGGACGGCAGGACGCCCTGGGTCTCGTCGTCGATGCGTTCGGCCGACCCGGTGGCTGTGGCTTCGGTGACGGCCTTGTCGTGCGCGGTCTTGGCTGCCCGGCGCTCCTGGCGGCGGCGCTGCTTCACCGTCCGGTAGACACCGGCGGTGGCGCGGCGCACAGCGACGGCGTCCGGGTGGTCGACCTCGATGGAGTCGAGTTCGTCGAGCACGCTCAGGCAGACGGCCAGCCGCTCGGGGTCGATACCGGCACCGAACTCCTCGATACCGGGAGCGAGCTCTTGGCTGTCCTCTGTCACCGTCATTGCCGTTCCTCTGTCAGTCATGCCGCCGGGATCTCTCGGCGGCCCCGGGCGCACTGCCGCCGTGGGCTCACGAGGACCGACATCCACGGTGTTGAGGCCCGGCTGCGGGCTTGCGCGAAGCCGCCGCACTTCGGGCCGAATGCCCCGCTCAAGTCTGCCATGTCCGCCGCGCTGCTCCATCCGGGTACGCGGAGCGGAACGGCGGGACGTGTGAGGGGCGCCATGGACCGGGGCGACCGGTGAAGCCACTGGGGGCCCTGCGCGGACAGGGTCTCGTCCGTGGGCGCCCGTCAGAACCGGTCCGAGGGACACCGCCGGACGAGACGAAACACACATAATGGGACACAGTGCACGCTGTGACCGGACCGGCGAAAAAAATTCGGATCCTCGCGCATTACTCAGGGGAGGCGGGGCAGACGCGGCTCGATGTATCCAACGAACAGGGAGGGCGACGACATGGCGACCGCGTCGGAGCAGATCAGCGGAGCAGGAACACTGCACCAGCAGACCGGTGCTCTCACCGACGGCGGAGATGTCAGGGATGCTGAACTCCCGTGGATCGAGGACACCGGAAAGGTCGCCCCGAAGGACGCGCGCCAGCTTTCCAAGCTGTTCCTCGACAAGCTTCAGGTGCTCGAAGAGGGCACGCACGACTACCAGTACGCGCGCAACACCCTCATCGAGATGAATCTCTCGCTGGTGCGCTTCGCCGCGTCGCGGTTCCGCAACCGGGCCGGTGACGACACCGAGGACATCATGCAGGTCGGCACGATCGGCCTGATCAAGGCGATCGACCGGTTCGACCTCTCCCGTGACGTGGAGTTCGCCACCTTCGCCGTGCCGTACATCGTCGGCGAGATCAAGCGGTTCTTCCGTGACACCACCTGGTCGGTGCATGTGCCGCGCCGACTCCAGGAGCTGCGTGTCGACCTCGCGAAGGCGAAGGAGCAGCTCTCGGCCGAGCTGGACCGCGACCCCACCGTCAGGGAGCTGGCAGCCCATCTCGACCTTCCGGAGGAGGAGGTCATCGAGGGGCTCGTCGCCGCCAACGGGTACTCCGCCGGTTCCCTGGACACCCCCTCGGCCGACACGGAGTCGAGCAAGGACCAGCGGTCGTACGCCGAACTCCTCGGTGAGACCGACCCCGGCATGGAGACGGTCGAGAATCTCCACGCGCTGGCTCCGCTGCTGGAGAAGCTGGACGACCGCGAGCGGCGGATCGTGCAGATGCGGTTCGGGCAGGAGATGACACAGTCCCAGATCGGTGCCGAGCTCGGCGTCTCGCAGATGCACGTCTCGCGGTTGCTGGCACGGATCGTCCAGCGGCTGCGCGCGGGGATGTCCGTGGAGGCCTGACCGCGGTACGGAGCGCGAAGGCGTACCCCCATCGATCGCTCCGCGCTCGAACAGACCGTGCATCGCCTGCGTGATGCCGCGGCAGCCGGAGACGGCGCCCGCGCGGTCCTGGAGCCGGCAGCGGTCCCGGCCGTCCGCGCGGGAGCGGAGGCCGGGACGGTGGCGGAACCCGCCGGGCTCGTTCCGTACGATCTGCTGCGCATGGAGACGACGTAGGGCGGCATCCCACCGAGCTGAGCCACCCGAACGGGCGGCGCGATGCCGCCCGTTCCGGTGGGGCGATCCCCGGCACGCCGTGCCCGCCCGCCTCGGGCATCCCCGTCGCACGAAGACCGTACCGAGGCGTTTCGTCCACGCCCGGCGGCACGGCGACAGCGCTCCTTCGCATATGCTGCGGGGCGCCCGGGAACTACCTGCGCCGACCGTACGAGGGGGTGGAGAGTGTCTGAGCCGGCCCTCGCGGCCCTCCCGGTGCAGCACGGCCCGGGGCGTTCGGTATGGAATGTCGATGCCACGATCCTGCTGGTCGAGGACGACGCCGGAGACGCCCTCCTCGTCGAGGAGATGCTCGCCGACAGCGAGCTGGACTCCGGACTCATCTGGCGCAAGTCACTGACCGAGGCGCTGGAGTTCCTGCGGACCCTCAGCACCCCGGTCTGCGTGCTGCTCGACCTGCATCTGCCCGATGTGCACGGGCTGCAGGCGGTCACCCAGATCGTGGAGAGGACGCCGGACGCCGCGATCGTCGTACTGACCGGACTTGCCGAAGCCGAGGCGGGCCTCACCGCCGTGGCCACCGGAGCGCAGGACTACCTCGTCAAGGGACGGCTCGACCCTCAGGCGCTGTCCCGCGCCGTTCGCTACGCCCTCCAGCGCAAGCAGGTCGAACGGGCCGCCGCCGCGCTGCGTGCCAACCGGCTGATGGCCCAGGAGAACGCGCGCCTGGAACGCGGGCTGCTACCCGTGCCGCTGCTGCGCGACGAGACTTTCGATGCTGTCGCCCGCTACGAGCCGGGCCGCGCGCACGGTCTGCTGAGCGGCGACTTCTACGACGTGGTGCAGACACCCGACGGCACCGTGCACGCCGTGATCGGCGATGTGTCGGGGCATGGCGCGGCGGAGGCCGCTCTCGGTGTGTGTCTGCGTGTGGCATGGCGTACGGCCGTGCTGTGCGACACCGACCCGCTGGAACAGATACGGCTCCTGGAAGCGATTCTGGTCGCCGAGCGTTCCGACCCGCATGTCTTCGCAACGGTGACCTCGCTCGTCTTTCCGCCCGACGCCGAGCACGTCAGGGTGGTGCGGGCCGGACACCCCGGGCTCCTGCTGCGGCGCGGCACGGAGGTCGAGTGGGTGGAGCCCGAGGGCGGTATGGCGCTGGGGCTGCTTCCCGGAACCGGCGAGTGGTCGACGACGGAACTCGTCCTCCCCCGCGACGGCGGGGTGGTGCTCTTCACCGACGGACTCTTCGAGGGGCGCACGGGTCCTGACTCCCGGCTCGGCGAAGAGGGGCTGCTCGCCATGGCGCGGAGCATCGGAGATCTTGCCGCCCGCCCCTTCGTCGACGCGCTGGTCGCCGGCGCCACCGAGGGCGCCTCGCCCTACGGCGGCCTTGCCGACGACGTCGCCGTACTGCATCTCGGCTGGAGAGATTCCCCCCATGAGTGACACAGCCACCGGACCGGCCTCGCGCAAGCGGTGGTTCTCACGCCTGTCGGTCCAGAACTGGGTGCACCTGATCCTGGCCGGCTTCGTGCTGGTCGTCTGCGGGTGCCTGGTGGTAGGAGGGCTCGTGCTGGCCCGAATATCCGACAGGACCACCGAGCTGGTGGACCGCATCCAGCCGGCCCGCTCCACCGCCTTCCAGCTGCAGAATGCCCTGCTCGATCAGGAGACCGGGGTCCGCGGGTACGCCCTCAGCGGCGACAAGACCTTCCTCGAACCGTACGAGGCCGGCAAGCGCGACGAGCAACAGCGGATCACCCGGGTGCGAGCGGTACTCGGTGACGAACAGCCGTTCAGCGATGATCTGGACCGGATCGCCAGGGCTTCCGCGCGCTGGCGCACCCTCCACGCGGAGCCGTTGATCGCCGCGGCCCGACAGGGTCCGGCGGCAGACTCCGCCACCAGGATCCTGGAGAGCAAGCAGGAATTCGACATCCTGCGCTCGCTGTACGGCACGCAGCAGCGGCATCTCGATGCCGCCCGGGACCGGGCCCGCGCCGAGCTCAATGACGCCCGGGTCATACGCGACCGGGCGATGATCGCCCTGGTGCTCGTCTTCGTGCTGTCCGTGGTCGCGCTCAGCATCTTGTTCAACCGTGTGGTGGCCCGCCCGCTGAGCGTCCTCGCCATCGGCTCGGGCAAGGTGCGGGCCGGTGCTTTCAGGCACCGTATAGAGGTGAACGGGCCGTCCGACGTGCGGGCGGTGGCGGCAGCCGTCGAGGACATGCGCAGCCGTCTGGTGCTGGAGCTCGAAGAGGCCCAGGAGCGTGAATCGCTGCTGGCCCAGCAGACCGACGAGCTCCGGCGCTCCAACTCCGAACTGGAGCAGTTCGCCTACGTCGCCTCGCACGACCTCCAGGAGCCGCTGCGCAAGGTGGCATCGTTCTGCCAGCTCCTGGAGAAGCGGTACGGCGAGGAGCTGGACGCGCGGGGCAAGCAGTACATCGACTTCGCGGTCGACGGAGCCAAGCGGATGCAGGTACTCATCAACGATCTGCTCACCTTCTCGCGGGTGGGCCGGGTCCACGACAGCTGGAACTCCGTGGACCTCGACCGCTCGATGGACCGTGCCGAGGCCAATCTCGCACTGTCCATCGAGGAGACCGGCACCACCGTCGTCCGGGAGAACCCGCTGCCGCAGGTGATCGGTGACCCGACGACGCTCACGATGGTCTGGCAGAACCTGATCGGGAACGCGGTGAAGTTCCGCAGGCCCGAGGTTCCCTGCGTGATCACGGTCAGCTGTGTCCGGGAGGAGGACGAATGGCGTTTCACCGTGCAGGACAACGGCATCGGCATCGCCCCGGAGTTCTCGGAGAAGGTGTTCGTCATCTTCCAGCGCCTGCACTCCCGCGAGGACTACGACGGCACGGGTATCGGACTCGCGCTCTGCCGCAAGATCATCGAATTCCACGGCGGCCGGATCTGGCTGGACCCCGAGTACCGCGAAGGCGCTCGCATCCACTTCTCGCTGCCGGTCAGCCCCGATGAGGCGGGCCCCACGGCCGCGGAGCCCGCCGCCCCCGCTCCTGGTCCCGATCCCTCCGGAGACGCAAAGTGAACACCCCGGTACAGCCCATCGAAGTCCTTCTCGTGGAGGACGACCCCGGCGACGAGCTCATGACCCGGGAGGCTTTCGCGGACAACAAGATCCGCAACACTCTCCATGTGGCGCGGGACGGCCAGGAGGCGCTGGACTTCCTCTACCGCCGCGGCGACCACAGCGACGCTCCACGCCCCGACCTGATCCTGCTCGACCTGAACCTGCCCCGGTACGACGGCCGACAGGTCCTCGAAAAGATCAAGAGCGACCCGGAGCTGGCGCTCATTCCGGTGGTCGTGCTCACGACGTCCTCCGCCGAGGAGGACATCCTGCGCAGCTATAAACTGCATGCCAACGCGTATGTCACCAAGCCGGTGGACCTGGATCAGTTCATCTCGGCCGTGCGCCAGATCGACGAGTTCTTCGTGACGGTGGTACGGCTGCCGGGCCGCTCCTGACCCCCCGCCGCCATGCCCAGGAGTGGGATCTCATGACACGGGTAGATGAACCGCGAAGAAAAGGTCACCGACCTCCCCCGCTGCGCCCTGGCTGGAGCTCATGAACCAACACGCCCTCTCCCCGCCGGACGCCCCGCACCCGGGTCACCGGCTCACTGAGGCACTCCACATCGCCGAAGTGTTCGGTGGTGAGCCGGGTTGCATCGCGCAGGCACGCGCGCTGGCCGATCATTTCCTGATGCGACTCACCAGCGAATGGCTGGCAGTGCTCGGCGAGCACACCCGTAACGACCTCATGCTGGCCGTGAGCGAGATGGTCACCAACGCCGACCGCTACAGCCACGGCCCCTACCTGCTGGAGCTGGAGGGCACCGCGCAGCGGATCAGCGTCACGGTCTACGACAGCAGCACGGCGCTTCCCGTCTTCTACTCCCCCGACCCGAGCCGCCTCGGCGGTCACGGCATGGAGATCGTCGTCGCCCTCTGCGACCGCCTGACTGCCGAACGCGTACCGGTGGGCAAGCGGATCCGGGCCGAGTTCGAGCTCAGCAGCTGACCCGGTGGCAGCCCGGCCCCGGTCCTGCGGAGACCCTCGGGCCGTGTCCCGGGGAAGAGTCCCTCACTGCCTGCCGAACCAGTCGATGCACATGACGAGAGCGTCGTCGAGCGTCTCCGCGCCCCGGTAGTCGGCCAGCTCACGCAGGACGGCGCGCGGCACGGTGGCGGCCGGCAGCAGCCTGGTCGCCAGGATCGCGCGGGCCAGGGCCCGTTCCCCGTACGCCTCCCCCAGTGGCGACACCGCCTCGTAGACACCGTCGCTGACCAGCAGCAGCCGGTCCCCGGGCACTACCTGGAACTCCTGGACGGAGTACTGGGACTCCTCGAACATGCCGAGCGGAAGCTCCGCCTCCAAGCCGATGCGGGCCACCGTCCTGCCGCGCAGCCGCCACAGCTGGGGAGAGCCGGCGTCGACGGCGCCCACCCGGCCGGTGGCCAGGTCGAAGTGGAGCAGCAGGGTGGAGACGTGGGCACTGCCGCGGTACAGCCCGTAGATCGCCTGGTCCGCGAGGGACGCCTGGTCGACGATACCGATCCCGGCACGTCTGGCGTTGCGCAGCGCGTTCACGGCGAGGTTGGTGAGCAGGGACGCCTGGATGCCCTCGCCCATGCCGTTGGTGACGGCGACCGTCAGCTCGCCGGCATCGGCGGACCAGTCGAAGTTGTCGCCGTGGATGGCGTAGGCGGGTTCCAGCTGGGCGCCGATGGCGTACTCCGCCGCGGTGCAGGCCCGCGCGGGAAGGAGCTGCCACTGCATTTCGGCGGCGAGCGTGAGCCTGCTGACCCGGCGCGCCCGCTGGTAGAGGTCGGTGTCCCGTTCCGCGACCAGGATCTCGTGGCCGAGGAGGTCGGCCACGTGGGTCAGCTCGTCCACCGTGCCCGGGGTGGAGCTCTCGGCGGGCAGGCGCACGGTGAGGATGCCGAGCCGTTCTCCGCGCACCGTCACCGGGAGGTGATGGTCGAGTGAGTCGTCGTGCCGGAGGGGCTGTTCGCGCGGTTCCTGGCTGCCGAAGGCCCGGCCCTCCGGGCTGTTGTGCATCGACAGGGAGTCGCCGGGGTCGTCGGCGGGGTCGACGGGCTTGAGCACGGTCATGCCGTAGTCCGCCAGCAGGAGCTGGACGCGGAGCGCGCCGTACTCCCTGCGCAGTGCCTCGCGGACCGTCTCCACCAGGGCGTACGGCGCCGCCGCCCGCACCGCTCTTTCGATCTCCTGGCGGGCGTTCACGGTCTCCCGGGCTTTCTTCGGGCGGCGACGGGGCCGGTTCCGGGCTGACAGACGGGTGTGCGGAGTGAAAGAGTGGATGGATGCCCCGTACCACCGGTCACCCGCGCCCCCTGGAGCAGGTGTCCGCGGATGTCTGTTCCGCCTCCGAGCTGCTGGAGGTGTTGTGGTCGCGGGGGCAGGAGGCCGCGACTCCGGTCGCGTTCTCGCCGTCCCAGCTGCGGGCGCTGCTCGTGATCGAGCAGCAGGAGGGCAGCAATCTCCGGTCGCTCGGTGAGGCGCTCGGTTCGCGCGCACCCTCGGTGAGCCGGCTCTGTGACCGCCTGGAGGCCATGGGCATGGTCCGGCGGGAGCCCAGTGCCACCAGCCGCCGGGAGGTCGAGCTCCGGCTGACCCAGCGGGGCCGCACTCTGCTGGAGGAGTACCGGGCGATCCGCACCCGGGAGTTCGCCGCGGTGCTGGGAAGCATGCCGCAGGCCGCGGTGGCGGCCCTCGCGGAAGGGCTGGCCGCGTTCAACACGGCCGCCGGCGAGCGGATCGGGGCGGACGGCGGTCCGGGAACCCGGCTGCGCGACGATGTCGCGGAGAGCGCCTAGCTTCATCCGGCCCCTGTCCTGCGCGTGAGTGAGCCGGACCCGACGTGGGTACGGTCGTTGTTGATCAACTG
Organism: Streptomyces sp. NPDC051664; assembly: GCF_044453545.1. Classification (NCBI taxonomy): domain Bacteria; kingdom Bacillati; phylum Actinomycetota; class Actinomycetes; order Kitasatosporales; family Streptomycetaceae; genus Streptomyces; species Streptomyces sp. NPDC051664. The sequence continues at coordinate 216,167 of NZ_JBITCU010000005.1, read as the reverse complement.
GAAATAGATTGTTACCCACGGAGAATGTTGTCAAGCGACAACTGTTCCTTCTATCGTTCGGCAGGTACCCCACGCCGCGAGCCGGGACGGATCGCGACCGAGCCGTCCGCCCGCGGCGGCCGTTCCCGTCCACCCAGTGCATCCTGAGGTGCCTTCCGTGCTTCCACCGCCCAGCGAAGACAAGGCCATGCGAATCGTCCCACGCCAGGAGCGGGGAGCGCTGATACTCGCCTTGTCGGGTGAGTTCGACATCGACAACGTCGGCCTTCTCGGCACTGCGCTGGAGAACGCGGCGCGGGAGGGACTGGCCCCGGTCGTCGTCGAGCTCTCCGCCGTGTCGTTCGCGGACTCCACGACGGTGAACATGCTGCTCCACGGGCAGTCCCTGCTGGGCCCCCGGATGCGGCTGGCCGCGCCGTCGCCGTTCATGGAGCGGCTCATCCGCGTGCTCGGGCTGGACAGCGCGGTGCCGGTCTTCGCCACCGTGGCGGAGGCCATCGACCCGGCGTTGCCGGCCTGACCCCCGGCAAGCGCGGACGCCCGCCCCCTGGTGAACCGAGGGGGCGGGCGTCCGGGTTTTCGGCGGAGCGGGGCTCAGCCGAGAGCGGGCGGAGCGTCCTCCGGCGAGGTGCCCCATGCCGACGGGCTGCTGCCCACCGTGAAGGAGAGCGAACGGGCCGAGCGGATGTCGTCGGTGGTGAGGTACGTGCGCGCCTGCGCCGCACCGTCGATCCGCGCCGACTGGATGTAACGGTCGCTTTCCGAGGCTCCGGGCGCGCTCACCGTGAACGCGCCGTGCGGGTAGTAGCGCCGGTCGAGCTTGATGTCGACACGTTCGAAGGCCGGCGTGGACAGGCCCCAGGTGTCGGTGCCGGGCTGGACCGGGAAGACGCCGATGGAGGAGAGCACCATCCAGGCGGACATCGTGCCGAGGTCGTCATTGCCCGTCATGCCCGTCGGGGCGTCGGTGAAGAGCGTCAGCGCCGCGTGCACCACGTCGGTGGTCTTCCACGGCTGCCCGGTGGAGAGATAGGTGTACGGGGCGATGAGGTCGGGCTCGTTCTGCGGGTTGTACTTGTCCGCGTTGTAGTACGCGTACGGGCCGTTGACCCAGACCTCACGGGCGGTCTTCGCGGGATCGGCGAGCAGCTTGTCGTACGCGAAGAAGGAGTCGAGCCGCTGGTTGGCGGCGTCCTTGCCACCGATCAGGCCGACCATGCCCGGCAGGTCCTGCGGTACGAGCCACTGGTACTGCCAGGACGTGCCCTCGTGGAAGCCCTCGCTCTGCGCCGGGTCGGCAGGTCCGGTGAAGGCGCCGGAGGCGTCACGGGCACGGAAGAAGCCGGTCGACGGGTCGAAGATCTTCCGGTAGTTCTGGGCGCGGTCCTCGTAGCGCTTCGCGTCGGCCTTGTGGCCCAGGTCGTGGGCCATCTCGCCGAGCATGGCGTCGGAGAGCGCGTACTCCAGGGTGGCCGAGGCGCCGTGGTCGAAGTCCGAGTCCCCGGGCTTGGCGTGCTGACGGTCCTTGATGTACGGGGCGAAGCCGTCCTTCAGATACTGGACGTTGGCTTCGCGGCCGACCGGTGCGGAGTCGGCGGGCGGGACGCCGTCGGCGTTCTTCTTCAGTGCGCGGTACGCCTCCTCCTCGTACCCCTTCAGCAGCCCCTGCTGGTAGGCGTTGGTGAGGAACGGGGTGACCGGGTCGCCGGTCATGATGTTCGTCTCGACCGTGCCGTAGCCCCACTTGGGCAGCCAGCCGCTCTCGGCGTCGATCCGCAGGACGGAGATCGCCATGTCACGCGACTCGCGCGGGGCGAGCAGCGAGAGGAGCTGGGCCTGGGTGCGGTAGGTGTCCCAGAGGGACCAGTTCTGGTAGTAGGTGAAGCCCTTGGCGCGGTGGGTCTTCTGGTCCCAGCCGGTGTAGCGGCCGTCCACGTCGCTGCCGATGTTGGGGGCGAGGAACGAACGGTAGAGCGACGAGTAGAAGGTCCGGCGCAGTTCGTCGCTGCCGCCCTTGGCCTTCACACCTTCCAGCCGGTCCTCCCAGGACTGCTGGGCGGCGTGCTCGACCCGGTCGAAGCTCCGGCCGCCCTCGGCACGGAGGTTGAGCGCGGCGCCCTCGGCGTCGACGTAGCTCAGCGCGGTGGTGGCTTCGACGGTGCGGTCCTTGGTGGTGTCGAAGCGCAGCCAGGCACCGTTGCGGGCGTCGGTGGCCGAGGACTTCTTGGAGCCCTCGGCGACGGTGTCGCCGTTCCAGGTGCCGGAGGTGGTGAACGGACGGTCGAAATGGGTGATCGTGTAGACGGTGTACGGCTTGGTGTCCTGGCAGAAGCCGCTGCCGGTGATCGCGGTCCGTACGGTGCGGTTGTCGAGGATCTCCACCGTGGACGAGAGCGTCCGGTGCAGCGACTGGCCCGCGTTGAGCAGGACGTTGGCCTTGTCGGTGGCCGGGAAGGTGTAACGCTGCACACCGGTGCGCTCGGTCGCGGTCAGCTCGGCGTCGATCCCGGTCTTCAGCCCGACCTTGTAGTAGCCCGGGCTCGCCTTCTCGTCGTCGTGACTGAACTCCGCCGCGTACTTGGCGTAGTCGGTCTGGGTGACGTCACCGGTGGTGGGCAGTGTGGGCAGGTCGCCGCCGAGACCGCAGCCGACACCGGAGAGATGGACGGCGGAGAAGCCGCGTATGTGGTTCTCGGCGTAGTCGTAGCCGGTGTTGTGACCGGTGTCCGGGGAGAGCTGCACCATGCCGAACGGCACGGACGCGCCGGGGTATGTGTTGCCCTCGTTCTGGGTCCCGATGAACGAGTTGACCAGATCGGTCAGTTGTCCGTCGGCACGGGGCGCGGCCTGGGCCGTGGCCCCGGTGGTGAGGACACCTCCGAGAAGCGCGACAGCGGCGAGTGCGGCCGCCGGGCCGCGGAGTCTCGGCCGTGGGGTCCGGTACATGGGTGTACTCCTCCTAGGACAACGTTGTCAGAGCGCGATCATTCTTGGTTCCCCGGTGATCGACGTCAAGGGTTGGGACACGAACACTCCGGCCCGCCCGGGGAGGGGCGGGCCGGAGTGCTGTCAGCGGTCAGGCCGACGGGCACCCCGCGACAACGGGGTTGGACGCATCGCGGACGAGCGCGTCCTGCGCCGCCTCGACCCGCTTGACGTCGGGCTTGACGATCCGCCGGTCGTAGGTGAGGAGTCCGTTCAACTCGCCCTCCACGTCGGAGATCTGGGTGTAGACGGCGCCGTTGCTGCCCTTGCAGGCGAGCGCCCGCACCTCGTCGAGTTTGGCGAGGTAGTCATCGGTGTAGGTCGACTGGTCGACCGCGATGTACGACTGCTGCACGGCCCAGGCGTGGCCCGGTACCGCCAGGCCGAGACCGCCGTACTCGCCGCTGACCAGGGCGCGTTGCCCGTCCGGTGTAGGCAGGGCCGGGCTCGGATAGCCGTGCTCGTCGATGATGTCCCCGGTGCCTCCGTCGACGCCCAGGTTGATGCCCGACATGCTGTTGACCAGCCGGGTCGGGTCCCAGGACTTCGCCTGGTCGGCGATACGGGCCTCGTCGTACTGGCCCCAGCCTTCGTTGAACGTGACCCACATGACGACGGACGGGTGGTTGTAGTGCTCGTCGATCATCTCCTTCATCTCGTGCTCGTACTCGGCGCGGGCGGCGGCGGACGGGTTGACGGTGTTCATCGCCGGCATGTCCTGCCAGACCAGCAGGCCCAGTTTGTCCGCCCAGTAGAACCAGCGGTCGGGCTCCACCTTGATGTGCTTGCGCACGGAGTTGAACCCCATGGCCTTGTGCATCCTCAGGTCGGACGCGAGTGCCTCGTCGGTGGGCGCGGTGTGCAGCCCGTCGGGCCAGAAGCCCTGGTCGAGGGTGGCCATCATGAAGACCGGCTTGCCGTTGAGAACGGTGCGCGGGGTGCCGTTCACCTTCTCCACGGCGATGGACCGCATACCGAAGTAGCTGCCGACCCGGTCGGAGCCGACGGAGACCTTCAGCTGGTAGAGGTGCGGGTCGTTCGCGGACCACAGGTGCGGGTGCGGAACACGCAGGTTCAGCGCCGAACCGGTGCGGCCGCTCACGGTGCCGACCTTGCGCTTCCCGTCGTACGCGGTCGCCGTGACCGGCACGCCGTCACGCACCCCGCGCACCTCGACGGCGACCTTCTCGCCCTGGACGTCGGGGGTGAGCTTCAGCGAGTCGACGTGATCGGCGGCGACCGGCTCCATCCACACGGTCTGCCAGATGCCGGACGACGGCGTGTACCAGATGCCGCTGGGGTCGAGGCGCTGCTTGCCCATCGGCGGGTTCTCGCCGTCGGCTGCGTCGGTCGGGTCGTAGACGCCGACGATCAGCTCCTGGGTCCGCCCCGGCTTCAGCGCATCGGTGATGTCGGCGCCGAACTTGTCGTAGCCACCCTTGTGTTCGGCGACCTTGTGCCCGTTGACGTACACCTCGGACTGCCAGTCGACGGCTCCGAAGTTCAGCTGCAGACGTTTGCCGTCGCCGACCTTCCACCCCTGGGGAACGGTGAAGGTACGGCGGTACCACATCCGGTCCTCGTGCCGTTCGACGCCGGAGAGCTGCGACTCCACCGGATACGGAACGAGGATCTTCTCTCCGAGCTTCCTGCCGACCGGGGGCTGCTCCCCGGCCTTCGCCGCGGCGAACTCCCAGGAGCCGTTGAGGTTCTGCCAGTTGTCACGGGTGAGCTGTGGTCGCGGGTACTCGGGCAGCGCGTTGTGCGGTCCGACCTCGTCTGCCCATTTCGTACGCAGCTCGTACGTGGAGCGGTTGGGCCCGCTGGACCAGAAAGCTCCGACGGCCTTGCCGTCCTGGCCGGCCAGCCCGCCCTGACCGTCGTAACGGACATCGGCCAGTCCGTTGGCGTCGCCGGCCTTGTTCCCGACGACCGGTTCCTTGAGCGCGACGGTGAGGCTGCGCGGATCGGCGGGATCGGCCTTGATGGCCCCGAGCGGCCACGTCGCACCGCCGATGACGGCATCGAGATGGTTGGTGAGTCCGTCGGGCAAGGCCGCGAGCTTCTGGGCGAAGTCGAGCTTGAGAGTGCGGCCGTCGGCGAGGACGGTGGCACCGATGGCCCCGTCGTAGGCGAAGTCGTCCGGCAACCGGAAGGCGGACTGCGGCACGGGTTCCTTGGTGCCGCCGGGTTCGGTCCACTTGAGGTGCAGGTTGGACCCGCCGAAGTGTTCGAAGTACTCGACCTTGATGTCGTAGGCCTTGCCCGCGGTCAGCTCGACCGGCTGCGAGGTCTGTTCCTTCTCCCAGTCGTCGACCCAGTGATCGATGACGGGCTTTCCGTCGATCCAGAGACGGAACCCGTTGTCCCCGATCATCGAGAAGACATGGGAACCGGTCTTCTCCGGCACGATCTTCCCGGTCCACCGGATGCTGGCGTCGTCGGCCTGTCCGGTGGCCGAGCTCAGGCGCGACTCGAGAGTGGGGAAGTCGATGTCCGGGTCGAATCCGGTGGCCTTGAGCTGCCCGAAGTCGAAGGCGCCGGGGGCGGACTGGGTGTAGTACTCGCCCTTCAGGCCGTGCACTTCGGCGGAGCTGCCGGGGTCCGGGGCTGCGGACGCGGCAGGCACACCGGACAGCCCGGCGGTACCGAGTGCGGCGGCGAGGAGCAGGACGAGTTTCTTTCTGATGCGCACGGATCCTCCTTGGTGAGGAAGGGTGGCGGCTCGTTGCAACAGGATGTACAACGTTGGAAGGAATGACAGTTGGCATGACAGCACGACTCCCGTTCCACTGTCCAGGTGCATGACAATCCGAAGGAGAGGGCCGGAGGGAGGCCTCGGAACGCCAGCGACGGACCGGCCGGCAGGACGGCCGCTCCGCGTCTTGGTCTGCGCATTCCTGGCCGCCCCCACCCCGTCGCCCCCGGGCTGACGCAGACGCCGCCCGCACGGCCCGGCCCCGCTCCGGCCGGCGCCGCGGCCGACGCCGCCGAGCGGAAGCTGCGTCGCGCTCCTCGTCGCAGGACTACGCCGACCGTGCTGACCGTGGCGGGTTTCTGGCGTATCCGGGTCATGCCCCCTCATGGCGAGAGCGAAGGAGCGGAAGCGCCCGGCCGGTGGTCGAAGACGCAGTCCCCGCAGAGGCCGGCGCCCGGGCACCGGTAGTAGAGGCAGCAGCTGTTCCTGCGGAATGCAGGGGTGTGCGGGGTCCCGGTGGTCCGCAGGTCCGGGTGGTCGAAGAGTTCGGCGGCCAGGGTTCGGGCCCGGTGTGCTGCGTCGGGGCGGTGGTGGGCGCGGGCCCAGGTGATCAGCTCGCGCAGCGCTCCGGCCAGGGCCGAACCCGCATTGCCCCACAGCAGCCGGGGTGCGACGTGTCCGTCCCGCCGGATCGCCTCCGCGAGCGGTACGAGGTGGCCGTACTGGACGCACTCGCGGATACGGTCCGCGGTGCCCGGCAGCGTGTCCGCGGAGTCGAGCCACAGGTCGTCCGGCGCGGGGTGCTGCGGATCCCAGTGGAGTGCGGCGGGGGAGAGATCCGGGAAGCGACCGGAGAGGACGGCCGGTCCCAGGGCGGTCGACCAGAGGCGGGCGGCCAGCCCCAGGTGCGCGACGGACGCGGCGACCCTGCGCTCGGGGGTACGGAGCCGGGTGGCAACGGTGTCGATGCGGGCCGTGAGCGGTGCCGTCTCCCCTGCGTACAGGAGGGCGAGCGGACGGTGCGCGCCGCCGGGCACCGGTGTTCTGCGCAGGGCGAAGAATCCACCCACCGACGCCGCCCCGACCTGCTCCATGCGCTGCTCCTTCACGGGCTCTCCCAGTCACTCGTAGTGACGAAGTGGCCACCCCTGGGGGCCGCGTCCCACCGTTCACCGTAGCCGTGGAGATGATCGTCCTGAGTCTCGGCAGGGAGAGGACTACCGTCGGGAGGAGGACACAAAAACCACTCCCCTACTACCAAAGCAGTACGTCGGAACGCCATCTCAGGGACGACGACTCGACGGCTCCGAAGGGCCATCGTGGTGTACATGAGCTTCCTTGCGCTGTCCGTGCTGCTGTCGCTGATCTCCGCGGTCGCCTATGCGGCCGGGGCGATCGTCCAGGAGCGCGTCGCCACGGCCGGAGACGGCCGTTCGTTCGCCCCTCTGCGCAACCGCGTCTGGTGGGTGGCGGTGGCGTTGAACGGTGTGGGTGCAGTGCTGCACGTGGCGGCGCTGGCGTACGGCCCGCTCAGCCTGGTGCAGCCGCTCGGCGCGCTGACGATCGTCTTCGCCCTGCCGATGGCGGCGCTCTTCGCACGCCGCCGGGCCAGGGCGACCGCCTGGCGTGGCGCGATCATGGCGACCGTCGGTCTGGCGGGTCTGCTCGCCCTGACCGGCAACGAGGAGTCGCACACCCTGGGCGGCCCGGAGCAGCTGATGCTCGCGACCGTGACGTTCGGTGGCGTGGCGCTGCTCGTGCTGATCGCGAAGGGCATGCGGCCACCGGTGGTGCGGAGTGTGGTCCTGGCCGCGGCCGCCGGTGTCGCCTTCGGTATCGCGTCGGTCTTCACGAAGACGGTGGCGATGCAGTGGGCGTCCGGTTCGGTCGGCGCGGGGCTGCCCACGCTTGTGGTCATAGCGGCTCTGGCGTCGGCCGGGCTGCTGCTGTCGCAGTCCGCGTACCGGGGCGCCGGCCTGACCGCACCGCTGGCGACCGTGACCGTGGTGAACCCGGTGATCGCCTCGGCAGTCGGCATCACGTTGTTCGGTGAGCAGTTCCAGCACGGCACGGCGGGCGCGTTCCTGGCACTTGCCTGCGGTGTGGTTGCCGCGGGCGGGCTGATCATGCTGATGACGGAACGGCTGGGCGCGGAACAGCGTGAAGGACAGCAGGCGCTCCCGGCCGGTCCGGATCTCCCGGCGGTTGCCGCGAAGGGCGCCGGGGGCGCTGCGGAGGCCGAGCCCGCGCTGGTCGTTTCTCCGGAACTTGGAAGGGCCACGATCGTGGCCGTCGGAGCGGCCCCGCCCACCGGTGCCGCAGAAACACTTCCGGCGCCGCTCCCGCTGGCTGTCACGGTGCCGCTGGAGCGGCGGCGGGTGGGACAGGTCGACTTCGGCTCCGCACGGCAGCCGCGCACCGGTTCGGGACGACGAGGTGCGTTGTCCGCCGAGAACGGTGAGGCGGGCGGTCCCCCGCAGCTGCATCGGACCGTTCAGACGTTGACGCCGCCCGCCCGGAGGTAGGACAGCGGATCGAGGTCGGAGCCGTAGCCGGGCCCCGTACGGATCTCGAAGTGCAGATGCGGTCCGGTGGCATTGCCCGTGGAACCTGATCGGGCGATGCGCCGGCCGCCGCTGACATGCTGGCCCTCGCGCACCAGCAGTGCGGACAGGTGCGCGTACTGGCTGTACTTGCCGTCGCTGTGCCGGATGACGATCTCGTAGCCGTACGCCCCCGCCCAGCCAGCCGAAACGACCGTGCCGGGGGCCACCGCCTTGACGGAGGTGCCGGTGGGGACGGGGAAGTCGACGCCCGTGTGGTAGCCGCTCGACCAGGAACCGGCCTGGTGGTACGCGGTGCCGACACGGGTCGCCGACACCGGCGCGACGAGCCCGGAGTCCCTCTCCCGCTCGGTCTTCTTCGGCTGCGCCTTCGCGACCTGGTGCGGACTCGTCGACCGGTGACTCGGCTTCGCGGGCTGGTGCGGATGGGTCTTCTGCTTCGGCTCGGCCGACCGGCTCGGCTTCGCGGCGGGCCTGGTTCCGCTCTTCGGGCCGGCCTGCGGGGTGTCAGCCACGTCCAGGGTGAGCCGCTGGCCCGGGAAGATCAGATCAGGGTCGTCGCCGACGACCTTCCGGTTCGCCGTGTAAAGGTGCTGCCAGCCGCCCTGCACATGCTCGGTCGCCGCGATCCCGGAGAGGGAGTCGCCGCGCGCGACGGTGTACGAGTCGCGCTTGCCGGGCACCGTGGTCGGGGTGGCGGGCGCGGACGTCTTCTTCGTCTTCGGGTTCGCCTTCTCGGGCGTGGAGGTCGTTACCGACGAGGCATCGACGGGACCGCCGGCCCGTTCCGACTGAGGCGTGATGTCGGGGGATCCGCCGCCCCGCTTCAGCCCCGCTCTTACGGAGCAGGTCGGCCAGGCACCCGGGCCCTGTGTCTCCAGCACCTTCTCCGCGACGGTTATCTGCTGTTCCCTGGTGGCCAGATCGGCGCGTGGGGCATAGACCGTGCCGCCGTATGCGGCCCAGGTCGACCGGGTGAACTGCAGCCCGCCGAAGTAGCCGTTGCCCGAGTTGATGTGCCAGTTGCTGGTCGACTCGCAGGCGGCGACCTTGTCCCAGACCCCGGTCGATGCGGCGCCCGCCGAGGCGACGGTGACGAGAGGGAGCGCGATGCCCGCGCCGCCCACCGTGACCGTGAGCGAGGCGCGGTTGATGCGGCTCGGCTGGTATCTGCGGTGTCGTCCGTTCGCGGCCATGACTTGGCTCCCCCACTGGCTGTAGGACACGTCGCAAACGGTCAACTTATGGGCAGACAAAGGGTGATGACAAGGCAGTGGCCGAGACCCGCCGGTCATGGCCGGATCGGGGAGCGCAGACGGGCCTCACGGTGCCGGGGCGCGGTGGCGGTTGCGTACGACGTCGGTTGCCTACGGGAGCCGGGCGGCGGGCACGTTCGGTGGCGCGTCCGCCGTACGGCGGCTGCCGCCCCGTGCCAGGAATTCGGCCAGCGGGAGCGTCGCCGCTCCGAGGGTGACCGCGTCCGGGCCCAGCCGGCCCATCTCGATCGTGGTGCGGGCCGCCGGGTGCCGGAGCGCGTACTCCTGCGCGTACCGGCGGATGTCCGGAATCAGATGCGGTCCGATCAGCAACCCCGCCCAGCCGATCCATCGTTCTCGCCCTCCCCGCTCCGCTGTGCGGACGGCCAACGCTCCAGCACGACGTGCAGCGCCTCGACGCACTGCTGCCAGGACGCCTGCACGTCGCGGGGGGCACCGAAACCGCCGTTGGCCTCCAGAGCGCTGTAGCCGTGGAAGGTGCTGCGCAGCAGCCGTACGGCGTCCGTGAAGTCGGGTTCGGTCAGGTCGTAGGCGCGCAGCATCGCGTAGATGATCTCGATGGTGCGGTGGTACGCGCTGGACTCGGCGACGACGGCGGGATCGAGCCGGATCCGGGTCGCCGCGTACCGGCCCGGCCGTTCCAGCGCAAAAGCGCGGTAGGCGTCGGCGAACGCGACGAGTGCGTCCTTTCCGGCCCGTCCGGCGACCGCCGTGCCGAGCCGGTCGGCGAACTCCCCCGCGGCCAGCAGCGCGACCCGGGTGCGCAGGTCCTGCACGCTCCTGACGTGGGAGTACAGGCTGGCGTCCTTCACCCCGAAGCCGCGCGCCAGTGCGGACACGGTGACCTTGTCCAGACCGATGGAGTCCGCCAGATCGGCCGCCGCCTCCACCACGCGATCGGTCGTCAGACCAGCGCGAACCATCCGCCACCTCCACCGGAGCAAGGGGCCCTAGGCTACTACCTAGGGCTCCTAGACGGGCTCCGGTCATACGCAGGCGCGGACGCTCACCGGCTGTCTACTGCTCGAAGGTGTCGGGGACGGACAGCCAGTCCCATCGGTCGACCGGCCAGACGACGGTGAAAGCACGTCCGACCACGTCGTCGACGGGTACCGCACCGCCACCCGGCTGATCCCGGTGGTAGCGCGAGTCCGCCGATGCCTGGCGGTGGTCCCCCATCACCCAGATGTGTCCCTGCGGAACAGTGATCTTGAATTCGGCATCCGAGCTGCAGGGGGTGTTGCCGCGGAACACGTAGGGCTCGTCGAGGGCTCGGCCGTTCACCTTGACCGGGCCGGTGCCCTTGCACTCGACGGTGTCTCCTCCCACCCCGATCACGCGCTTGATCAGGTCCTTCTCGTCCGCCGACGGCATCAGGCCGATGAAGGACAACACTTCTTGCACCGGGTTGGCGCCCGAAGCCGGGTCGGACGGCAGCCAGTTGCCCGGGTCGTGGAAGACCACGACCTCCCCCCGCTCCGGCTGTGCACCGAACCAGGGCGTGAGCTTGTCGACCAGCACACGGTCCCCGCGCTGCAGCGTGTTCTGCATGGAGTCCGAGGGGATCGAGAAGGCCTGGGCCAGGAACGTCTTGATGAGCAGCGCCAGCACCAGCGCGACGCCGATGAGCAGGGGCAACTCCACCCAGAAGGAATGTCGTTCATTCTTCCGGGGGCGCTGCCCGGCAGCGGGCTCGCCCTCGGTGTCGCTCGAATTGCGCGCTCCGACCTCTGCTTCTGTCATGCCGCCCCCGCCTCGTCGCGGCACGCCTCGCACGGCTGCCGCACGCCCCGTCCGCAACCCTTGTGAGGTCGGGACCAGTTGTCAGTGCTTCGCGACCACTCTATGGGCAACATGCTTCAGGTTTTAGCCGTCCCGACCAGGCGTACTGTGCTGTGGATCTTCCGTACCGTCGCCTCCGGCACCGCGCCGACCACCGCTCGCGCCGACGGACGTCCGCCGAAGGAGCCTTCGGAGTTCCTGACGGCGACTGCGGTGGCCTTGCCGCCCCGTGAACGGACGGCGGCACCGGCCTCGGCGGCTTCCTGCCACTCGGTGATCCAGAAGTCGTCGGGCAGCGGAAAGGACGGCGCGCAGGCACGGTGGAAGAGTCGGACATCGAGACATGTGGAGGCGCCATGAACCACGAAGACGGCGCACCGGTACTGCGCTGCCTGGTGACCGGTGCGTCGGGCTACATCGGGGGACGGCTGGTCCCCGAACTGCTCGATGCCGGGCACAGCGTGCGCTGTCTCGCACGTACGCCCGAGAAACTGCGGGACCACCCCTGGGCCGGCCGGGCCGAGGTGGTCCGCGGTGATGTCATGGACCCGGAGTCGCTGGGGCCTGCCATGCGGGGTGTGGACGTCGCCTACTACCTGGTGCACGCGCTCGGCAGCGGATCGGACTTCGAGGCTACGGACCGGAAGGCGGCCAGGACGTTCGGTGAGCAGGCGCGCGCCGCAGGTGTGTCACGCATCGTCTACCTGGGCGGACTCACACCCGCCGGTGTCCCCGAGCACGAGCTGTCGCCGCATCTGCGCTCGCGTGCCGAGGTCGGCAGGATCCTGCTGGAGTCGGGCGTGCCGACAACGGCGCTGCGCGCAGCCGTGATCATCGGTTCCGGTTCGGCCTCCTTCGAGATGTTGCGATACCTCACCGAACGTCTACCGGTCATGGTCACGCCGAGCTGGGTGTCGACCAGGATCCAGCCGGTCGCCGTCCGTGACGTACTGCGGTATCTCGTGGGCAGTGCAACCATGCCTGCCGAGGTGAGTCGAACCTTCGACATCGGCGGCCCGGACGTCGTCACGTACCGGGAGATGATGCAGGACTACGCGGCCGTCGCCCGCCTGCCGCATCGGCTGATCCTGCCCGTCCCGATGCTGACGCCCCGGCTGTCGAGCCACTGGATCGGGCTGGTCACACCCGTCCCCGCCTCCATCGCACGCCCGCTCGCCGAATCGCTGAAGTACGAGGTCGTGTGCAGCGAGCACGACATCACACGCTACGTCCCTGACGGGCCGGGGCAGCCGTTCACCTTCCGGAGAGCGCTCGCGCTCGCACTGCAGCGCGTGCGCGAGGCGAACGTGACGACCCGGTGGTCGTCGGCCTCGGTGCACGGTGCGCCGAGCGACCCACTGCCCACGGACCCCGGCTGGGCAGGCGGCAGTCTCTACACCGACGAGCGGGAACTCGACATCGACGCCGCCCCGGAGGCCCTGTGGCGGGTCATCGAAAGCATCGGGGGCGACAACGGCTGGTACTCCTTCCCCCTGGCATGGGCCGTCCGCGGCTGGCTCGACCGTGCGATCGGCGGTGTCGGACTGAGCCGGGGCCGCCGGGACTCCACCCGGCTCAGGGTGGGCGACTCGCTGGACTTCTGGCGGGTCGAGGAGATCGTGCCGGGCCATCTGCTTCGGCTGCGCGCGGAGATGCGGCTGCCCGGCCTGGCCTGGCTGGAGCTGTACGCCGAGCGGAACAGGACCGGAGGCGCGCACTACCGTCAGCGCGCGCTGTTCCATCCCCGGGGGCTGCTGGGTCATGCCTATTGGTGGAGTGTCGCCCCGTTCCACGCCGTCGTCTTCGGAGGGATGGCCCGCAACATCGCTCGCGCCGCCCTGCTGCCTACCCGGTCGCAGCAGGTGAAGGCAGCCTCCGCCCTCTGACAGGCGACACACGAGCGTGGCATCGCGACAGCCGCACACACCTCGGCCCGCGTCCGCCGACGCACCCGCCCGACCGACCCGAACCGGGCACCTCAGGAGCCCGGGCCCGGTCGCCCCGCCGGCCCTTCGCTGGAACTCGTGTTCCAGCGCCTGGTCCGGCCGGCTCCCCACTCGACCGTACGGACGGTTTGCCGCGGCGGCGTGACCGGCGTGCGGCGGCTTGAACAGGCCGTCCCCACACCGCGTATCCATACTGGTCATCCCGGCATCCTCGACAGATTGCAGGAGCACACAGATGAGCGGCACTGCGCAGATCGGCGTCACTGGACTTGCGGTGATGGGCCGCAATCTCGCCCGGAACTTCGCACGTAACGGCTTCACCGTCGCGGTGCACAACCGTACGACTGCGAAGACCGATGCCCTGGTCAAGGAGTTCGGCGACGAGGGCACGTTCGTCGCCGCGCGCACGCCCGAGGAGTTCGTGGCGGCGCTGGAACGCCCGCGCAGGCTGGTCATCATGGTGAAGGCAGGCGATCCGACGGACGCGGTGATCGAGGAGTTCGCCCCGCTGCTCGACGAGGGCGACGTCATCATCGACGGCGGCAACGCGCACTTCGAGGACACCCGCCGCCGCGAGAAGGATCTGCGCGAGCGCGGCATCCATTTCGTCGGTGTCGGTATCTCGGGCGGCGAGGAGGGCGCGCTGAACGGGCCGAGCATCATGCCCGGCGGTTCCACCCGGTCGTACGAATCACTGGGACCGCTGCTGGAGAAAATCGCCGCGAAGGCGAAGGACGGCACTCCGTGCACCACACACATCGGCCCCGACGGTGCCGGGCACTTCGTGAAGATGGTCCACAACGGCATCGAGTACGCGGACATGCAGCTGATCGCGGAAGCGTACGACCTCCTGCGGAGGGTGGCCGGCTACTCCCCCGCGAAGATCGCCGAGACGTTCCGCAGCTGGAACACCGGCCGGCTCGACTCGTATCTGATCGAGATCACGGCGGAAGTCCTCTCCCACACGGACCCGGAGACGGGGAAGCCGTTCGTCGACATCGTGCAGGACCGGGCCGAGCAGAAGGGCACGGGCCGCTGGACCGTGCAGATCGCACTCGATCTGGGCGTGCCGGTATCCGGTATCGCGGAGGCCGTCTTCGCCCGTTCGCTGTCGGGCCACGCGGATCTGCGGGAGGCCGCGCGGGAGCTGCCGGGGCCCTCGGCCACTCCACTGGCCGGAGCCGAGGCCGCGGCGTTCGCCGACCGGGTGGAGCAGGCGCTGTACGCCTCCAAGATCGTCTCGTACACGCAGGGGTTCCATCAGATCCGCGCGGGCAGCGAGACGTACGACTGGAAGATCGATCTCGGTGCGGTGGCGGCGATCTGGCGGGCCGGCTGCATCATCCGGGCGGCATTCCTGGACCGGATCCGGGCGGCGTACGACGCACGGCCGGAGCTGGTGAGTCTCCTCTCCGACCAGCAGTTCGCCGAGGAGATCGGTGCGGCGCAGGACGACTGGCGGGCGGTGGTCGCCGAGGCGGTACGCCAAGGAGTGCCGACCCCCGGGTTCGCCGCCGCGCTTTCGTACTACGACGGTCTGCGCGCCGACCGGCTCCCGGCAGCGCTCACTCAGGGGCAGCGGGACTTCTTCGGGGCGCACACCTACCGGCGTACTGACCGCACAGGTTCATTCCACACGCTCTGGGGCGGCGACCGGTCGGAGACCGCCACCGGCTGACGGGCCTGGGGCAGCCGTTCGTCCGGCCGGGTCACCCGGGGTGCGGCGGGACCGTACGTATGCGTAAGTAGCAGCGAGTCACGCCGCCGCCCCGCACTCCCGCACCGCCGGGACGGCGGCACCGCACCGACGCCACGACCGCGCTCTCGCCACCACTCCTCGGAGCCGCCGCATGCCCAAAGCCGTCCCGGACCCGGCCGCCGCCCAGCCCGTCGTCTCGCCGCTGACCACCGCCGCCCTGATCCTGGTCGTCACGATCGAGCCCGGTGGTGAGGCCGCCGTACGCGAAGTACTGCCGGACCTAGGGGCGTTCGCCCGGTCCATCGACTTCCGTTTCCCTGGCACCGGTCTGGCCTGTGTGACCGGGTTCGGCTCGGATGCCTGGGACCGGCTGTTCGCGGGGCCGAGGCCGGCCGGACTCCATCCGTTCCAGGAGCTGCACGGCGCCCGCCACCACGCGCCCGCCACCCCCGGCGACCTGCTGTTCCACATCCGGGGCGAGCGGATGGACGTGTGCTACGAGTGGGCCGCCCTACTGATCGGCAGACTCGGTGGGGCGGTGAAGGTCGTCGACGAGACGCAGGGGTTCCGCTATCTCGACCACCGGGACCTGCTCGGCTTCGTCGACGGGACGGAGAACCCGGTGGGTGCCGATGCGCGGGCAGCGGCTCTCGTGGGCTCCGCGGACCCGGATTTCGTCGGCGGCAGCTACGTCATCGTGCAGAAGTATCTCCACGACCTGGCCGGCTGGAACTCGCTGAGCACGGAGGAGCAGGAGCGGGTCATCGGCCGCACCAAGGCCGACGACGTCGAGATGTCCGATGCCGTCAAGCCCGCCAACTCCCATGTCGCGCTGAACACCCTCACCGCTCCGGACGGGTCGGAGCGGGACATCCTGCGCGCCAATATGCCGTTCGGCAGCTTCGAGCACGGCGAGTTCGGCACGTACTTCATCGGCTACGCCGCCGATCCGGACGTGACCGAGCAGATGCTCCGCAACATGTTCCTCGGCAGTCCGCCCGGTACGTACGACCGCATTCTCGACTTCTCGACCGCGGTCACCGGCACGCTCTTCTACGCCCCCTGCGCCGACTTCTTCGACGCCCCGCCGCCGTCTCCCGTCCTGTCCGGGACCGAGTCCCTGCCGCAGCCGGCGTCCGCGCCGGTGGCCCAGGCCCCGGCTCCGACGGGTGCGGGCGATGGTTCGCTGCACATCGGCAGCCTGCAAGAAAGCGCCCAGTGATGAACAACCTCCACCGCGAACTCGCCCCCGTCACGGAAGCCGCCTGGGACCAGATCGAAGAAGAGGCCCGGCGTACCTTCAGCCGCCATCTGGCGGGCCGCCGCGTCGTCGATGTGACGGACCCGGAGGGGCCCGCGCTCGCGGCGGTCGGTGACGGGCATCTGCGCGACATCGATCCGCCGACGCCGGACGTCATCGCGCGGGCCCGTACCTCGAAGCCGGTCATCGAGTGGCGGGTGCCGTTCACGGTGACCCGGGTCGCCGTGGACGATGTCGAGCGCGGCTCCGACGACAGCGACTGGCAGCCCGTCAAGGACGCCGCCCGGACCTGTGCGTTCGCCGAGGACATGGCCGTCATCGACGGGTACGCCGCCGCCGGGATCACCGGTCTTCGGGACGGCTCCTCGCACCCTGCGCTGCCGCTGCCGGCCGATGCCCGCGACTACCCGACCACCGTGAGCCAGGCGCTGACCCAGCTCCGGCTGGCCGGTGTCGACGGGCCGTACCGGCTGCTGCTCGGCGCCGACGCGTTCACCGAGGCGACCGAGACGTCCGACCACGGCTATCCGGTGGCCACGCATCTCGCGCGACTGCTGGACGACCAGATCCTGTGGGCGCCCGCCGTCAAGGGCGGGGTGCTGCTGTCCACCCGCGGTGGCGACTTCGAACTGCGGCTGGGCCAGGATCTGTCCATCGGCTATCAGGACCACGACGCGACCCACATCCGGCTCTACTTCCACCAGTCGTTCACGTTCCGGATGCTGACGCCGGAGGCCGCGATCCCGATCGTCGCCTGAGGCGGGAGGGCCCGGACGGCCCCGTTACTTCCGGTG
Source organism: Streptomyces sp. NPDC051664 (assembly GCF_044453545.1). Lineage (NCBI taxonomy): Bacteria > Bacillati > Actinomycetota > Actinomycetes > Kitasatosporales > Streptomycetaceae > Streptomyces > Streptomyces sp. NPDC051664. Next base: position 199,161 of record NZ_JBITCU010000005.1, on the reverse strand, counting down.
GCCGGAGGCCCGGACGCTCCAGGTGAGGGTGTCGGTGGCCAGGGCGCGGACGGCGGGGTCCCGGATGGCGTCCGTACGGTCCACGGCCTCGGCCGTCACCTTGTGACTGCGACCGTCGGCACGGACGCCGAGCGACTCGGGGGTGACGGCGGTACGACCCCGGGCGCGGACCTTCTCGACACCGTCGACATACCAGCGCAGATCCGTCCGGGCGAGGCCGGTGGTACCCACCGCCAGGCTGACCGGGATCCGCTTTCCGTGCTTGATCGCGGTATTCGTGTCGAGGGTGGTGCTGAGCGCGTTGCCCGCGCGGTAGAACCCGGCGATCATCGCCTCGCGTCCGGGCAGGTTGAAGTCGGTGCTGGACAGCTCACGCATGATCGAGGTCGAGGTCGGCCGGTAGAGGCCGTACGGGTAGTAGGCGCTCCCCTCGTACGTGCCGACCGTGGAGCCCGTCGGGTCGCTCTGCCCCAGCCAGCGGTACCACTTCGCCCGCTTCTCGATGAGCTGCGCCGGGGTGTACGTGGTCGAGTTGGGGCCGTCCGTCTCGCCGCCCGTCCAGGTGCCGTACGAGGGGTACGTGTACTCGTCCTCCAGCAGACCCACCGAGTGGCCGATCTCGTGGGCGGCGATCATGCTCGACGAGGGGTGGTCGGAGGAGAGGGTGGAGACGCCGTTGAACGGGTAGCCCTCGGCCTGCAGACCGGAGTAGCCGGCACCGCCGTACTTGGTGGAGTTGGCGATGACGACGACGAGGTCGGCGGCGGGCGCCTCGGCCGCGTACGACGCCACCTTGTCGATGTCGGTGCAGACGAGGCGCTCGGTGTCCGCGCACCAGAAGTAGCTGGAAAGCGCCGTGTCCTTGACGACGTCGGCGCCCGGATCGCCGCTGATGCCGGACTCGTCGGAGACGGCGTCGACGGTCCAGACGTTGAACAGGTTCTGGTAGCTCCTGTACGGCTCGATGGCGGTGATGTCGGCCCACTTGGCGGTGGCGTCCGCGTGGAAGTCGTCCTGCTGGTCGGCCGTGTAGCCGTCCCCGATGATCACGACGTCGAGCCGGTCGTCGGTCGAGCCGGTCACGGCCTGCTCGCCGACCGTTCCGTCCACTGCGGCCTCGGCGGCGCTCAGGGACGCGCCGGAGCTCCGGCCTGTCTGCGCGGATGCGGTGGCCGGGACCTCAACGGTCCTCCCGGCACCGCCGGGCTGCGGGAAGTACTCGACCCGGTGGCTTCCCCCGCCGTCGGTCCCGGTCGGGGCGGCCGCCGCGGGGGCAGTGCCGGCGGCGGTCGCTGCCAGCAGGCCGGCGAGGGCGAGTCCCGCCACCGATCCTGCCGTTCGGCGCGTGCCTGGGCGTGTGCGCATGTAGAACTCCTTGAGAGCCTCGGACTCCGGGCGGACGCGAGTCAGCGCGACCATTGATTAATTCATGAGTTAAATCGACTTAGTGCGAGGCTTAACCTAGAGGTGCGTCAGACACGGAACAAGGCCCGGACAGCGCATGGTTGGCGTTCATCGCCGGGCAACTGCCCTTCATCGGGCGCAGGATGAGATGTGAGCAGCAGGAGGGCGACGCAGTGGCCGCGAAGCACACCGCAGGGACGGACACCGGGCAGAAGCCGCGCGACGGGGGCGGACAGGGGGCCCGGCGCGGGCCGTCCGACGACCCCGGTGCCGTCGGACGACGCGTGCACCGGCTGCGTACGGAGCGCGGCCTGACTCAGCGTCAGCTGGCCGAACCCGCCTACACCCCGGCGTACATCTCCACCCTGGAGGCAGGCCGGGTCCGCCCCTCGGAGGCTGCCATACGCCATCTCGCGGAGCGTCTGGGGGTGACGTACGAGGAGCTGGAGACGGGACGCCCCGCCCATCTCGCCACCGACCTGCGGCTGAAACTTGTCGAAGCCCAGCGGACCCTGGCCACCGGCGCCGCCGAGGACGCCGTGGCCGCCTACACCAGGCTGCTCGCCGAGGCGGAACAGCTCGGCCTCGACGGCGAACGCGCCACGGCGCTGCTGGGGCTCGGGCAGTGCGCGCTGGAGACGGGCGACCTGCCGGTGGCCCGCGAGCGCTTCGAAGCGGCGGAAAAGCTGCTTGCGAACGCCCCGCTCCCGCAGCGCGCCCCGGCCGTCCGCGGCCGCGCCGTCGCACACCTCCTGGCGGGCGAACTCCGTTACGCCTGCTATCTGCTGGAGAGCGCGATCGACGAACTGAACGCCTCCGGTCTGCAGGACCCCGGTGCGCTCCTGCTGCTGTACACGGCGGCGATCGCCCCCTACATGGACATGGGCGCCCACGCCCGTGCCGCGCAGGCCGGCGAACTGGCCCTGGCGCTGGCTCCCCAGGTGTCCGACCCGGAGCTGGTCGCCCGGCTGCACCGGGGCGTCGCCCGTACGCTCATCGCGGCCGGCCGCACACAGGAGGCCGACGCCTCACTCGCCAGAGCAGCCGAGATCTACCAACAGCTCCAGATCCGTACGGAGATGGCGCACTGCCACTGGATGCGCGGCTATGTCCATGCGCAGGACGGCGATCTGTCCCGCGCCGAGACCGAACTGCGGGCCGCCCGCGACATGCTGGCGTCGAAGCGGGCCGCGCTCTACACGGCACAGGTCGAGGTGGAACTCGCAGATGTCCTGCGCCGACTCGGCAAGCGGCAGGAGGCGGAGGCCTTGCTGCTGCGGCTGCTCGGCGAACTGCAGGCGGACCGGGGCTCGGTCCATGCGGGCGGCGTGCACCGGCTGCTCGGGCTGATCGCCGAGGAGCGGAGCGACCTCGACCGCGCCGAGGAGCACTACGTCACCGCGCTCGGCCTGCTGGAGCGGGCGGGCGCCGCCGGTGACCTCGCGGACATCTGCCGGCTTCTCGGGGATCTGCTGCGGCGGACCGGCCGTACCGAGGCCGCGATGGACGCGTACCGGACCGGACTCGGCCACCGGGCGGCACCCGGCAGCACGACGCTGGGTCCGGCACCGGTGCGCCCGCCGACCTCGTAACCCTGCGGTTCCGGCTGCGCCGCGCCCGGGAGCGCGGTTCGCGTCGATCTCGACCACCCCGACACCCGGCTGCTCATCACTCCCGCCGTCCGCCTCAGCGGATAGATTTGTCCTGAATTGCCACAACCGTTGGCCCCACGGCCATGGACCGACACCGATCCTGTCCCGTCCGACACACACCTGCGGGGCTCCCATCACCGACCCTCGGCACATGCCTCTCACCTCGCCCGCTCCCGGCCCTGCGTCCTCCGCGCGTGTCGCCGCGGCGGTCCGCCACGCCGTCGGCGCCGGGCTGCTCGGCGAGTCCCGGCCCGTCGCCGGGTTCATCGACACCGACGGGGTGCGCGACTCGGTCGCCGCCCTCCAGGACGCGTTCGCCGGGACCCCTGGCGTGCTGCACACGTTCGCCGCCAAGGCCGCGTCCCTGGTCCCCGTACTGCGGCTGCTCGCCGACTGCGGCATGGGGTGCGAGGTCGCCAGCCCGGGTGAGCTGAGGCTCGCCCTCGACGCGGGTTTCGCGCCCTCGGCCATCGTGCTCGACTCCCCCGCCAAGACGCGTGACGAGATCCGTCAGGCGCTCGCGCTCGGAGTGGCGCTCAACGCCGACAGCCTCGACGAGGTGCGCCGGATCGCCTCGCTGCGGCCCAGCAGCTCGGCCTCCGTCATCGGGATGCGCGTCAACCCCCAGGTGGGCAGCGGCTCCATCGGGGCGATGAGCACCGCCACGGCGACCTCCAAGTTCGGCGTGGCGCTGCTCGATCCCGGCGCGCGCGAGCGTGTCGTACAGGCCTTCGCCGAGCACTCCTGGCTGACCCGGCTGCATGCCCATGTCGGCTCTCAGGGCTGCTCGCTGGAGCTGATCGCGGCCGGTGTCGCGGAGATGTACCAGCTCGCCGAGGAGATCAACAAGACGCTCGGCACCCGGCAGGTCACCAGCATCGACATCGGCGGCGGCCTGCCCGTCAACTTCGACGACGACTGCGTCCGGCCCACCTTTGCCGCCTACGCGGCGGCCCTGCGGGCGGCGGTGCCGGGTCTCTTCGACGGCCGCTACGGGCTGGTCACCGAGTTCGGCCGGTCGCTGCTCGCCAAGAACGGGTTCATCGGGGCACTCGTCGAGTACACGAAGGACGCAGGGGGCCGCCGTATCGCGCTGACCCACGCGGGGGCGCAGATCGCCACCCGTACCGTCTTCATGCCTGACGCCTGGCCCCTGCGGGCGGGGGCGTTCGACGCCGAGGGGCGGCCCAAGGACGGTGCGCCGCTGGTCCAGGACATCGCGGGGCCGTGCTGCTTCGCCGGTGATGTCGTCGCGCACGCCCGGGAGCTGCCGGAGCTGCGGGAGGGCGACTTCGTGGTGCTGTACGACACGGGCGCGTACTACTTCTCCACACCGTGGTCGTACAACAGCCTGCCGCGCCCCGCCGTGTACGGCTTCAGCACGGTCGGCGACGGCGGGGACGACGGCTCGGACGGGGACACGGTGCGCTTCGCGCCGGTGCGTGATGCGCAGTCGCTGGACTCGATCGCCGAGGAGAGCGGCGCCGGCCACGCCGATTCGCTCCTCGGGCTCGGACCGCGGCGCGACCGGTAGCAGGTCGCGGCGGTACGGACCGGCCCCGTCATCCGGGCGGCTGGGGCGACGGCTCCGGTTCCGGCACCGGCTCGGGTTCGGGCTGCGGCGGCCGCGGAATCGGGTCGGGCGACGGACCGGGCGGCACAGGGCCGGGGGCGGGCGGCGCGGGCGTCGGCCCGGGCAGCGGCGGGCCCGGCATGGGGCCGGGGGTCGGTGCGGGTGGTACCGGGTCAGGATACGGGTTGGTCATCTCGGGCCTCCGAAGGTTCGGGCGGATCTCGAGTCCACCGTCTCCCGGAGCGGCTGCCCTCGCCTGCCGAGTCCATACGTACGAGTTCCGTACCGTCGGACGAGTACCCGTACGGCGGCTCAGCCCGCCGCGGCGGCCGCGGCGGAGAGCCCGGGTCGGGGGCTGGAGAGGACCGGAATCGGGGTGGCCGTGCGGGTGGCTGCATCGGCCATCGACGCCTGGGCCAGCACGATCACATCGGCGTCCGTCACCCGGTCGGCGGACGCCGCCACCAGCTCGAGGTAGCCGTCACGGTCACCGGCCTCGAACCGCGCCCATGCGCCGGCCACCAGCACCGTGCGGATGTCCACGCACCGATCGCCGGCCTCCTCGGCGAGCAGGGCGAGCGTCGGCGGCAGGGTGTCGTCGATCGCCGCGAGGACCACCACCCGGTCCCGCGCGACGGCGGCGGCCGCCATCGGGCGGTCGACGCGCAGGACGGGGACGCCGAGCGACTCCGCGACGGACTCGGCGACCCCGCCGATCGTCGAACAGGTGCAGAGCACCGCGGTCGCACCCTCGGCGACCGCTCCCGCGAGCAGCGCCTCGATGTCACCCCGCACCGCGTCCGGACCTGCCTCCCGGGCACGGGCGAGCAGGTCCTCGTGCACGAGATGACGCAGGGCGAGACCGGGGTGGTCGGCATCGCGGAGCGCCTCGAAGACCGGGACATGGACCGGGGAGGTGTGCAGGAGCGCAAGTGTCATCGGCGAGGGCTCGAATCCTGTTCGGACGGGACGGGACGGGATCGGATCGCTACAGCTCGGGGTGGGACTTGAGCTGCTGCTTTGCCCGCTCCACCAGCTCGGCCTGGGCCACCGGAGCCTGGTCGGGGTGGCCCAGAGCCCACTTCGCGGCGTACGGGCAGAGCGGGACGACGGGCACACCCTCGCGGTCCGCCATGGCGTAGAACTCCTGGACCAGGGCTCCTGCGAAGCCCTTGCCCCTGTGCTCCGGTTCGACGACGGTGTGCACGTCGACGAGAGCGGCGGGCGTGCCGTCCATCACGAAGTACGCGATGACTCCGGCGGTCCGGCCGTCCACCCGTGCCAGCAGGTTGCCGTTCTCACGGTCGTCGAAGAATTCGAGCGCTGTGTTCTCAGCCATGGCGGGGTCTCCCTCGTGAACAGAACGGTCAGTTGGCCGCGGGAACGGCGTAGGGGCTTCGTTCGGTGGCGGTGCCGGGCACGGGCGCCGAGGCATCGGCTCCGAGCTCGACGATCCGGTTGTCGGCGTCGACATGGACGATGCGCGGGGTCAGAGCGCGGGCCTCGGCGTCGTCGACCTGGGCGTAGCTGATCAGGATGACCAGATCGCCGGGGTGCACGAGGTGGGCGGCTGCGCCGTTGATGCCGATGACACCGGAGCCGCGCTCGCCCTCGATGACGTACGTCTCCAGCCGGGCGCCGTTGTCTATGTCGACGATGTGCACGAGCTCACCGGGCAGCAGATCGGCCGCTTCCATCAGCTCGGCATCGACAGTGACAGAGCCGACGTAGTGCAGATCTGCCTGGGTCACGGTGGCCCGGTGGATCTTCGACTTGAACATGGTACGAAGCATGGGGAAACTCCCGGAAATGTCTGCTCCCTGCCTGCTTTCTGCAGGTCAAGGGCGGTCTCCGCAGCCTACAACGATTCGCATATCCGGTCAGCTCTCCCCAGGGCCTGGGGACTCGCGCTGACCGGCGACCGCGCCGGTCAGCCTGCGGTCCTGAGAACGTCTTCTTCCCCGCCTGTTCATCGCGCGAAGACCCCGAACTGCCCCTGCGACCCGAATCGTCTCCTGTCGTGCGAGTCACAGGACGGTTCTCTTCGCTCCTCCTACCGGGCGGCCCGGTCCAGCAACTCGAAGAAGGTGTCCCCTCTCACCACCTGGAACGGGTCGGTGAGCAGCTCGCCCAGCTCGGCGATGTCGCTCGGCGTCCAGTTCCACGCGTTGACCGCCCCGGCGATGAACAACGGGCCGCTCCCGTCCCAGCCCTCGATGTGCTTCACCAGCCCGTCCCGGTACTCCGCCGCGTTGCCCTGCGGCCAGTAGTTGCCGATCACCGCCAGCCCGGCGGGGCGGATCTGCAGGTCACCGGTCTCCCAGGACTGGATGATGCCGCGCAGTGGGGTGTTGTCCCGGTAGGAGCGGACGATGCGCTCGTCGAAGGGGGTCCAGCCGTTGCCCTCCGGGAGCCGTTGGTTGTACGCGTAGACCAGATCCATGCCGGTCCGCCGCAGGAACCTCCCGGTGAGCCGGGTGTACGCGTCCAGGGCCTCCCGCGGCCAGGAGCCGGGGTAGGTGTATCCGGCGCCGGACGGGCCACTGATCAGCAGGTCGTTGGCGGTGGCGGTGCGCTGGTAGTGGGCCAGCAGTGCGGGCCCGATGTCGGCCAGGAGCGGGCTGACCGCCCAGTTGACGGGCACCCGGCCGCGCGCCGGGTTGTCCCACAGGTCGCGCATGCGGCGCTGGCAGTACTGGATGTTGTCGCCCTCGCCGACGGTGAGCGTGAGGTACACCCGGTTGCGAAGTGTCGCCTGCGGGCGCGGCCGAACCCGGTCGGAGACCTTCGTACGGGTGCCGGCGTGCACCGTGCCGTTCATGTAGTAGTCGGCGGGCACCACTTCCACCCCGTGCTGTGAGGCCCGGTCGACGCCGCCCCACTCCCCTGCGACGTCATTGGAGAACCAGCCGCAGTACGGGGTGGTCGGCTCGACCCGGCTGAACACCTCGTCGAGCAGCGCGCCGGTGGCCCCCGAGGGCGGCAGCCACACCACCATGGCCCGGGAGGCGACCGCGTAGTCGCGGAAGTACGGGAAGGGCTCGACGCGAGTGGGGGCGGTGGTCGTGGCGGTGACCAGGTACTGGTTCCACAGGTCGACGTCGACCGTGAGCCGGGTGGTCCCGGCCGGTGCGGTGAACCGGTAGACGAAGTAACCACCCCCATCGCAGAACCGGTTGGCGTCGCCGCCGAGGGAGGAGTTGAGCCCGTCGAAGAGGTACGGGGCCTCGGCGTCCGTACCCGGCCCGAAGGAAGCGATCTCCTGACCGTCGGCCCGTACGGTGACCCGCCCCACCGAAGCGCCCCAGCCGTCGTCCCCCAGGGAGTCCTGGAAGCGGAGGAAGGCCCCGTCCGTGCCGGGCAGTTCGGGGCTGAGATCGAAGGTGCGCACCTCCCGGTTGGAGGAGTCGCGGACACGGTTCGGCTCGCGGGCGATCTCACGCCACTGGACACCGTCCACCTTCACGGTCCTGGTGGGCGGGAGCCCGGCCAGCAGGGTGTGGGCGCAGCGGGGGAAAAGGTTGTCCAGCTGCCAGCGGTAGACCCCCTGCGGGTCGTCGGCGAAGCGGCCCCGCAGATCGGCGACGACCTTGAGGCCGTATCGGCTCGCCTGATCGGCGGTGGCCGCGACGGCGTTCTCCAGACCGGCGAGGGTGGTGGCGACGTTGACCGAGTCGGGGACCTCGGGGTCGTGCAGGACGGCGCCACGGACCTCGCCGCGGTAACGGCCGATCAGGTCGAGGGCGTTGTCGTGGCGGGTGACGTCGGCGCCGGTGCCGGCCAGCCAGCGCAGGTCGACGCCGCCGGCGTCGTAGTTGAAGTAGAGGCGAGGGCGACGCCGGTTGACCACCCCCTGCAGGGTGGTCAGCATCAGCTGATCGTCCCCGTGGAGTCTGCTCACGTCGGCGACGTCGAGCGTGGTGGCGTGGCCGAAGGACGGCAGCAGCGGGGTGGGGCTGTCACGTTCGGCGGCGGCCTGACCGGGGAGGCCGAAGCCCAGTCCGGCGGCCGCCAGGATCGTTCCGTTGGTCAGCAAGAAGTCTCTTCGTGACACCATGGACGATCACTCCTCCTCGGGTACGGAGTTGACATCGTTGTCACCGGCCAGTGAAGCTAGCGACGCGTGGGTCGCGTGTAAAGAGTGCGGACGCCTCCGTCGGCCGAGTCCGCAACGAGAGCGCGTACGCCCGGCTATGACAGGCACACGATGCCCACGACCCCGCGGCGCCGCCCAGGGCGACCATGCGGGCACTGCAGGGCAACCGCACCACCGAGGTCCTGCCCGAACGGCAGCGCCGGGCGGCACAGTTGGATGACCATGGAGCAGCCCGCGGGAAACGGCGTCCGACAGGCCCAGCAGCATTCGACCTGTGCGAGGGAGCCATGGGCGCCCTTCGGAGAGATGCTCGCCGCGGTCCGGACGGATGACAGCCCGCAGCACGGTGAGCGCTCAGGGTGCGCCGCCGGCATCGGGCGCGATCTCGCCCCGGCGAGATGGTCCGGCATCCGGGCCGCACCCGGCTTGACCCGTCAGGCTGTCGACTGTCATGTGGCCCTCGCTCCCGGAAGCGGTCACAGATGGCGTCGCTCTTGTGTGCTGCATCTCGCCCTCCGGCGGGGAGGGGTCCCAGGCGCAAGCCAGGGAACCGCCGACAAGGCCGAAGAACAGTCCGAAAAAGAGGCCCCCGAAGTTGGCGAGGGGGAAGGAGACGAGGGCGAGCAACAGGCCCGCGATCCCGGCGAAGACGCGCACCTGCTGATGGAACCAGAGCGTGACGCCCAGGGTCATGAGCAGGATCCCGATGATCAGCGACGCGGCACCGGCCGTGGTGGACAGGGCAACAGCGACGCCCTTCAGCGTGATGTGGATGTAAGGGAAGTAAATGATGGGCGCCCCCGCCAAGAGCATGAACAGGCCGGCCCAGAACGGGCGCCCACCACGCCAGATTCTGAATCTGCGTCGTGTGCCGTCGATCCTGTCGCGTAGTCCCGGGAGGGTGCCGAAAGGCTCGTTGATCACGTGCGTCTTTCAGGGTGAAGGGGTGGGTATCGCCTGTGATGATGCGGTACGCAGAGTCGGTGCGGGTCGGTGCGCGGCTGAACGATTACGGATGGGCCGGTCCATGACCGCGTCGGCACGGTGTCCGGGGCCGTAGCGGTGTGCGCGGAGTCAGAAGCAGCGGTGGCTGCCCTGCCTGAGAGTCACTTCGAGATCAGGGACGCTGAGGGTGGCAGCCGAGACCGCAACCGCGTCGATGCGCACGTCGGTCAGGGTGGTCGACACGGCCTGCTGGGCGAAGCCGTTGGGATCGAAGAGCCCCGAGTTCCGGTCGCCCGGGTTGATCGGGCCCTTGGTGATCGAGCCCGCGGCGACGCCGACGTCCAGGTCGTTCAAGATCGCCCGACTGGCCGTCAGGGATGTCGCGTCGATGAAGATGTCTCGCGCCTCGGCCCGGTCGCCGCCGGTGAGCCGCAGTGTGTACAGGCCCAGAACCGGGATCTCGACCGCTACGGACTCGCACAGTCTCTTGATCGTCGCGTGCCTGGCACCTGTGACCACGACGGGCACATGGCGGCCCTCTCTGGTCACGTCCACCATGCCGTAGATACTCGTACCGCGAGTGGTCAGTGTGTCTGCAGCGAACTGGAACCGTTCGCCGGAGATGAAGAACGACGCGGCCAGCGCACCTTGTGCCATGCCGATGCCCAGGGCCGCGGCAGCCACCGTGCTCGGAACCAGGACAAGGGCGAAACGCTTCCACCGCGTCCTGCCGCAGCCGTGCGACATGCCGTGCCTCTCTCCTGTGAAGTGCAGGCCGCCCCCAAACACCGTGCGCCCGGACAGGGTCGTCCGCCGGGCTGGACGGCGAGCATTCCGGTCGCGGCACAAGCTTTGCCGGTACCGGCGGCCCGACGTGGACCACTGCCCTGTGCCTTTGATGGACTCTAGAGTGCGGACAGGGAAACCCGTCGGCACGCCAGCCCGCCCAGACGGGTGAAACAGGGGCACCGGCGAAGGTCCCCTTCGGCGGATCGCGGTGGTCGACGAGCTGGGTGAAAGTCAGCGTGCAGTACGCGAAGCCGCCCTTGTCCTCGACAGGCGGGGTCCGTGAGGGCCGGTGGCGCCGGAACCGTGACGCCCTGCCCGGCACCAGGCCGGCCGGGGACGCCACGACAGCCCCGCGGACCGCGCGAAGTGGCGCGGCGATCGGACCGGACCCGCTCCGCGCCCGGCTCGGCCTCTGACCGAACAGGTGCGGGCCGGATGACCGAGCTGAGGGCACGCCGTCGGCTCGGCCCGCTCCGGGCGGTCACACGTACCGACTCAGCCTCCATGTCTGTGCGTTGACCGTGCACCGCGGCAAGTCGAGGAGAGTCCATCTCCGGAAGTCCGCGTCGACGACACCGACGCGTCGGCCACGCAATGGACCGGATCCATCTTCAGGACAGTTCCGACACAGCCCCGGGCTCAACGCCCCATGGCCGCCCGGCAAGTTCTCGCTCGCTGCGCCGATGGCATGATCAAGGCGTGACCAGTGAACTTGCTCGATCTGCCGGGAAGTATGTGCTGTTCGACGTCGACGGCACGTTGATCGACGCAGTGGAGAATCAACGGCAGGTCTGGGGGACTTGGTCGGCGCAATACGGACTGGACCCTGATGAGGTCTACAGGGTGGCGCTGCGGACGCGGCCGATGGAAACCTTCGCGACGGTCGCTCCTGACCGGGATCCGCGGGCGTGCCTGGCGGCATTGCATGAACTGGAGGACGAGGACGTACGGTCCGGTGTCTATGCCGCCTTCGACGGTGCGACGGAGTTGCTGTCGGCGCTGCCCTCGGGGCGCTGGGGGCTGGTGACATCGAACTACGAGCACCGGGTGCGCGGTCGGTTCGCCCGGACCGGTCTGCCGGTTCCTGGCGTGCTTGTGGATGCCGCCGCCGTCGCGGAGGGCAAGCCGTCACCGGTGCCCTATCTGCTGGCTGCTGAGCTGCTCGGGGCCGGACCGGAGGACTGCCTGGTCATCGAGGACGCGCCCTCCGGTGTGAGGTCCGGGTTGCGTGCCGGCATGACGGTGTGGGGGGTCAACGCTCCTGCTGCGGTGGACGGCGTGCACCGCCATTTCGGGAGCCTGCGCGAAGCAGTACCCGAGATCCTGGCTCATGCGAGGTGAGCACGGGGGGATTCCGCGGTGCGAGTCCGCCTTCCGCCGCGCGAAGGCGGACGAACCTGACGGTGCGCCGGTCGGCGCCGCTGTCCGGGCTCTCGAAGTCCGCGGCCGACCGCATCATCCAACACCTAGTATGGCGTAGCAGGTGTAAGGGACACGGGCCGCGTCGCACGCACGCGGGGCCGCCCGGAGCCGGGCAGCAGGCGCCGAAGGGCGTCCCCATGCCGGAAACCCCGGCCCGATTCCGACGGGCCGGGGTTTCCATGTGATGCGGGTGGAGCTGTTACCACTTGCCGTGGTCCCGGACCACTCGGAAGCTGCCCACGACGCCGTTCTTCACCCACACGCCACCGTGGACCTGGCGGGTGAAGACGCCGTTGCTGGTGCTCCAGGGGCCGACAGTGGCGACCGGGGAGCCGTTGTCGCAGGTCGCCCCGCGGAAGAGCTCGACGGTCCTGCGGCTGTCGTTGCGGACGTTGAAGCTCCGCGAGCCCAGACCGCTGACCACAGTGATGCAGCCCTCTTCCCCGCGGGCGGAGTACGACCGCTCGTTGATGTGGATCCGGCCCTCGTCATAGCCGCCGTAGCCACCGTCGTCGCCGCCACGGCCGCCACCGCCACCGCCGCCGCCACGGCCGCCACCGCCGCCGCCGCCGTAGCCACCGCCTTCACCGCCACGGCCGCCACCACCGCCGCCGCCGCCGAAGCCACCGTCGTCGCCGCCACGGCCGCCACCGCCGCCACCGCCGCCGCCGCCGAAGCCACCGTCGTCGCCGCCACGGCCGCCACCGCCGCCGCCGAAGCCACCGTCGTCGCCGCCGCGGCCGCCGCTGTCACCGCCACGACCTCCGTTTCCGTTTCCGTTTCCGTTCCCGTCGCCGGCAGCGGGGCCCGGGGCGGGCGCTGCCTGTTGGACGGATGGGGCGGCCGGAGCGGATCCAGCAGCCGAGGCATAAGTAATGCCGGTTGTCGCAAGGACTGCGGCGCCCACTACGGCGGCAGTCACAGCGACGGTTCGCGTCGTCATGTCACTTCTCCCTGTCTCAGAGACGTCGGCCGGGAAGCCGACCTGCGATGAACGTACTAATAGTCCCTTTAGCTGTCATATCGGACATACCGATGGTGTGACTTGAAGGGGCCGACCGGGTGTACGAACGGCAGGTTTCATGGGCCGATGCATCATCTGATGGGTCGTGAAAGCCCAGGAAAATGGGCATATCTGGCGCCCCGTTGGGCTTTCCGGGCGACATGCGGCGGCCCTCTCACCCTGTCGGCAGCATGCCGCCGATTCCAGCACGGCGGAAACGCATCCCGCCGCCCGTCCCGACGCCTACGCGTCACATGCCCCGTCAGGTCGCCCCAGGTTCTCGGGAGTCACGATGGGTCCCGCAGGACACGGACCGAATAGCGACGGCCCCGGCGCCCGCACCGGTCCCCGACCCGGATGCCCCGTGCTCGGGATATTGACGATCCCTTGACGTCCAGGACCGCACCAATGGCTGCTCCGGCGCTGTCCTCAGTGGTGTCGAACCTGCCCCTCGTGAAGGAGTCCGCTGCCATGGATGGCGCTGTCGTTGGAGCTGTGGTTGTCGTCGTGTGCGTGCTGCTGGTGCTGCGCAGCGGGATGCGTGTGGTCAATCAGGTGGACCGAGGGGTGGTCTTCCGCTTCGGCAAGACGCTGCCCGGCCATCGGCAGCCCGGCATCACCTTCCTCATCCCGTTCGCCGACCGGATGCGGAAGGTGAACGTACAGGTGGTGACGCTGCCCGTGCCGACGCAGGAGGGCATAACCCGGGACAACGTGTCGGTAAAGGTCGATGCCGTCGTCTACTTCAAGGTCGTCGATCCGGTACGGGCCACGATCGAGGTGCAGGACTACATCTTCGCGGTCGGCCAGGTCGCCCAGTCCTCCCTGCGCTCCATCATCGGCAAGAGCGACTTGGACGATCTGCTCTCGGACCGCGAACGGCTGCACGAAGGGCTGGCCTTGATGATCGACAGCCCGGCGGCCGGCTGGGGTGTGCACATCGACCGGGTCGAGATCAAGGACGTGCAGCTGCCGGAGTCGCTGAAGCGTTCCATGTCGCGGCAGGCCGAGGCCGAGCGGGAGCGGCGCGCCCGGGTGATCACCGCGGACGGCGAGTTCCAGGCGGCACAGCAGCTCGCCAACGCTTCGCGCATCATGGCCGACACGCCGGAGGCGATGCAGCTGAGGCTGCTGCAGACGGTGGTCGAGGTGGCAGCCGAGAAGAACTCCACGCTGGTCATGCCGTTCCCGGTGGAACTGCTGCGGTACTTCGACCGGGCGGCCCGCCAGTTCGGTCCGGGCAGCGATGTCGCGACAGCGGCCCCGGCCCCGGCCCCGCACGACGAAACAGAGCCCGACCCTCGCGCGTGACGCCGTCATGGGTCCGTCAGGGTCTGCCGCCCCGGCGTCAGGGATTCGCCAACGCACCATGATCGCCGGGGCCCTTGGGCCTTCCATGAGGGCAGGACCTGAGGTGCGGCAAGGAGTGGTGACGAAGTGGAGCGAGCGGACGAACGGCGTGTGGTGGCCGGTGTGAGCGGCACGCTGGGCAGTCTGACAGCACTGCGCCGGGCCGCGGCCGAGGCCCGGCGCACCGATGCCGTACTGCGGGCCGTACTGGCCTGGTCACCTCCCGGCGGCGAGCTCGGGCAGCGCAGTCAGCCGTGGCCCGAGCTGCTGTCCGAGTGCCGCCGGGTGGCGGGCGACCGGCTGCTCCGGGCGGTGGACACCGCGTTCGGCCCGGCCGGGCCCGGGGTGCCGATGGAGACTCTGGTCGTACGGAGCACACCGGGCGTCGCGCTGATCGCTGCGACGACCGGCCCCGAGGACCTGCTGGTCGTCGGGGCCGGGGCGCGCGGGGGGCTGCGGAGGGCTCTGCATCCTTCGGTCGCCCGGTACTGTCTCGCGCACGCGACCTGCCCCGTGCTCGCCGTACCGCCCTCTCCGTTGCAGGACGACATTGCCGCCGTCCACCGCCGGATCTCCTGGCACATACCGCTGGACACCCGGGAGTTGGCGGACTGACTCGCAGCGCCCTTGCGCGTGAGGACGGTCGCCGTGAAGTGGGCCGCGTCCCCGTCGCCCCGAGAGGGATGAACAGCGGAACGTTCCAGGCCGATCGCAGCCAATGCATCGACGCGACTCGTTCGTCGGCACATGTCGCAGTCCTCGGCTGCGCGCCCTTGGCGGATCTCCGCCTGCCGGCCCGCGGAAAGAGCGGCGCTATCGCCAAAGAGCTGTCAGCAGGCCGTAAATACAGGCCGAACCGGCCGAACAGCACCATGCGTGGCGCTTGGATTCTGTTTGTGCCGCTCAAAGGCCGCGGGCGCTCAGGCCCTGACCGTGCCCGACACCCCGGTCGCGCCGACGGAGAATACGCGGCGGCGTATTCTCCGCACCGAGCCCGCGCACGGCCTTGCCGGTACCGGAGCCCCGGTACCGGCAAGGCTCAACGTCACTTCCGGCCGATTACCCGGTGCTCGCGCTGTGCGGGCGGCCCACCGGAAGTTCTTCCGCAAAGATTCCCGCCACTCCAACGGGCCCTTGCCGTTTCGGCCCCAGTGGCCCGCCGCCGGGGAAACCCCACGGCGCGATCATTCCGACCATGCCCGCCTTCGCGTATCCGGGGATCGGCGCGCTGGCCATCGAGGTCTGCACAGTCCGTCGCCGGTCATCGTGTCGGCGATCATCTTCAGCACCCTGATCATTCCGGCCCTGATCCCGCTCGCCCTGCGCAACGTCCGCTACACGTCCGCCACCGTCTCGGCCGACTCGTATCAGGGGGCCGTCAGAGATCTGTGCGCCCGCTTGAGGCAGGGCGCTCGACGGAGTGGGATAGGTGACATGAACAGCGGTCTGCGACATGACGACCGGCCACCGAATACGGTGCCGCCGGTGATGCGCATTGTTCACCCCCGGATGCGTTGACGCATTCGCCCGTGCTTCGGCACGTGGTGTTTCTGCACACCGCTAACCTGCGGCCACCCGATCGATGAAGCGGCCGCTTCTCCCGTTCTCTTTCCTCTATCAGCTGTGCACACCTTGCCGCTGGCGTCCCTGTGACTCAATTCGCAGGAGGCCGGGGCTGTTCCACCGCATCGGTCCGACGCCCGGGCCGGCACATACAACAACCGGAATCCACGATGTCTTCTGCTTCCCTGTCCGGGCGGCCCGTGCTGGTCACCGGGGTCACTTCCGGTATCGGCCGGGAGACCGCCCGGATCCTCGCCGAGCGCGGCGCGCGTCCTCGTCCACGGCCGCACCGCTGAGGAGCCGGAGCCGTCGAGTCCCAACTGTGCAGCTGCGCAACGGACTTCACGCACTTCGACGAGGCGGAGGCGATGGCCCGGCCGGCCGTCGGAACCCACCCGCACCTGGACGTGCGCGCGTACGAGGACCTCGGCGAGCGCGTCGACGGCCGACCGCGGCAGCAAGGCCGCCGACTAGCGGCTGAACCACCCGCAGAGGCAGCCTGAAACCGGCGTACCGACCGCCCCGTTCCCGTACAACCGGCTCCGGAAGGGACCCACCATGATCGAACTCTTGCCGCACCAACTTCCCGCACACTCGCGCTGGTTCCCCGCCGGAGCGCCGGGTCCTGCGGCCCTGGCCGAGCATGTCCTGACCACCGGGATCGGCCGCTTCTGGGCCGACCACGCCGTCCAGCCGCGCGCGATCGCCGTCGACTGCGCCGCACATGTACTGCTGCGTGGCGATCCCGGCGCACTCGTCCCCGCGGAGCTCGCACCGCTCGGCTCGCGCTACATCGAGGCACCCACCCGTTTCCTTCCCGTCCTTGGCGCCTCCTTCGACCGGATCATGCCGTGGGAGCGCATGGTCTACATACAGCAGGAGGAGCCGGCCTCCCTTGCGCGCACCCCCAAGGGCGTGGCCGTACGCCGTATCACCGCCGCGGATGCCACCGCACTCGCCGCACTCGGCCCGGGTGCTGCCTGGATACACGCCAGCTGGGGCGGCCCGGCCGGGCTCGCCGCCTCCGGACACGCCTGGGGCGCCTTCCACCAAGGCGCAGCCCTCGCCGTGGCGTGCACGTACTTTCTCGGCAGCGCGTACGAGGACCTCGCCGTCGTCACCGCCCCCGACCATCGCCGCCGGCAGCTCGCCCTCAGTTGTGTCACCGCGCTCTGCGCCGACGTCACGGCACGCGGCCGCACCCCCAGCTGGAGCTGCTCGCGCCACAACAGGGCCAGCCGACTGCTCGCCTGGAACGCCGGCTTCCGCCTGGTCCGCGAGTACGTCCACCACGCCACCGGCGCACCGGCCGTGCGCGGGATGACGGGGACGAGAATCCCCGCATGAAACGCCACCCGGCACTGCGGCGGCTCGCGGCACGGGTCGACCGCGAGACGGCCCGCACGGTCTTCGAGGTCACCGGCCTGGAGTGAGTCCGCCCGACTGTGCCGGATGGCCGGCTCGGGCGGCCTGCGGGGCGCGCCGTCGTCGGCCTCCGGCGCGTCAAGACGCACGTCACACCGGCGGGCGGTGCAGGGCCAGCAGCGCCTGGTCGTCATGGTTCTTCCCGCCCGCATGGCGTCGTACGTCGCGGAGCAGTGCATCGAGGGTCTGCGACGGCGTGGCGGATGGCGCTGCTCCCGTACGGCGCCGGAGCAGGTCGGGCAGTCGCGCGGCGGCGTCGTAGAACGTGCCGGTGGCATCCCTGGACTCGGTGATTCCGTCCGTGTAGCAGAGCAGGGTCGAGCCGGGTGGGAAGGAAAAGCTGTCGATCGGGAAGGCCCAGTCCCCCAGCGTGATCATCCCCAGAGGAGGCGCCTCCTGCGAGGGCTCGAGGACCCTGGCCGTCCCGTGCACGTCGAGAAGCAGCGGCGGCGGATGGCCCCGGTTCACCATCCGTACGACTTCCAGGTCGGCCGAGAACTCCGCCAGCAGAGCCGTGGTGAAGCCTTCGTGCTGCTCCAGGCCCCCGCGCCGTCCGCCCTCGCGCACCAGCGCCCGCTCCAGCGCGAGCACGAGCTGGCCCAGGTCCTCGGCCTCGTCCGCGGCGTACCGGAAGGCGCCGATGTCCGCGCAGACCGCGTTCACCGCGCTCAGTCCCTTGCCCCGCACGTCTCCGACCATGATGCGGGTGCCGTGCGGGGTGCTCTGCACGACGTACAGATCCCCACCGATCATGGCCGCCTCCTCGGCGGGCACATAGCGTGCGGCGATCTCCAGCCCGTCGAGCCGTGTCGGTGGCCGGGGCAGGACGGCGCGCTGTGCCACTGCCGCGACCTGGATCGCGCGCCGGGTCCTGGCGTGCTGACGGTGCAGGCTGCGGTTGATGAAGACGGCGAGGACGGTGACGGCCAGCAGGGTGACCTGATTGGCGACGCCGCGGTGCCAGCCGAAAGTGCCGTCCACCCACGCCAGCCCGGCGTGGACCGCCATCGACACCAGTCCCACCGCGATCACGCCGCCGGGCAGCATGAGGGGAGCGGCCGAGACCGGCGCTGCCATCAGGAGCGGGGCGGACGTCACATCGGTCGGTGTCGCCACGTCGATCACCACCGCCAGCACGATGACACCGACGGGAATCCACAGGGTTCTGCTCTGCTGCGCCACTCCCCCACGCTCCATGGAAGGCGCTCGCGCCGCATCCGGGACGGTGCGAACCGTGTACGGGCGGCCGTCGTGGCGTGCGCGCCGTCCTATGCGGATGCGAAGTGCGGCACAAGTGGCGACGCTGGAAGGGTCAGGGTGAACGCACCGAGGAGGACTCATGTCCATGATGGACAAGATCAAGCACATGCTGAAGGGCCACGAGGACCAGGCGGGCAAGGGCATCGACAAGGCGGGTGACACCATCGACGACAGGACTCAGGGCAAGTACACCGGCCAGGTCGACACCGCTCAGGACAGGCTCAAGGGCCAGCTCGGTTCGGACCGCGGCCAGGACCAGCCGCCGCAGCCGCCGCAGGCCTGACCCTCACCAGGCCACCGCACCGGCAATAGACCGCTGCCGCCTCGCCTGCCCATGTTGTGAGCAGGCAGGGGCGGCCGGATGTCCGGTCGATTCCCGTGCGGTGTGGTCGAGACCCCGCTCGAGCTCGTCGGCCGGGCCGTCCTGCAGCGGGCACCGACACGTTCGACGTCTCCCGCACTGTCGAGGAACACCTCGGCCTTCGGGCACGGCGTGCACGTCTGCCTGGGCGCCCCGTCGGCACGGCTCGAAGCGACGGTCGCCTTGAAGGGATCCTTCGACCGGTTCCCCACCGCCGACCCGGCTGACCCGCAGACCGCCTGCGGATCGCGGCGTCGCTGATCCCCGACGGCCACCAGGTGCTGCCTGTCCGGCTCCGTCCCGCCAAGGCCGCTGAGCGGCTCGGACCTCTTCGAGGAGTACGTCGGTGACCACTCCACCCGCCCTTGCCGTCGAGCGCCGTCACCCGGTACGGGATGCCGCTCTCACCTGGGAGCCGAGCGAGCGCCGGGTACGCGGAAAGAAGGGCGAGACCCTCGTCGTCGACAGCCGGCGGCCCGTTCTCGTATGGGAACCCGGCCGTGCCGTGCCGCTCTACGTCTTTCCCCGGGACGACGTCCGCACCGGTCTGCTCCGTCCGGCGGCCACCCCCGAGGCAGGAGCGCACTCCGGCTCCACACTCTTCTACGACCTCGTCGTGGACGGCGTCACGGAGCCCAACGCCGCATGGACCTTCCCCGTCGCCGAACTCGCCGGACACATCGCCTTCGAGTGGTTCGGGCGCGCCGGCGTGGGTCCCGACCACTGGTACGAGGAGGAGGAAGAGATCTTCGTCCACCCACGTGACCCGTACGCTCGCGTCGACGCACTCCGCAGCTCGCGGCATGTCCAGATCGAGATCGACGGAATGCTGGTCGCGGACACCCGCAGCCCGGTCCTGCTCTTCGAGACACGCCTTCCTGTCCGCTACTACATCCCTCGCGAGGACGTCCGCCTCGACCTGTTCGCCCCGACCGGTCTGCGTACGGGATGCCCGTACAAGGGGACGGCCGAGTACTGGTCGGTGGCCGGTACGGACAGCGACGCTCCGGCGAATGTGGCGTGGAGCTACCCCGATCCCGTGCCCGCCGCGGGGGCGGTCAAGGACCTCATCGCCTTCTACAACGAAGCCGTCGACATCATCGTGGACGGAGAGCGGCTGGAACGCCCGGCCACCGGCTTCACGCGGCGTCCGGCGGGCTGACGACGCGCCGCATCGCGCTCGTACGAACTCGATGCGGCGTCTCGCCCTTGAGCCGGTGCCCGCGCACGACTCGTACGCATGGCCAACGGAACGTGGGTATGGCCGTGCGAGTCGCCCCCCCTCTCTCCAGGGTCGCCACACATCGTGGCTTCGCATCCGCACGCCGCAGCCCGGCGGAGGGCGACGACTCAGCAGATCCGGGGCAGCTGCTCTCCGATCGGCAGGTCGACCACGCGCGTCCCACCGAGCCCGGTGCGGGCCACGACCATGCCAGGATGCGCCTCCACGGCCTCGCCGATGACGGCCGCCTCCGATCCCAGCGGATGCGCCCGCATCGAATCCAGAACGGCTTCGGCGTGCTCGCGGGGGACGAACGCGACGAGTTTTCCCTCGTTGGCCACGTACATCGGGTCCAGGCCCAGGATGGCGCAGGCGTTGGCCACGGCCGGCGGGACCGGGATGTCGCGCTCCTGGAGGACGACACCGGCGCCGGAGGCCGTCGCGATCTCGTTGAGCGCCGCGGCCAGTCCCCCTCGTGTGGGATCACGCAGGACATGGAGGTCGGGGGTGACCGCGAGCATGGTCTCCACCAGGCCGCCCAGGGCCGCGCAGTCGCTCTCGATCTCCACGCCGAACTCCAGGCCCTCGCGCACACTCATGATCGCCACGCCGTGCGCGCCGATCGCACCGCTGACGATCACGACGTCGCCGGGGACCACCCGCTGAGGACGGAGATCGACGCCGGCCGGGACGAGGCCGATCCCGGCGGTGTTGATGAAGATGCCGTCGCCGTGACCGGCGTCCACGACCTTGGTGTCGCCGGTTGCCACCTCGACGCCCGCCGCGCGCGCGGCCGCGCCCAGCGCGTTGGCCACACGTGCGACGACCGAGACCTCCACGCCTTCCTCCAGGATGAAACCGCAGGAGAGGTAGGCGGCTCGGGCGCCGCTCATGGCCAGGTCGTTGACCGTGCCGTTGACCGCGAGATCGCCGATGCAGCCGCCGGGGAAGAACAGCGGCCGCACGACGTACGAGTCGGTGGAGAAGGCCAGCCGGGCGCCGCCCAGCGAAACCACGGCCGAGTCGGTCAGTTGCGCAAGCACGTCGCCCCCGTAGCCGGGCGCGAAGACGTGCTGGACCAGTTCGGCCGAGAGTGCCCCGCCGCCGCCGTGGCCCATCACCACCCGTGGTTGGTCGCGCAGCGGTGCCGGGCAGGTCCATTCCGTGAGGTCGAGTACGGCCGGCTCGCCTGGAGCGGCCGTCGCCGTGGCGGTGGTGTTCAGTGCTTCGGTCGTCTCAGGCAACGGGGCTCGTCTCCCTGGCTGCGGTGGTGATGTCCAGTCGCCGGTAGAGGTAGTACGCGGCGCAGGCGCCCTCGCTGGAGACCATGGTGGCCCCGAGCGGGTTGCGCGGAGTGCAGGTGGTGCCGAACGCCTCGCACTCGTGGGGCTTCAGCAGTCCTTGCAGTACCTCACCGCTGCGGCACGCGGCGGGTTCCTCGGTGTCGATGCCGGTGACGGAGAAGCGGTACTCGGCGTCGTAGTCCCGGTAGCGCGTGGAGAGCCGCCAGCCACTGTCGGGGATGGTGCCGATGCCGCGCCAGGCACGGTCGGTGATTTCGAAGACGTCGTCCAGCATGGCAAGCGCCGCCGGGTTCCCGTCCGGGTGCACGGCGCGCGGGTACGCGTTCTCCACGGTGTGCTCGCCGCGCTCCAGTTGCAGGACGGTGCGCCGTACGCCTTCGAGGATGTCCAGCGGTTCGAAACCGGTGACCACAATGGGCACCCGGAACCGTTCGGCCAGCTCCGGGTACTCCCGCGTGCCCATCACGCTGCACACGTGGCCGGCGGCGAGGAAGCCCTGCACCCGGCAGCTCGGCGACTGCATGATCGCCTCGATGGCCGGGGGAACCCGCACATGGGACACCAGGAGGCTGAAGTTCGCGATACCGAGCCTGCGCGCCTGATACACCGTCATGGCGTTGGGCGGCGCGGTGGTCTCGAATCCGATCCCGAAGAAGACCACCTCGCGGTCGGGGTTCTGCTGGGCGATCTTCAGGGCATCGAGTGGCGAGTAGACGACCCGCACATCGCCGCCCTCACTTCGGACCCGGAACAGGTCGCGGCCGGTTCCGGGGACCCGGAGCATGTCCCCGAACGAGCAGAAGATCACCTCGGGGCGGGAGGCGATGGCCAGTGCCTTGTCGATGACCTCCAGCGGCGTGACGCAGACGGGGCAGCCCGGGCCATGGATCAGTTCGACCTGTTCCGGCAGGAGTTGATCGATGCCGTGCCGGATGATGGTGTGCGTCTGTCCGCCGCAGACCTCCATCAGCGCCCAGGGCCGGGTCACCACGGAGTGGATGTCGTCGAGCAGCCGGCGCGCCAGGTCCGGGTTCTGGAACTCTTCGATGTACTTCACTGCTGCACCTCCTCGGGTGCGTCGGCACCACCGGACCCGGACGTGTCGCCGGCCTCCGCGGCCCTTTCCCATGGGTCACCGAACTCCTCCTGGAGCAGGCCGAGTTCGGCGAACAGTTCGAGCGTCTTCCTGGCCGACTCCTCGTCCAGCCGCTGCAGCGCGAATCCCACATGGACGATGGCGTATTCACCGACCTGGAGATCCGGCAGATACTCCAGGCACACTTCTTTGACCACACCGCCGAAGTCGACGGTGGCCATCCGGGTACCGTCACGCTCCTCGATGTCCATCACTCTGCCGGGTACCGCCAGGCACATGGCTGCTCCTTGCTGTGGGGGGCGTCGCCCGGCTCTGCCGGGCCGGACGTCAGTCGGCGGCTGCGCCGGTGCACGCCACCACATTGCGGGTGGCCACCATGAGCTGGCCGAGCGCCAGTCCGCCGTCGTTCGGGGGGACCTCGCGGTGACGCAGGACGGTGAAACCGTTCTCCTTCAGCGTCCGGGCGCACCGGGAGGAGAGCAGGGTGTTGGCGAACACACCGCCGGTCAGGGCCACTTCGTACAGGCTGTACTGTTCGCGGGCTGCGACGCACACCTGGAGCACGACATCCGCGACGGCCGCGTGGAAGCGTGCGGCGACCAGTGCCGTCGCCGCACCGGCGCGCACGTCGTCGACGACGGCTGCGAGTACCGGCGAGGGGTCCATGACCAACGGCTGTCCGTCGACCGGGTCCGCCGGGCGCAGCGCGAAACCGTACCCGGGTCCGGGGTCCGCGGCGGCGGCGACGGCGGCGGCCTCCAGTTCGACGGCGGCCTGGGCTTCGTACCCGGCGCGGTGGCAGACGCCCGCCAGCGAGGAGACCGCATCGAACAGCCGGCCCATGCTGGAGGTGGGGACGCAGTTGAGGTTGCGTTCCAACTGGCGCAGCAGCACCTGTCGTTCGTCCGGCGGACAGGCTGCCGTGCAGGGCAGATCGTCCGTCCAGCCGATGCCTGCCGCGTACAGATGGGCCAGCGCCATCCGGTAGGGCCGGTGTACGGCGGCGTCGCCGCCGGGCAGCGGCGCGTACGCGAGGTGTGCGAAGCGGAGACAGGCGTCGTAGTCGGCCAGCATGATCTCGCCGCCCCACACCGCCCCGTCGTCCCCGTATCCGGTGCCGTCGAACGCGACGCCGATCACTCGGCGGCTGCCGTCCCGGCCGTGCTCGGCCATCGCGGCGGCGATATGGGCGTGGTGGTGCTGTACGCGCACGACCGGTCGGCCGTCGGCTCGGCGCAGCGCCCACTGGCCGGTGCGGTAGCGGGGATGCCGGTCGGTCGCCAGGATGCCGGGCCGCACGCCGGTGAGGGTCTCCATGTGTTGTTCGGCGCGCGCGAAGGCCTGCTGCGTGTCCAGGTCGTCCATGTCGCCGACGTGGGCGGACAGCCAGGCCCTTCGCTCCTCTGCGAGGCAGAAGGTGTTCTTCAGGTCGCCGCCGGTGGCGAGAGTCGCAGGCACCGGGTGGGGCAGGGCGAGCGGCAGCGGGGCGTAGCCGCGTGAGCGGCGTACGATCAGCCGCTCCCCGTCGCAGACGCGCACCACGGAGTCGTCGCACGGCACATGGATCGGACGGTCGTGCGTGAGCCAGGCGTCGGCCAGGTGGGCGAGCCGCTCGAGCGCCTCGTCGTCGTCCGTGACGATCGGTTCACCGGCCACGTTGCCGCTGGTCATGACGAGCAGGCGCGGTCCCGGCGGGTCACCGGGCAGGCCGAGCAGCAGGTGGTGCAGCGGGGTGTACGGGAGAATGATGCCGAGGTCGGGGCTGCGCGGGGCGACGGCATCGGACGGCCAGGGGGTTCGGGGGTCCGGGCGGGCACCGGCGCGCCGCCGCAGCAGGACGACGGGCCGGACACCGCCGGTGAGCAGGGCCCGCTCCTCATCGCCCACATGCACGAGGTGCGCGATGTCGTCGATGTCCCGCGCCATGATGGCGAACGGCTTGTCGCCTCGAGCCTTCCGACGCCGCAGCAGGGACACCGCGGCGGAGTTCTCGGCATCGCAGGCGAGATGGTGACCGCCGAGCCCCTTGACCGCGAGGACCGCACCGTCCGACAGCAGCCGGCGCGCCTCCGCGACGGGATCGAGTCCGGCTGCGCACTGCGTGGGCGTGGTGCCGTCCGGCCGCCCGACGAGCAGGCGCAGCTCAGGGCCGCAGGCGGGGCAGGCGACCGGCTGGGCGTGAAAACGCCGGTCGGCGGGGTCGGCGTACTCACGGGCGCAGTCGGCGCACATCGGGAAGCGGGCCATGGTCGTGTGCGCGCGGTCGTACGGCACCGCGGTGACGATCGTGAACCGGGGCCCGCAGTGCGTACAGGTGATGAACGGGTGGCGGTGGCGCCGGTCGGCCGGATCGGCCAGTTCGGTGAGACAGTCGGCGCAGGTGGCCACGTCCGGGGAGACCAGTGTGCGGGCCGGTCCGCCGGTGCGGGAGTCCACGATGCTGAAGTGGGATCCGCCCGCGGCCGGGACCTGCGTGTGGTCGACGGAGTCCACCCGGGCGAGCGGGGGTGCCTCCGCTGCGATCCGGTCGCAGAACAGGGCCACGGCGGCCGGGGCGCCCTCGACCTCGGCAACGACGCCTTCGCTGGTGTTGGTGACGTGTCCGGCCAGGCCCAGCCCGGTGGCCCGGGCGTACAGGTAGGGCCGGAATCCGACACCCTGCACGACGCCGCGGACGACGACCCTTCGGCGCTCCACGGCTCCCGCGAGGGCGGCGGCGCCGGACTGTGGGCTCGTCACGAGCGGTACTGCGCCACGGAGTCGGGTGCTGTCGTCATGACGAGCGGCTCGTCGGGGTGCGCGTGTGCGTGGGGGCCGGTGTGCGGGTGTTCGTGGGTACCCAGGTCCGGATGGGTGTGCGTATGCATGCCGGTGTGCGCGTGGGTGTGCGAGCCGCCGTGCGCGCCGTGGTCACGATGGGTGTGGGTGTCGTCGTGCGTACCCACGTCGCCGTGGGTGTGCGTGTACTGGTGGTACGGGTGCTGCCGGGCCATCACCGGTGTGTGGACCGGGGCGCCTTCACCGGCGGCCAGCGCCCGGTCGAGCAGCGTGCCCACCCCCTCACCGCGGCGGGCGGCGGTGAGCACCACTTCCACACCGGGGTTGACCTGCTGGACATGGGCCCGGAACGCGGCCTCGTCGAAGTCGACGGCCTCTGCGATGTCCGTCTTGGTGACCACGACGAGCTGGGCCAGTCCGAATGCGGTGGGGTACTTCAGCGGTTTGTCCTCGCCTTCCGTCACGGAGGCGAGGACGACCCTGAGCGTCTCCCCCAGGTCGTACGAGGCGGGGCAGACCAGGTTGCCCACGTTCTCCACGAAGAGGATCCGGGTCCCGTCGGGCAGCCAGTTGTCGAGGTGGCGGCCGAGCATGCCGGCCTCCAGGTGGCAGAGTCCGTCGGTGAGCACCTGCTTGACGGGGGCGCCGGACCGGGCCAGCCGTACGGCGTCGTTCTCGGTGGCGAGGTCTGCGGTGAGTGCGGCGACCGGCACTCCTCTTTCGCGGGCCCGGCCGAGTTCGCGTTCCAGCAGTTCGGTCTTGCCACTGCCGGGGCTGGAGAGCAGGTTGACGACGGTGGTGCCGCGGGCGGTGAGCCCGGCTCGCAGGCTGTGCGCCGTCGCGTCGTTCTTGGCGAGTACCGCCTGCTGCAGGTCGACTTCACGGCACATCGTTCAGTGCTCCTGGGAGATCGGTTCGCGGGTGTGTTCGGGTGCGGCGCCGTCCTGCCAGTGCACGCTGAGGATCTGCAGCTCGCGGCCCGACAGGAGTTCGGCGGTCGCCTCGCCGCAGACCGGACAGCACAGCTGCGGCGGCATGCCGACCGCCCATTCGTCCGCGCAGGGCATGCACCGCGCGCGGGCCGCCACGGAGTCGATGACGAGTTCGGCTCCTTCCAGGACGGTCCCGGCGCAGGCGAGTCCGAAGCAGAAGGACAGGGCGTCGGGGACGACTCCGGCCAGTTCCCCGACCTGGAGCCGGACGGACCCGACCGAGGTGGCTCCGCCTGCCTGAGCCGCCTCTTCCACCTGGTCGACGACGGCCATGGCGATCGACATCTCGTGCATTGGTTCTCCGTCCTGCACTGCGTCATTACAGCGGCGGGTCACGGGGGCCGGCGGACCGGCTCGCCGGTACCCGTGCGGCACATGCACCATTCGGTGCAGCCATGGGGCGGGCCCGGGCGGCAGGTGCCGTCACATGCTGCGCATCCGCAGATAACGCCTGACGTCGGGCAGGATCTGCGCGACGACGACGGCGACGGCGACGGCGCTCAGGCCGCAGACAATGATCTTCTTCATGGTGGTGTGTTCCTTCTGCTCAGTTCATGACAGTTCCGGCCGACGTCCGCCGGGCGTCGGCCGGACGGTCGGCTGCTTGTACGAGGTCCACGACCATCCGTACGGCGTGGGGCACCGCTGCGGCCACGGGGGCGCTCAGCCCGATCCCTTCGTCGACACTGTCGGGTTCGCAGCCGACGACGAGCGTGCGCCTCGGCGGTACGGCTCCGGTGCCCGCGCACAGGGTGCCGAGCAGTGCCAGGACGGCATCGGGGGACATCCGGTGGCCGTCGAGCAGCGCGTTCTGCGGTTCGACGGCTCCGGGTTCGTCGGCCTCGATCAGATACAGGGTTCCCGGGCGGCCACCGCGTGCGGTGGCGTCGATCAGGACGAGGGTGTCGTATCCGTCGAGGAGCTGATAGGCGAGATGGACGCCCCGTACGCCGATGTCGACGGTCTCGACGTCGTCGGGGAGCCGGTGCGAGGACAGTGCGTGCACCGTCTCGACGCCGAAGCCGTCGTCGCCGAGGAAGATGTTCCCGATCCCGGCGACGAGGGTCCTCGCGTGCTGCTGCGCAAGGGCGTTCACGCGTCCTCCAGGGGGGCGATCTCGTCCGGCTGGAAGTACAGGAAGCGCCCCTGCTCGCGGCGGATGTCCGCGCCCGGGTCGCCTTCCACGGTGACCGCGAGGTGCACTCCGCCGTCGACGTCGTGGAGCACTGCTTCGACCTGTGCGCTGCGGCCCTTGAGGAACAGGTCCTGGGCGTCGGTCCGCCGGAGCCCCGGTCGCAGGAGGACGCGGCTGCCCACGCCCACGGACCGTCCGTCCACCAGGATCCGGTCCCGGGCCGGGTCGGCGGTGTCGTCGCTCGCCGGGTCCCACCACGGGGTGTCGGGCCGGAGTACCCCGCGGGTGTCGATCAGGTCCACGCCGTCCGGGACGGGGTCCTGCGCGGCGGGCGGGGGCGTGTCGGGTCCGGTGATCTCCCGCAGGGCCCGTACCGCGCCGTGCAGCCGCTCCAGGACCTCGGGGGGCATGGACTCGGCCAGGTCGATGACGGCTGCCGCCCTGGGATCGGTACCGCGTGCCTCGCGCTTCTCCTGGTCGGTCAGGGCCGCCGTACGCAGGGCGAGGATCTCGTCGATCTCGGTGGCGTCGTAGAGCGTGCCCGGGCTCTCGGGAGCGATGGCCGGATGGTCCTCCAGGATGATCGGGGACGACAGCATCAGGTCCGTGCGCCCGGGTTCCCCGGCGAGCACCGGCCAGGTGTGCAGGTTGCGGCAGGCCGCGACCGCACCCTTGGCCCATTCCGGCGGGTCCGTCATCGACAGGAACGATCCCGCGCTGAGACCCAGCAGCAGGTGCGCGGCGACCAACGACCGTGGGAGCGCGGCCTCCCGGTCGGCCCCGGCGGAGTCGGGCGTCCAAACGCTGGTGTTCTCCACCACGGCGGTGAGCCTCATGACCCGGTAGGGGCCGTCGAGTTCGCGGGCGGACACCAGCACAGCACCGCTGATCTCCTCGCAGCGGCGGACCAGGCGGCCCACCGTCCTCCCGTCCGCGTCCAGGACGGGTTCGGTCTCCTCACGGGCGGGCCGGGTGAAGGGGACGGTGACTCCGTCCCCGGTCAGTTCGGCGACGTCCACGACCACTTCGACGCGTTCCTCGGCGCCCTCGTCCCACGGGACCAGCACCCGGTCGGCCAAATCGAGTCGGTCCACGGTCTCGAATGTGCCGTCGTCGAGGACCTGTTGCACCGTCCGTCGCTGGGCGTGCAGGAACCGTGCCTCGACTGCGAGCGTCGCGCCGGGCTTCGGTTCCATCAGGCACTCGGTGTGCTGGAAGTCGTGCTCCTCGCGGTCGGCGCCCCAGCCGGGCGGCACGAGCACCCCGAACTGCCAGCGCAGCCGGTTCTTGGCCGCGGAGGCCCGGTACGGGTACAGCACATAGCCCTCGAAGAGGACGGTGTCGGCGACCTGCCGGGCGGTGGCGAACCGGGACTCCAGTGCGGGCGTGAGCAGGGATGCGGTCACGGCGCCGTCCTCTCGGTGACGCGGGGCAGAACGGGCCGGCGCGCCGGGCGCTCAGGGGTCGGAGTCCCGGCGGCTCCGGCCAGGTCGATCAGCGACTGGACGGTCGCCTCCCAGGACGGCAGGGCCTGCCGCGAGCGGAAGGCGAGCAGCGCGTTCATGGTGTCGCGCGGCAGCCGGATCCAGCCGCAGCCCGGGAAGTGCTGCTCGATCATGTCCTTCCACACCGCCACCGGCATACGGCAGGAAGCCTCGCGGTCCCAGGGCACCGGCTCGACGTGGAAGCCGCTGTCCCCGGTGAAGGCGGTGCCGGAGAAGAGCAGGAGGAGCGGCACCTCGCCGTCCTGGAGCGCGTCGAAATACCGTGTCGCGGCGACGTCCAGGTCGTAGGTGCAGGGCACGACGAGGTCCACCTCGGTCACCGTGGTGAATGACGGGACCATCAGGGATACCTGGGCGAACTGCACGGGCTGGAGCGTGTTTCCCCAGCGTGAGCGGTCACCGAAGAGGTCGTGCAGTCCGTCCGCCTCGGCCTGCTCGTAGCCGCGCCGGCCGGGTTCGATACGGATCTGGCAGCGGAGCGCGAGGGCATGCACCCGGGCTTCCGCGGACGCGGTGATGCGCAGCCGGAAGACCAGTGTGGGGCCCGCCGCGTACGGGTCGGCGCGGACTCCGGTGCAGGTGAAGGCGAATTCCGTCACCGCGGCTGCCCCTTCCCCTGGGTCCGGGCGGCGCGTCCCTCGACGTGCTCGAAGAACGCCTGGAGGTCGGCCCTCGCCTCGGCCCCGCCGTCGAAGCCCTGCCAGAGGAGGCGCATGCGTCCCACCAGCTCGTAGCAGATGTCGATCGGTACGAGGTAGCACTCGGCCCGGCCCTCCGTGCGGCGCATCAGCAGCGCCTCGACGTCGGGTTCGAGCAGCGCGGCGAGGCGAGTGGTGCCGAGCACGGTCTGCCAGGTCTCCGGGTCGAGTTCGCTCTCGGTCGCTCCGGCCGGGCTCGGGTAGAGCGCGACCAGTCGGTCCAGAGCGGCGTTGCGGAAGAAGAACGCGACGCCGACCGGGATCTGCAGGAGTTCCCACGCACCGTCGTCGAGACGGTGGTCCGGATCGGACAGATAGCGGTCCGGGACCGTTCTGAAGCGTCCGTGGGCTGCGCCCGGCCGCTCGAAGAGCAGGGCGCACGGGGTGCACGCGCAGGCCAGCGCCCGCTTCTCGGTGTCCACGAGATGCCGATGGCCACCCTCGGTCACGGGCACGCCGCACAGCTCGCAGCACTCCTGCCGGGGTTCCGGCGGCGTGGTGAACCTGCGCAGGCCTCGGGGGCGGGCAACGGGCGCCGGGCGCCCGGCGGGTGCCTGGGGTGCGATCATGGCGCCTTCGCCTCAACGGCCTGCCCGGTCACGGAAGATCCGGCCGGCGGACGGGTGGCGATCTGGAGCAGCGGTGGCTCCCGGTCGGTGGTCGAGGGCTCCATCTCCACCTGGTTCACTTCCGGTACGAAGCAGGCCAGCGCGTCCTCGACGCTGCGCCGGGTCGCCGCGCCCGTGCTCGGGCAGCCGCAGCCACCGCCGTCACCGGCTTCGGACGAGGCGCGCAGCCGCAGAATGCCGGTCTCCTCGTCGAAGCCGACGACCTCGACAGGGTCACGGACGGAGTCGAGGGCGCGCGCGATCCGCGTGCCGATGTCCTCCGGGTGCAGGTCGTGCAGGGCCAGCAGGCTCGACACGAGTTCGTCGTCGAGCAGTGCGGCGAGCGGTCCGCTGCCGGTTCCGTGGTCCGCGGGGGTGCTCAGGCGGTCGACGATACGGGCCAGGCCGGCGCCGTAGAAGTCCATCAGGACCCGCACCAGATCCTCGGCCGCGGCACCCACTTCCTGGTCTCCGATGGTGGTCAGGCGGTCGAGCAGCTCTTCGACCCGCTGTCCGGCCTCCACGGCGTCGACGGCTCGCGGCGGTGCGACGGCCGACGGGGCTGCGGGGCTCATCCGGCCAGTCCGCTCAGTCCGGTGGGCACGTGCATCTGCTTGACGGTCCTGCCGTCGCCCACGTACATGTGGACGCCGCACGGCAGACAGGGGTCGAAGCTGCGGACCGCCCGCATGATGTCGATGCCCTTGAAGTTCTCCGGGGTGTTCTCCTCGAAGATCGGCGTGTTCTGCACCGCGTCCTCGTACGGGCCGGGGGTGCCGAACGTGTCCCGGGTGCTGGCGTTCCACGGAGTGGGCGGATAGGGGTGGTAGTTGGCGATCTTGCCGTCCCTGATCACCATGTGGTGGGAGAGCACGCCCCGTACGGCCTCCGTGAAGCCGACGCCGATGCTCTCGTCCGGCACGTCGAACTTCTCCCAGGTCTGGGTGCGTCCGGCGCGGACCTCCTCGAGCCCCTTCTCGGCACAGTGCAGCGCGATCGCGGCGGCATACGCCTGGAAGTAGGTGCGGGCGCGGTTGCGTTCCAGCGCGTTGCTCCACTTCGGGATCTTCCACTCGAAGGTGGTCTCGGGCTTGGTCATCGTGCGCGGCAGGTTGATGACGACGCTGTGGCCGGTGGCCTTCACATAGCCGACGTCGACGAGCCCGGACAGGGCGGTGGACCAGAGGCGGGCGATGGGGCCGCCGCCGGTGTCCAGTGCCAGGTGGTCCTTGCCGTCGAACCAGCGGGGCGACATCACCCAGCTGTACTTGTCGTCGAAGTTCCGCTTCTGCGGGGCGGGGATGGTGTGCTGGTTCCACGGGTGGCGGGGGTCCACCGGGTTGCCCAGCGGGTCGTGGGTGACGAACTGTTCCCGGCCCTGCCAGTCGTCGTAGTACGAACTGCCGAGCAGGATCCGGATGCCGAGGTTGATCTCGGTGAGGTCGTTGGTGACCAGTTTGCCGTCCACGATCACGCCTGGGGTGACGAACATCTTCCGTCCCCAGTCCGTCATGTTGGCGTACGTGAAGTCGCAGTACTCGGGGTCGTTGAGCGCTCCCCAGCAGCCGAGCAGCACCCTTCGGCGGCCGACCTCCTCGTACCCGGGCAGCGCCTCGTAGAAGAAGTCGAACAGGTCGTCGTGCAGGGGGACGACCCGCTTCATGAACTCCACGTACCGCATGAGGCGGCTGAGGTAGTCCGTGAAGAGCTGGACGGACGCGATCGTTCCCACACCGCCCGGGTAGAGCGTGGAGGGGTGCACATGGCGCCCTTCCATCAGGCAGAACATCTCCCGCGTGTAGCGGCTCACTTGAAGAGCCTCGCGGTAGAACTCTCCCTCGATGGGGTTGAGGGAGCGCATGATGTCGGCGATCGTGCGGTAGCCGTGCTCCCCGGCGTGCGGCGCCTCGGTGCGCTCCGCGAGTTCCAGGACTCCGGGGTTGGTCTCGCGGACCATCTTCTCGCAGTAGTCGACCCCGACCAGGTTCTCCTGGAAGATGTTGTGGTCGAACATGTACTCCGCCGACTCGCCCAGGTTGATGATCCACTCACCGAGGTGCGGCGGCTTCACCCCGTAGGCCATGTTCTGCGTGTAGACGGAACATGTGGCGTGGTTGTCGCCGCAGATCCCGCAGATGCGGCTGGTGATGAAGTGGGCGTCCCGAGGGTCCTTGCCCCGCATGAAGACGCTGTAGCCACGGAAGACCGACGAAGTGCTGTAGCACTCCGCGACCCGCTTCTGCTTGAAGTCGATCTTCGTGTGGATGCCGAGACTGCCTACGATCCGGGTGATCGGATCCCAGGCCATCTCGACGAGGCCACTGCCGTCGCCGGCCGCCTTCGTCGTGGATGCCATTGTGTGTGCCATAACCCTTCTGGGAAGCGGGAGTTGAGGGGGGAGCGGGGCGGAGGCGAGCCGTGCGTCGATCGCGGGGCGGTGGCGCCGGCCGGTCGGTCACCAGGGCGGGCGGTACCCGGTGGTCAGCTTCTTGCCCGTGTGACGCCACTTCGGTTCCTTGTCCACGGTCCTGGCCGTGACCGACCGGAGTCTGCGGATCACCGCCCCGTACGCTCCGCTGGCGCCGACGGAGACCTTGCCGCCGGGCGGTTCGTCCATGAACGGCATGAACTTGTCGGGGAAGCCCGGCATGGTGCAGGCAATACAGATGCCGCCGACGTTCGGGCAGCCGCCGATGCCGTTCATCCAGCCGCGCTTGGGGACGTTGCACTTGACGACGGGGCCCCAGCAGCCGAGCTTGACCAGGCACTTGGGCGAGTCGTACGTGGTGGCGAACTGGCCCTGCTCGTAGTACCCGGCCCGGTCGCACCCCTCGTGCACGGTGGCGCCGAAGAGCCAGGTCGGGCGCAGCTTGTCGTCCAGCGGAATCATCGGAGCGGAGCCCGCCGCCTGGTAGAGCAGGTAGGTGAGGGTCTCCGAGAAGTTGTCCGGCTGGATCGGGCAGCCGGGCACGCACACGATCGGAATGCCTGCCTTCGAGGTCCAGTCCCAGCCCAGGTAGTCGGGCACGCCCATGGCACCCGTCGGGTTGCCGGCCATCGCATGGATGCCGCCGTAGGTGGCGCAGGTTCCGATGGCGACGACCGCCAGGGCCTTGGGCGCCAGCCGGTCGATCCATTCACTGGTCGTGATCGGCTGGCCGGTCTCCGGGTTGTCGCCGAAGCCGCACCAGTACCCCTCCTGCTTGATCGACTCGTTGGGGATGGACCCCTCGACGACCAGCACGAAGGGATCGATCTCGCCGCGTTCGCCCTTGAAGAACCACTCGATGAAGGTGTCCGCACCGCCCACCGGACCGCATTCGAAGTCGATCAGGGGCCAGTGGACCTGGATCTTCGGCAGGCCCGGCAGCACACCGAGGACGATTTCCTCGATACTCGGCTGCATCGCCGCCGTCAGCGACACCGAGTCGCCGTCACAGCTCAGCCCCGCGTTGATCCAGAGGATGTGGATCGGGGACTCCTCGTCGGCGGCTGCACCGTCTGCCCGGTCGCCGACCGTGTTCGCTGTTGCTGCATCCATGGGGATGTCTCCTTGGGGAGCTCTGCGCTGAAAGCCCGCTTTTCGGCCTTCCTGTCCAGCTAACCGTCAGTCGGTCCGGGTACATCGGTGAGTGCCGCCGTTGCGGTGACGGCGCGCTCCCGGGTGGCGGACGGATACGCCGTGCGCCTTCCGGGTACGCCGACGCCGAGGTGAGGCGGCGTCCGGGTCGGGGGTTCCTTGCGTACGAAGGCACGACGCAGGCGGTGGTACGGCGCGTCCGGGTCGAAGAAGGTGGACCGCATCGCGGCCAGTTCCTCCTGCCGGTAGGCGGCCAGCGGCTTGAGCGCCTCCTGGCGCTCGAGCGCCGTCTTCTTCCGAGCGATCCGCGCCTGTGCGGCGGTCGACGAGGCCAGCCGGACGGCCAGTCGGACAGCCTCGCCCGGGAAGTCCTGGGGCCGGCAGGCGATGGTCCGGTCCACCAGGCCGAGCCGCTGGGCGGCTTCGGCGCCGAGCGGCAGCGCTTCGCGGGAGACCCGCTCGGCCGTCTCGGGCCCCACCCTGCTCGGCAGGGTGCGGGTCCAGTACTCCGAGCCGGACAGACCCATCAGCCGGTAGTGCGGGTTGAGCACCGAGCCCCTGCGGCACCAGACCTCGTCGGCGGCCAGCGCGAGCATCGCTCCGCCGGCGGCGGCGTTGCCGCCCACGGCGGCGACCACCAGTCGGTCGGTGGTGGTCAGCACGGCCTCCACCAGGTCGTTCATGGCATTGATGTTGGCCCAGGACTCCTCGGCGGGGTCGGCCGCCGCCTCGATGACATTCAGATGGATGCCGTTGGAGAAGAAGTCCCGGCCGCCGCCCAGCACCAGGACCGAGGTGGGCCGGGAGCAGGCTGTCCGGTAGGCGTCCAGAAGGCGCGTGCACTGCGTGGTGCTCATGGCCCCGCCGGGGAACGAGAACGTCAGATGTCCGACGGCGCCGGTCTCCTCGTAGCGGATGTCGGTCCAGGTTCCGCGGCGCCCGGATGCGTCCGGCGGGACCGGGTCCGCAGGCAGCGGCGGCAGCCGGTCGCCGAGTGCCAGGACGGCGGGGAGCCTGAACGGGGCGGGCTGTCCCGGCTGCCGCCTGGCGCGCAGCTCCGGGATCCATACGGCGCCGTCGACGGTGGCCCGGCAGACCCCGTCGGCGCGCGTGGCCAGCAGCTCTCCGGGGCGGCCTCGCAGCCGGTCCTCGGGGTGCCCCCCGTGCAGGAACCACTCGCCGCCGAGCAGTTCGTCCAGCACGCCGGGCTGCGAGTCGGCCGCCCGCAGCTTTCGCAGCACGGTCTCGGTGGAGTCGGACCGCCAGTCGATCCGCCGGAGTTCCTGACGGAAATACGGCCGGGTGCCGTCCGTGGCACGTGCGCTGCCCTGGGGCCGGGGGGTGTACATCCCCGAGGCGAACCGGTCGACGGCCCGCAGCACCGCCGTCAGCGCCGCGTCGGAGACCTCGTTGCGGTACAGGTCGCTCTTGCCCACCGGCGGTACGGAGAACTCCACCGACGCCCAGACGTCTCCGGCGTCCATCTCCTCGTCGGCCTGCAGAACCGTTACGCCCCAACCGGTGACGCCCTCATGGATCGCCCAGTCGAGCGAGGACGGTCCGCGGTCGCCGACGGGTCCTGGATGGACGATGAGGCAGGTGTGCGCCGACCACACGTCGCGCGGGATGGCGGTCCTGAGCATCGGAGCCACGATCAGGTCCGGTGCGAACCCCCGGACCGCGTTCCGCAGATGGCCGTCGGAGAGTGCGAGTCCGACCGCCACGGTGTGGCCTCGGTCCCGCAGCTCCGCGTGGACGCGTTGAGTAAGGCTGTTGAACGCACTCGCGACGAGCAGGATGTGCACGGCGGACTCCCAGCGGCTCTGAGGTTCTGCGGCTCTGCGACTCCCGGCCGGAGCGGGTCCGGCCGCCTGCAAGCCTCGGACACACCCGACGGGCTCCGTCATCACCAGGCGGCGGAGTCACTCGAAAGGGGGAACGTTCTGCGGCCACCCGACGGCCGGGAACGCAGCCATGGGGGCGACGGTGCGTCAGGGTGGCCAGGACGGCCCTGACGCACCGTCGGCTCAGTTCTCGGCCGCGTTCTTCCTCAGCCCCCTGGACCGCTTCCCGACGACGGCCACGACCCCGGCCGCACTGACCACGAAGGCGAGGGCGACGATCCACGGCCGGTCGAGGATGTGGTAGGTCGCGTGGTCGAGGGAGTACCGGCCGGGGCCGGTCAGGCCGATCGCTGCAGCGGTGAAGCCGAGGAAGGCCGGGTATTCGTACCCGCCACCCTGCGCGAAGAAGCCCGCGGGCGCGTGGACGGCGACGGCGGCCGACATGGCGCCCGCCGCGGCCGCTCCGGCGGCGGGGGTGGCGAGGCCGAGGGCCAGCAGGGCGCCGCTGCCCGCCTCACCGAGTCCGGCGGCGACGGCGCTGTGCCTGGGCGGATGGAAGCCCATGGCCTGCATGCCCGCGGTGGTTCCCTCGATGCCCCCGCCGCCGAACCAGCCGAACAGCTTCTGACTGCCGTGCGCGGCCAGGACCGCGCCGGTACCGACGCGCAGGACGAGCAGACCGAGGTCACGCCGGCAGAGGCAGGCCATGGGGGGCTCCGTGGGGGTGTCGGGTGTGTTCCGGGTTACGGATCCACTCTCCGCGCCGCGACGGGTGGACGTGCCCCGGTACTACTCCGTCCGGGGCTGCCATCCGGTGGCGGGCAAATGCGACGCAGGTCATTGTGCAACTTGTTGCACAATGACGCTTCGGTGGTCTACAACTGGCGCAACGACACTGTGTGAGGAGCCGCCGGATGACCCCGTACCCGAACCTGCTGAGCCCGCTCGACCTCGGGTTCACCACCCTCCCCAACCGGGTGCTGATGGGATCGATGCATGTCGGTCTGGAGGAGGCGGAGCGCGGCTTCGAGCGGATGGCGGCGTTCTACGCGGCCCGTGCCCGCGGCGGTGTGGGCCTCATGGTCACCGGTGGCATCGCGCCGAACGACCGCGCCCGCCCGTATCCCGGCGGCGCCAAACTGACCACCGAGGCGGAGGCCGAGCAGCATGCTCAGGTCACCGCCGCGGTGCACGCGGCGGGCGGCCGGATCGCCATGCAGATCCTGCACTTCGGCCGGTACGCGCACCATCCGGACCTGGTGGCGCCGAGCGCCATCCAGGCCCCGATCAGCCCGTTCACACCGCACGCCCTGACCGACGACGAGGTCGAGGAGACCGTCGAGGACTTCGTGCGGACCGCGGAACTGGCGCGACGGGCGGGCTACGACGGTGTCGAGATCATGGGCTCCGAGGGCTATCTGATCAATGAGTTCATCGCCGCCGAAACCAATCACCGCACCGACCGCTGGGGCGGTTCGTACGAGAACCGCATCCGGTTCCCGGTCGAGATCGTGCGCCGGGTCCGCGAGCGGGTCGGCAGCGACTTCATCCTGATCTACCGGCTCTCGATGCTGGACCTGGTGCCCGGCGGCTCCTCGCTGGAGGAGGTCGTGCAGCTCGCCCGGGCGATCGAGGCGGCCGGGGCCACGATCATCAACACCGGGATCGGCTGGCACGAGGCCCGCATCCCCACCATCGCGACGTCGGTGCCGCGCGGTGCCTACACCTGGGTCACCGAGAAGGTGCGCGGGTCCGTCTCCGTACCGCTGGTGACCAGTAACCGGATCAACACCCCCGAGGTCGCCGAGGAGATTCTCGCGTCGGGCCGTGCGGACATGGTGTCGATGGCCCGGCCGTTCCTCGCCGACCCGGACTTCGTGGCCAAGGCGGGCGCGGGCCGCGCCGACGCGATCAACACCTGCATCGGCTGCAACCAGGCGTGCCTGGACCACACGTTCAGCGGGAAGATCACCTCCTGTCTGGTCAATCCGCGCGCCTGCCACGAGACGGAGGCCGAGCTCACCCTGTCGCCGACCCGGACCCGTAAGCGCGTCGCGGTCGTCGGCGCCGGGCCCGCGGGTCTCGCGTGCGCCGTCTCGGCGTCCGAGCGCGGGCACGCGGTGACGCTCTTCGATGCGGCCGACGAGATCGGCGGCCAGCTCGATGTGGCGCGCCGGATCCCGGGCAAGGAGGAGTTCAACGAGACGCTGCGCTACTTCCGTACCCGGCTCGCGGAGCAGCAGGTCGAGCTCCGGCTCGGGACGAAGGCCACACCGGGCACCCTCGACGGCTTCGACGAGATCGTGCTCGCCACCGGTGTCTCGCCCCGCTCCCCCGCGATCGAGGGCCTCGACCACCCCAGCGTGGTCAGTTACCTCGATGTCCTGCGGGACGGGGCGCCGGTCGGTGAGCGGGTCGCGATCATCGGTGCGGGCGGGATCGGATTCGACGTCGCCGAGTTCCTGACGGACGGCGGCGACGCGGCGAGCCTCGACCCCGAGGTGTTCTTCCGGCAGTGGGGGGTCGACACCGGGTACCAGGAGCGCGGCGGTCTACGCCTCCCCGAGCGCCCCAAGCCGCCGCGCACCGTCCACCTGCTCCAGCGCAAGGCGAGCAAGGTCGGCGCGGGGCTCGGGAAGACGACCGGGTGGATCCACCGCACGGAGCTGCGGCACCGAGGCGTGACGATGATCGCGGGCGTCGCGTACGACCGCATCGACGACGCCGGTCTGCACCTGACGGTCGACGGCGAACAGCACCTCCTGCCGGTCGACACGGTGGTGCTCTGCGCCGGACAGGAACCGCGACGCGAACTGTACGAGGAGCTGCTCGCCGCAGGCCGCACGGCGCACCTGATCGGCGGCGCCGACGTGGC
Source organism: Streptomyces sp. NPDC051664 (assembly GCF_044453545.1). Classification (NCBI taxonomy): domain Bacteria; kingdom Bacillati; phylum Actinomycetota; class Actinomycetes; order Kitasatosporales; family Streptomycetaceae; genus Streptomyces; species Streptomyces sp. NPDC051664. The sequence continues at coordinate 160,681 of NZ_JBITCU010000005.1, read as the reverse complement.
CGCCGAGCTGGACGCCAAGCGGGCGATCCGCCAGGGCACGGAGCTCGCCGCCGCGCTGTGACAACGGGCCGCTGCGCCCGGGGCCCACGGCTCCGGGCGCGGCGCCGTCCTTAGGATGCGTCCCATGTCACTCCCGCACGCGATCCTCACCGCCCTTCTCGAGAAGCCGTCGTCGGGGCTGGAGCTGACCCGAAGGTTCGACCGGTCGATCGGCTACTTCTGGTCGTCCACGCACCAGCAGATCTATCGCGAACTCGGGAAGCTGGAGGAGGCCGGACAGATCCGGGCCCTGCCGTCGACCCGGCCGACCCGTGGCCGGAAGAAGGAGTACGAGGTGCTGCCCGCCGGCCGCGAGGCGCTGGCCGCCTGGGTGGCGCTCCCGGAGGACCCGAAGCAGGTCCGCGATCCGCTGCTGCTGCGGATGCGAGCGGCGGCGGTGGTCGGCGCACCGGGCCTCACCGCGGAGCTGCGCCGCCACTTGGCGTTGCACGAGAAGCAGCTGGCCGAGTATCTGGCGATCGAGAAGCGGGACTTCCCACCCGGTCGGGACTCCGAGGGGGACCGGCTGCGGCATCTGGTGCTGCGGGGCGGAATCGATCTCGAGAACTTCTGGATCGGCTGGCTGACCCGGGCTCTGGCGCAGGACACCGGTTCGGTCACCCCGCCGAGCCTGTCCGGCCCATGAGGGCCGCCCTGAGGGCGTCCGATCAGGGCGGTCGTTGAGGACGGTCGACGAAGGCTGCCGATGGCGGCGGGGGGGGGGGGGGGGGGGCGCCCCGCCCCCCCCCCCCCCCCCCCCCCCCCCCCCCCCCCGCGACTGCGAGTCATATGCGAATGATGATCATCTCTTTCGTACGACGACGAAGTCCGCGAGCGCCGTGAGCTGCGCACGCACGGTTTCCGGCATGTCGACACCGTGCAGCGCCTCGATGGCGATCGCATGCTGCCGACGGGCCTCCTGGGCGGTCCACTCACGGCCGCCCGCCTCCTCGATGAGCGCCGCCCGGGCGGCGAACTCCTCCTCGGAGAAGCTGTCGAAGTCGGTGCTCTTGGCGTCCGCGGCAAGCAGCTCACCGAGGCGCTCCGAGGCCGGTCCGCCCGCGGCGAGCGCGGCGACGACCGGCAGGGACTTCTTGCGCTGACGCAGATCGCTCCAGGTCTGCTTGCCGGTGGACTCCGGGTCGCCCCAGATACCGAGCAGATCGTCGACGGCCTGGAAGGCGAGGCCGAGGTGGTAGCCGTACGCCTCCAGGGTGTCGGCGGTACGGTCGTCGGCGCCGCCGAGCACCGCACCGATGGACACGGCACAGGCGAGCAGGGCGCCCGTCTTGTTGCCCTCCATCTCCAGGCACTCCGCGACGGTGACCCGCTCGCGGTGCTCGTAGGAGATGTCCTGGGCCTGTCCGTCGATGAGCTTGCGGGTGGCGGTGGTCAGCCGGCGGGCCGCGCGGCCTGCCTCGACCGTGCCGAGCTCCAGCAGGATCTCGTTGGCCAGCGCGAACAGCGCGTCGCCGACCAGGATCGCCTGCGCGGGGCCGTGCACCTTCCACACGGTGTCACGGTGGCGGCGCTGCTCGTCGCCGTCCATCAGGTCGTCGTGCAACAGCGAGAAGTTGTGCACGAGTTCGACGGCTACCGCGCCGGGGATGCCGGCCTCGGCCGCAGCGCCCGCCGCCTCGGCGGACAACAGGGCGAGCGCCGGGCGGACGGCCTTGCCGCCGTCGCCGTCGGAGGGCCGGCCCTGGGCGTCGATCCAGCCGAAGTGGTAGGCGGCGACGGTGTCCATGGGCGGTGCGAGCCGGTCAACGGCGGCCCGGAGCACCGGAGCAGACAGGGCCCGTCCGCGCTCCAGAAGCACGGTGACGTCCGCGGTGTCCACCACGGTGTCGAAAGCCGGATTCGCCGGGGTCACTGACTCTCCTCTTGTTCCGGTGGTACTGCTCATGCCGCCTCCTGCAGCGGAAATTCATGGGTGCGGCCGAGCGCACGGAGTGTGGCGTCCGCGGCGCTGCACCCGCTGCGCACCGCGCCCTCCATCGTCGCGGGCCAGCCGGTGGCCGTCCACGCTCCGGCCAGATAGAGGCCGGGGGCACGGGTGCGGGTCCCGGGGCGCAGTCGGCCGACTCCGGGAGCGGGGGCGAAGGTCGCTGCGCGTTCCCGGGTGACGAAGAAGTCCCTGATGCCGGCTCCGCGGGCGGCCGGCAGGAGCCGTTCCAGCTCGGGCAGGTAGCGACTGCGCAGCTCGGCGACGGGCAGGTCGATCTCGTCGTCGGCCGCGGACTGGGAGAGCGCGAGGTACTGTCCGGGGCCGGTCAGCCCCGAGGCGTCCGTACGGTCGAAGACCCACTGGACCGGGGAGCCGAGCGCGGCGAAGAACGGGCGGCGCAGCACCTTGCGGTCGTAGACGACGTGCACATTGAGAATCGGCGAGGTACCGATGGAGAGCAGCCTGCCCGGCTCGTCGAGTGCGCCTTCGGGCAGCAGGTCGTGCGTCTCGCGCTGCGGGACGGCGAGGACGACGGTGTCCGCCTCGATCCGTTCGGCGCCCGTGTCGACGATCCAGTGTCCGTCGCCGGTGCGGGTGACGGTGTCCGCCTTGGTGCGCAGCTCGGTCCGTACGCCTACGGAGTCGAGCGCCTTGCGGGTCAGCGTGTCGTGCACCTCGCCCAGCGGCACGCTCGCCCAGCCGATGTCTGCGGCGCCGGGCTCGGAGAGGAGTCCGGTCTTGAAGACCTTCGCGGCCAGGGCCAGCGAGGAGTTCGGGGCGGTGGCGTTGAGTGTGGCGACGCCGACGAGGTCCCAGAGTGCCTCGATGGTGCGCGGGGACTGCCCGTGGCGGGTCAGCCAGCTGCCGAAGTCGATGGCGTCGAGCGCCGGGTCGTCCGGGTCGAGCCGGCCGAGTGCCAGTGCGGCGCGCCCGACACCTGCCCGCTCGGCGAGCGAGAGATGCGGGTAGCCGGCCAGCCCGGCGGCGAGGTGGAACGGCACCGGCAGGGCGTTGCGGCGCAGCCGTCCGAGCCGGGGCCCCGAGGGACGTCCCACATCGAGAACGGGCACGTCCAAACGGTTTTGCAGGGGTGCCAGACGTGCGCCGCCGACCCGGTCGAGGAACCAGCGGTAGGCGGTGCAGCAGCGAAGGTAGACATGCTGACCGTTGTCCACCGTCAGTTCGCCGCGTTTGAAGGAGAAGGCGAGTCCGCCGAGCCTCGGCCGTCCTTCGAGCAGGGTCACGTCAAGCCCGGCGTCGGCGAGACGGAGGGCCGCGGTGATGCCGGCCAGTCCGCCGCCGATCACGACCGCGCGGGAGGAACGCAGGGCCTTGTCGGTCACGCGTCCCCCCTTCGCCGGGTCGCTCCGGTCGGCCAGGCCGTGCCGGCCAGGCTCGTCTTTTCGGTCAGGCACGCTGTTTCAGTCAGGGACGCGTCGGACCACCGCAGGGTTGCCCAAGGTCTGGACCGAGTGTCCGTGATGCACATGGTGCGCGAGATATCTGCATTACGCATCAGACACGCCCCCGGGCCGTCCGGCGCGAGATGTACCGCGCGTCCAGACCCGACAGGCCGCGCACCGCGACGTACGCCTTCTCGTGGCCCGGCAGCGACACCCGGCCGCGCAGCACCGCCTCGGGGTCGCGCTCGATCCGGTCGAGCAGGCGGCGGTAGATACCGGCCATGGCGGCCACACAGGCGCCGCTGCGGCGGTCCAGCATCGGCAGCAGCCGGTAGCCCTCAGCGAAGAGAGCGCGGGCGCGCCGCACCTCGAAGTGGACCAGGCCCGCGAAGTCGGAGCCGGGCGGCGGGGTGGCCCGGTGGAAGCCGGCGGAACAGCCGAACTTGGCGAGGTCGTCGGCGGGCAGATACGTTCGCCCGTTGCCCGCGTCCTCGCGGACGTCGCGCAGGATGTTGGTCAGCTGCAGGGCGAGACCGAGCGTGTCGGCGTACTCCGCGGCGCGGTCGGCGCCGGGTGCGCCCGGTTCCGTACCGAAAACGCCCAGGCTGAGCCGGCCGATGGCCCCTGCGACACACCGGCAGTAGACCTTGAGGTCGTCCCACGTCTCGTACGTCGTGCCGCGCACGTCCATGAGCACGCCGTCGATCAGCTCGTCGAGTCCGCCGAGCGGCAGCGGGAACCGGCTCGCGGCGTCGGCGAGCGCGACGGCCACCGGGTCGGTGTCGTCCTCGTCGATCGCGCCGTCCCGGATCCGGTCCAGCAGCGTGCGGGTGCTCTCCAGCCGGATCCGCTTGGTCTCCGGCTCCAGCTCGCCGTCGCCGATGTCGTCGACCCGGCGGGAGAAGGCGTACAACGCCGACATGGCCTGCCGCTTCTCGGCCGGCAGCAGCCTGATTCCGTACGCGAAGTTACGCGCCTGCTGTCCGGTGACGGCTTCGCAGTAACTGTATGCGGCCTGTACCGGCGCCGACATGTACGTCGTCTGTCCCTCCACGGTCCGGCTCACCCCTCTCTACGCGCTCTTCGCAAGACAACTCCCACCTCGCGCAGCAAGCTGGGCTTGGTGGGCTTGGGCGGTCCGGGCAGTACGTCGAACCCGGCGGCCGCGATCGCGGTGAGGGCGGCACGCCCCCCTCCCACAAATCCGGCGAGAAGCAGCTTGAGCCTGCCGTGGACGCTACCCACCAAGGGGGTGCCTTCATTCAGCAGGTTCCGGGCGCGTTCTGCTTCGTATGCAACCAGTGCACGCACCGATGCGCCCCCGGAGGGGGTTGCCAGGTCGGCCTCGGTGACATGGAACCTGGCCATGTCGTCGGCCGGCAGGTAGATCCGGTCGCGGCCGAGGTCCTCGGTGACGTCCTGGAGGTGCTCGACGATCTGCAGGGCGGTGCAGACGGCGTCGGAGCGGCGGATCCGCTCGGAGCTCGCGGTGCCGGTGATCTGGAGGACCAGGCGGCCGACCGGGTTGGCGGAGAGTTCGCAGTAGGCGAGCAACTCCTCGTACGTCCCGTACCGTCGGACCTTCTGGTCCTGCCGGTTGGCCTCGATGAGCCCGAGGAACGGCTCGGGCGTGAGGGCGCGGCGCCGCACGGTGGGGCGCAGAGCGCGCAGCAGCGGGTGACGCGGGCCGTCGCCCGCGGTGTCGAAGACCCGGTGCAGGTCCGCCTCGAACGCGTCGAGCATCGCGAGCCGGTCATCGGTCTGCGCGGGGTCCAGCCCGAGGTGGCGGGCGTCGGCGCCGCCGGGGGCGAGATCGCCGTCACCGATGTCGTCGACCAGGCGGGCGTAGCCGTACACCGCCATCAGATCGTTACGCCAGGCGCGTGGCAGGAAGAAAGGGGCCACGGGGAAGTTCTCGTCCGCGGCCTTGTCGAGCGTGGCGGGCACAGCGGCGTCATGGCGCGCCTGCCGGGTACGGGTCACCACTGACCGTCCGGCGCGGGGACGGCATATACACCTCGGAGCTGGAGATTTTCCGTCATTGCCGTCACATCTCCCGTTCTACACTGCTGACCCAAAACATCCCATTCCGGACACGCCGCCCGCTCTCCCGAGTGCGGAGGACCACCTACGGGCGGTACACCCAGGCGGTATCGCCCCACTTGCCACGAATCAGCACCGGTACAGCTTACGTTGCACAACGCCCAGGCATACGCCGGGGTGTAGCGCGCATTACAACAACGCTGCGTTCTCCGCCAACCTTCCCCGCGTACAAGGAAATTGACGTCATCCGGCGGGAGGAGATCTTCCCCGGGCGTGCGTCGGCGCGGGGCACGCCCCCCACGGCACCCACGGTCCGGACACCGCAGCGGCCTCTGCCGGAGCACTCCGGCAGAGGCCGCTGCGGTGTCGGAGAGCGGTGAGGGTGTTACTTCCCGGTCTCCCGCTCGTACGCCTTGAGGACCTCGTCGGTGGGGCCGTCCATCAGCAGCTCGCCCTTCTCCAGCCACAGCACCCGGTCGCAGGTGTCCCTGATGGACTTGTTGCTGTGGCTGACCAGGAAGACCGTGCCCGCTTCCTTGCGCAGCTCGCGGATGCGCTTCTCGGAGCGGATCTGGAACTTGCGGTCGCCGGTGGCCAGCGCCTCGTCGATCATGAGGACGTCGTGCTTCTTGGCGGCAGCGATGGAGAAGCGCAGCCGGGCGGCCATGCCGGAGGAGTACGTCCGCATCGGCAGAGTGATGAAGTCGCCCTTCTCGTTGATGCCCGAGAAGTCGACGATCCCCTCGTAGCGCTCGCGGATCTCCTCACGCGTCATGCCCATCGCCAGTCCGCCGAGCACCACGTTCCGCTCGCCGGTCAGGTCGCTCATCAGCGCCGCGTTCACACCGAGCAGCGAAGGCTGGCCGTCCGTGTACACCTTGCCGTGCTCGGTCGGCAGCAGACCGGCGATGGCCCGCAGCAGGGTCGACTTGCCGGAGCCGTTGGAGCCGATGAGACCGATGGCCTCGCCCCGGTAGGCGGTGAAGGAGACGCCGCGTACGGCGTGCACCTTACGGACTCCGCGCGCCTCGCCCTTGCCGCGGCGCAGTATCCGGCTCAGTGCAGCGGTGGCACTGCCCTTGCCTCCGCTGCCCGCGTTGACCCGGTACACGATGTGCACATCGTCGGCGATGACGGTGGGGACGCGCCCCGAAGTGTTGTCCTCAGCCACGGCCGTACCGTTCCTCTGCCTTCCAGAAGTACACAAAGCCAGCGACGCCGATGAAGGCCGCCCAGGCGAGCCCGACGATCCACACGTGCGGCGGCAGGTTCTCGGAGCCGTACCCGTCGATCAGCGCGAAGCGGATCAGGTCCATGTAGATGGCCGCAGGGTTGTACTGCAGCACCCTGCCGATCCACTCCGGCTTGTCCTGGAGCATCACCGGGATGGAGAACATGACACCGGACGCGTACATCCAGGTGCGCATGACGAACGGCATCAGCTGGGCCAGGTCCGGGGTCTTGCTGCCGAGCCTGGCCATGATCAGGGCGAGACCGGTGTTGAAGACGAACTGCATGACCAGCGCGGGGACGACCAGCAGCCAGGACAGCGACGGATAGCTGCCGAAGCCGACCACCACGACCGCCATCACGATCATCGAGTACAGCAACTGCTGGAGCTGTTGCAGCGAGAACGAGATGGGCAGCGAGGCGCGCGGGAAGTGAAGCGCGCGGACCAGTCCGAGGTTTCCGGAAATCGCCCGTACGCCCGCCATCACCGAGCTCTGCGTAAAGGTGAAGACAAATACGCCCGTCACCAGGAAGGGAATGAATACCTCCTGGGACATTCCCTTCCTGGTGCCCAGAATCAGCCCGAAGATCAAGAAGTAGACCAGGGCGTTGAGCAGCGGCGTGGCCACCTGCCACAGCTGGCCGAGCTTGGCCTGGCTGTACTGGGCAGTCAGCTTCGCCCTGGAGAACGCCATGATGAAGTGGCGGCGCCCCCAGAGCTGCTGCACGTACTCGAACAGCCCGGGCCGGGCTCCGCTCACCGTCAGGCCGTACTTCTCGGCCCTCTCGGCGGCGCTCAGGCCGTCGTCGGCGGATGGCGGGGTGCTCAGCGCAACCGCACCATCATGGGTTGTGTCACTCACCAGATGAAACTCTCGTATTCAAGATGCGCAGCCAGTCGCGGGCGCGGTTCAGGCGGACAGGTCGCGTAAAGAAAAATACGCCTCATGCTCTCAGAGAAGAGCTTCTCAGATAACGGGAGGTCGGCCGAGTCTGGTCAGCCGCCATACCGTCCGCCACTTCATCGGACGGCGCGGTCCGCAGGGCTTCGCCCAACCTTCCCGGAATCCGCCGAACCACGCCTTCAGGGCGGGGCCCGACGGCTTGCGGAGCAGGGTCAGCAGCAGCCAGACGCCGAGGTAGACCGGCACCAGCGGTGCGGGCAGATTACGGCGTGCCAGCCAGACCCGGTTACGGGCCACCATGCGATGGTAAACCGCGTGCCGCGACGGGGCAGTGGTCGGATGGTTGAGCACCATGTCGGCGCGATAGTCGATCATCCAGCCGGCGTCCAGCGCCCGCCAGGCGAGATCGGTCTCCTCGTGCGCGTAGAAGAAGTCGCCCGGCAGCCCACCGACCTCGGCGAGGACCTGGGTCCGGACCGCATTGGCGCCGCCGAGGAAGGTCGTCACCCGCGACGAACGCATCGGGTCGGCGGCGCGCAGCCGCGGGACGTGCCGCCGCTGGGTGACACCGGTGTCCGGGTCGGCGATCCGGAAGCTGATTATGCCCAGCTTCGGGTCCTCCTCGAACGCCTGCCGGCACAGCTCGGCAGTGTCGGTCAGTGGCAGCAGTCCGTCGTCGTCGAGGAAGAGCAGGGCGTCGACGTCGGCGCCGGACGGGCCGAAGGCCTCGATACCGACGTTTCGGCCGCCGGGGATGCCCAGGTTCTCGGGGAGCTCGACCGTCCGGACGCCCGGGGGGACGTCCGGGACGGGGGCGCCGTTGCCGACGACCACCGTCTCGATCCGGTCGCCGTCCTGCTTGGCGACCGAATCGAGGAGGGCACGCAGCTCGTCAGGACGGTTTCCCATCGTGATGATGACCGCGCCGAGCTTCATGGGGCTGCTCACTTCAGCCTGCTCGATGCAAGGACCGACACGAGGTGGAGAAGGGTCTGCAGCAGGGCGATGCCGGCCAGGACCGCGACCGCGAGGCGACTGAAGAAGAGATCGTCCCGGACCGAGTCCAGGACGGCCGCGACCAGAATCACCAGTGACGCCTCGACGCACAGGATCAGCCGGTGGAACTTGAGCGCACCGGCGGCCCGGCGGGCGAGCGCCATGCCGGACGAGCGCGGCTCGGACGCGACCTCCTTGACCGGCGGCAGCCCGCCCTGGTGACGTGCGACCCCGACAAGGTCGGTCTCCGCCTTGATCAGGATGGCGCCCAGGGCCGCGAGAGTACCCAGGAAGGCCCAGAGCCAGTCGATCCGTCCGCTGCCCCACAGGTCGGCGGCGCGCAGGCCGAAGCCGGCCAGCACGGCCGCGTCGCAGAGATAGGCGCCGACGCGGTCCAGGTAGACGCCGCCCAGGGAGAACTGCTTCTTCCAGCGCGCCAGCTCGCCGTCGACACAGTCGAGCAGCAGGTAGAGCTGGACCATGAGAACCCCGAGCAGCGCGCCGGGGATACCCGGCACGAGCAGGGCCGGAGCGGCGAGCACGCCGGCGACGGTCATCAGGTAGGTCAGCTGGTTGGGCGTCACCCTGGTGTTCACCAGATACCGGTCCACACGCAGTGAGAGCTCACGCATGTAGAGCCGGCCCGCCCAGTGTTCACCGCTGCGCCGGTCCTTGACGCCCGGAGGGTGAACGACCGGACGGAGTTCAGCTACGGATGGTCTTGGCATAGTCGGCGTACGCGTCCCTGATCTGGTCGGTGGACAGGTTGAGGTGTTCCAGGATCGTGAAGCGTCCCGGGCGCGTCTGCGGGGCGTAGTCGACGGCCTGGACGAACTCGTCGGCCGTGAAGCCGATCTCGTCGGGCAGGACCGGCAGCCCGTGGCGACGCAGCGCGGCCGCCATGAGCAGCGACTCGTCCCGCGCGCCCCGCAGGTGCATGGCGAAGCAGGCGCCGAGGCCGACCTGTTCGCCGTGGCTGGCGGCGCGCTTGGGATACAGCAGATCGAAGGCGTGGTTGATCTCGTGGCAGGCGCCGGAGGCCGGCCGGGAGTCCCCGGCGACCGACATGGAGATGCCGGTCAGCACCAGGCCCTCGGCCAGTACCTTCAGGAAGGAGTCGTCGCCGACCCCGCCGGGGTGGCGCAGCACGGCCTCGCCGGCCTGCCGGGCCATGGCCGCGGCGAGTCCGTCGATCTCCTCGCCGTTGACCTGGTGTGCGAGTTCCCAGTCGGCCACGCACGAGATGTTGGAGACGGCGTCGCCGATACCGGAGCGCACATAGCGAGTGGGCGCCTCACGGATGATGTCGAGGTCGATGACGACGGCGATCGGGGTGGGGACGCCGTACGAGCCCCGTCCGTTGTCGTTGTCCAGGGTCGCGACCGGCGAGCAGAGACCGTCGTGCGAGAGGTTCGTCGCGACCGCGACCATCGGCATGCCGACCCGCGCCGCGGCGTACTTCGCCACGTCGATGATCTTGCCGCCGCCGAGGCCGACCACCGCGTCGTACCGGTCACCCTTGATGTCGTCGGCGAGCTTGACGGCCGAGTCGATCGTGCCGTCGGCGACCTGGTACCAGTGGGCGCCGGGCAGCGCCGGGGCGAGCCGCTCGCGCAGGGCCAGGCCGGAACCACCGCTGATCGCGACGGCGAGCTTGCCGGAGGCGGAGATCCGCTGGTCGGCGAGGAGGGCCGCCAGATCGTCCAGGGCGCCCCGCCGGATGTCGACGACGACCGGCGACGGAATGAGCCGGCTCAGTACTGGCATGCGATCTCCCGGCCCTTCGCGAGGTCGTCGTGGTTGTCGATCTCGACCCACGTCACTTCGCCGATGGCGGCCACGTCGACGGTGAAGCCGCGGTTGACGAGCTCCTGGTAGCCGTCCTCGTAGTACAGGTCGGGGTCGCGCTCGAACGTCGCCTTCAGGGCGTCGGCCAGCTCCGCGGCGGCCTCGGGCTCGATGAGGGTGACGCCGATGTACTCGCCGGTCGCGGTGGCCGGATCCATCAGCTTGGTGATGCGCCGCACGCCCTTGTCACCGTCGGTGATGACCTTCATCTCCTCGTCGGCGAGGTTCTTCACCGTGTCGAGGGCGAGGATGATCTTCTGGCCGTTGCCGCGGGCGGCGAGGAGCGTCTTCTCGACGGAGACCGGGTGCACGGTGTCGCCGTTGGCGAGGATCACACCTCGCGCGAGCACGTCACGGGCGCACCACAGGGAGTAGGCGTTGTTCCACTCCTCGGCCTTGTCGTTGTCGACGAGGGTGAGCGTCAGGCCGTACTTCGCCTCGAGCGCGGCCTTGCGCTCGTAGACGGCCTCCTTGCGGTAACCGACGACGATCGCGACCTCGGTGAGGCCGATCTCCGCGAAGTTGGCCAGCGTGAGGTCGAGCACGGTCTTCTCGCCGTCGACCGGTACGAGGGCCTTCGGAAGCGTGTCGGTGTAGGGGCGCAGACGACGTCCGGCACCGGCTGCGAGTACGAGGCCGATCATGCGGGTTCTCCTTCGTCGTGAACGGCAGGTGCTCCGGAGGAGACCCAGAAACGGATGGACTCGACAAGCACCACCACTGCCACGGCCACTGCGAGAGCGGTGAGTGCCACGGTGAAGCCTGAATGCTGAGTGAATACGGCGGCGAGTACGGCCACCACCAAGGTCCGGCCCTCGTGCCCACCGATCGTCCGCACCAGCCACTGGGGCGGCGCGCCGGTGCCCCCGCGAATGCGGTACACCGTGTCGTAGTGATGGTAGGCGACGGCCGAAACCAGCCCGAAAGCCGCGGGAAGGGCTTGATCGACATCGCTGCGGGCGGCCAGAGCGAGGATCGTGCAGTACTCCGCCGCCCTGAATATCGGGGGTACGAGCCAGTCGAGTGCGCCCTTGAGCGGGCGGGCCACGGCGACGCCCGAGCAGACCGCGTAGAAGATCGCGGCGACGATCATCTGCCGGCTGCCGAACGGCTGCGTCAGAGCGGCGGCTACCAGGGCGAGCGCGCCGACGAGGGCTGCCGCCGGTGCGGCCCAGCCGCTCCCGATACGGGGTCCCCGCGCCGCCACGAACTGGGCCAGCGGCCCGGAGTCCGCGAGGTCGGCGAGTGCCCGGGCGGCCCGGTCGGTGCGCTGCGCCTTGCGGGTCAGCGAACGCAGCAGGCGGCCGGCAGTGGTGTAGCAGGCAGCGACGGCGCACCCGATCAGCAGGGCGTAGAAGACGATCCGCGGGGTGGTCACCGCGGTCAGCACGGCGATCATCGCCCACCGCTCACCGATCGGCAGCACTATCATCCGGCGCAGCCAGACCGTCCAGCCGACACTGTCGAGCTTGTCGGAGAGCGCTGCCGTCGGGCTCGAATTGGCGACCGCGTCGTGGTTGGCCTCGTTGAACGAGAAGTCGACGACATGGCGGCAGGTCTGCAGCACCATCGCGCCGAGCGCGAGCGCCCATACGTCGTCGCCGTTGCGGGCGGCGCCGAGCGCGAGTCCCGCGTAGTAGGCGTACTCCTTGGCCCGGTCGAACGTGGCGTCCAGCCAGGCGCCCATCGTCGAGTACTGCAGCGAGTAGCGGGCGAGCTGCCCGTCGGTGCAGTCCAGGACGAACGAGAAGAGCAGCAGCAGCCCTGCGGCGATGTAGCCGCCGCGGCTGCCGGTGGCCGCGCAGCCCGCCGCGATCAGTGCGGTGAGCAGGGAGGCGGTGGTGACCTGGTTGGGGGTGAGGCCGCGGCGCGCGCACCAGCGCGCGATGTAGCGCGAGTACGGGCTGATGAAGAACGTGGTGAAGAAGCCGTCCCGGGCCTTCACGGCGCTGCGCAGCCGTACCGCCTCGTCATCGACCGCGGCCACGGCGGACTGCGCGGTGGCGCGGGCGGCCTGGTCGGCGGGGACGGCGGCGACGAGCGAGCCGAGCTCGGGGCGCTGCACGGCGGTGCCCTCGGCCTCCAGTGCGACGGCGATGCGGCCGGGCACGGTGCGGTCGGTGACGGGCACGGTGTCCGCGCCGCCGGCCCGTCCCAGAGGGACGCCCGCGCCGACTGCCGCAGCGGTGCTGCGCAGGGCCTGGACGAGCGCGGCCCGCGCCTCCGGCTGCGCGGTGAGCGCGCCGGGCACGGTGACGGCGGGGAAGCGAGGGTCGGTCAGTCCCAGTCGGAGGGCGTGGACATGCCCGACGAAGCGGGGGTCGATCAGGGCGACGCGGGCGTCGGCGGGAGCCGCGGCGAGCAGCTCCGCGGCTTCGGTGACATCACCGGCGGCCTGTACGTCGAAGCCCAGCGACCTCAGATCGTCCTCGAGCGACGACCCGGGTACCGGCGCACCGGTGAGGATGGCGGTCGACAGACGAACTCACTCCTTGGTGCTGACAGGGTCGGCGCGCGACAGTGCGGCCCTTATGCGGGCCGGCGGCACGTCGGCAGAGGCTATCTGATGAACGGAAGCGGGAGTTCACCGCCCGTTTATGTTCCGTTCGGGGTGGGCCGCCATCATGCGGCGCCGCCCGCGATCATCATCGTCGATCCCTGCCTCGCCCGACAAACCGCGGTGGCCACGGCCCTGGCCTCGGCCGATGGACCGCGGCGGCATGGACCTAGGCTGACAGACATGACATGGCTGATCACAGGCGGAGCGGGATATATCGGGGCACATGTGGTGCGTGCCATGACGGGCGCCGGGGAGCGGGTGGTCGTCCTGGACGACCTTTCCACCGGCATTCCCGACCGGCTCCCGGCCGATGTACCGCTGGTCCGCGGCTCGGCCGCCGACCGCACACTGCTCGACCGGGTGCTCGCCGAGCACGCCGTGACCGGTGTGGTGCATCTCGCAGCGAAGAAGCAGGTCGGAGAGTCCGTCGAGAAGCCTCTGCTCTACTACCGGGAGAACGTCTCGGGGCTCGCGGTTCTGCTCGAGGCCGTCGTCGCGGCCGATGTGCAGCGCTTCGTCTTCTCCTCCTCGGCCGCGGTGTACGGCGTACCGGACGCGGAACTCATCACCGAGGAGACCCCTTGCGCCCCGATCAATCCGTACGGTGAGACGAAGCTCGCCGGGGAGTGGCTGGTCCGGGCGGCCGGGAAGGCGCACTCCCTGTCCACCGGCTGTCTGCGCTACTTCAATGTGGCGGGAGCGGCCGAACCGGAACTGTCGGACACCGGCGTCTTCAATGTCATTCCGATGTTCTTCGACCGGCTGACCCGCGGCGAGACCCCGCGGATCTTCGGCGACGACTATCCGACGCCGGACGGGACCTGCATCCGCGACTACATCCATGTCGCCGACCTCGCCGACGCCCATCTCGCGGTGGCCCGCAGGCTGAGCGAGCAGGGCGGTCCCGCGGACCTGACCGTGAACATCGGCCGCGGCGAGGGCGTCTCGGTGCGCGAGCTCGCCGACCTGGTGGGCGAGATCACCGGCCACCACATCAAGCCGGAGACCGAGCCGCGCCGGCCCGGCGACGCGGCCAGGGCCGTCGCCTCCGCCACGCGGATGTCCGAGGAACTGGGCTGGACGGCCCGGCGCGGGGTGCGGGAGATGGTCGAGTCGGCCTGGGAGGGCTGGTGTCTGCGCCACCCCCAGGCACTCGGCGCATGACCCCCGTGTGATCGTCCAACTGCTCTGACCTGCGACCATTTCCGCAGGTCAGAGCAGTTGACAACGGTGTTCAGTGCCGTGTTGCCCGATACCCCCCGCCCGTAGTTCACTGGCCTTCTCGGGCCGATACGGACCCGGGTCCGCGAGACGACCGGAGGCGTCCCCATGGGGGCTGGGCACGATCACGGACACACACACGGCGGGCCGCCGCCGACCGGCACCGCGGCCGCCGCCTACAAGGGGCGACTGCGGGTCGCGCTCTGCATCACGCTCACCGTGATGGTCCTGGAGATCGTCGGCGGCCTGCTCTCGGACTCGCTGGCGCTGATCGCCGACGCCGCCCACATGGCCACCGACGCACTGGGGCTCGGCATGGCGCTGCTGGCGATCCACTTCGCCAACAAGCCGGCCGGACTCAACCTCACCTTCGGCTACGCCCGGGCGGAGATCCTCGCCGCTCTGGCCAACTGTCTGCTGCTCCTCGGGGTCGGCGGCTATCTGCTGTTCGAGGCGGTCGAGCGCTTCATCACACCGACCGAGACCCGGGGCGGCCTGACGATCGTCTTCGCGCTGGTCGGCCTCGTCGCCAACATGATCTCCCTGTCGCTGCTGATGCGCGGACAGAAGGAGAGCCTCAATGTGCGCGGCGCCTATCTGGAGGTGCTGGCGGACGCGCTCGGCTCGGTCACCGTGCTCGTCTCGGCGAGCATCATCCTGGCCACCGGCTGGCAGGCCGCCGACCCGGTCGCCTCGCTGCTCATCGGCCTGATGATCGTCCCCCGCACGGTGAAGCTGCTCCGGGAGACACTCGATGTGCTGCTGGAGTCGGCCCCGAAGGGGGTCGACATGGGAGAGGTACGGGCCCACATCACCGCCCTGCCCGGAGTGCTGGACGTCCACGACCTGCACGCCTGGACCATCACCTCGGGCATGCCGGTCCTCTCCGCCCATGTGGTGGTGCACCAGGAACTGCTCGACTCGGTGGGGCACGAGAAGCTGCTGCACGAACTGCAGGGCTGCCTCGGTGTCCACTTCGATGTCGAGCACTGCACATTCCAGCTCGAGCCCATCGGTCATGCGGAGCACGAGGCCAAGCTCTGTCACTGAACGGCCCCTCGGGGGACGGGTGTAGGGTCCCCGCAGAGGCATTCGGGCCTCGCCCGTGTCTGAGAGAGGAGCTGAGGTTGATGACCGTCACGACGGCGCCTGCCCGGCGCAGCATTCGGTCCTACTTCAGCTCCCGGGTTGCCGGCTAGCCCCCGACTCACGCCGAGTCGCGACGTTGGCCGGAGCCCTCTCACTCAAGGGTTTCCCACGTTGACCGACAACGATCACGCCGTTCGTGACGATCACGCCGTTCGTTACGAGGCGTTCTTCTCCCTGCACCACAACCTGCCGCGGCAGAGCCCCGGCTCCGACGCCACCACCCGGCAGCTGCTCGCCCTCACCGGCCCGCTGCCGCACCGTCCGCGCGTCCTCGATCTGGGCTGCGGCCCGGGCAGGGCCGCGCTGCTGCTCGCCGCCGAGGCGGGTGCCGAAGTGACAGCCGTCGACACCCACCAGCCGTTCCTCGACGAGCTGCGCGCGGCTGCCGAGGCGCGCGGGCTCGGCGACCGGATCCGTACCGTCCGGGCCGATATGGGCAAGCTCTCCGGCCCCGGCACACCGGACCTCCCCGACGGGTCGTTCGATCTTGTCTGGGCCGAGGGGTCCGCGTACATCATCGGCTTCGACACCGCGCTGAGGGACTGGAAGCGGCTGCTCGCCCCGGGCGGCTCCCTGGTCGTCAGCCACTGTGTCTGGACGACGGACGAGCCGTCGGACGAGGCGCGCGCCTTCTGGGACCAGGACGGTCCGATGCTCCCGGTGGCAGGGCAGACCGCGGCGGCCGTCGCGGCCGGCTATCACGTCCTCGGCGCCCGGGTGCAGCCCGAAAGCGACTGGGACGAGTACTACGTCCCGCTCGCCCGGCATGTCGAAGCCGCGGATCCTTCGGCGCCCGGCATGGCGTGGGCGCTCGCGTCCACCCGTGCGGAACTGGCCATGCGCCGCGACCACGGCAGGGAGTACGGCTACGCCGCGTACGCCCTGCGTCCCGCCGACCCCCGCTGGACCACCCGGCCGGAGACGGCGGCGGACATCGACGCCGTGCACGCGGTCAACGCGGCCGCGTTCCCGACACCGGACGAGGCCGGTCTCGTCGACGCGCTACGGGCCGATCCGTCGGCCTGGCTGCCCGGCCTGTCGTACGTGGCCCAGGACGGGCCGGACGGCGACATCGCCGCGTACGCGCTGCTGACCCGGTGCCGGGTCGGTGACACACCGGCGCTGGCACTGGCACCCGTGGCGGCCGTCCCTGCCCGGCAGCGCCAGGGGGCCGGTGAGGCGGTGGTGCGGGCCGTGCTGGACGCGGCCCGGCTGCGGGGCGAACGGCTCGTGCTGGTGCTCGGGCATCCCGGGTACTACCCGAGGTTCGGCTTCGTACCGGCTTCCCGGTACGGGATCCGTCCGGGCTTCGACGTACCGGACGAGGCGATGATGGCTCTGCTGCTCGACGATTCCACGCCGGTGCCGCAGGGCATGATCCAGTATCCGGCGGCATTCGGGGTCTGAGGCGTGGTCCGGTCCCACCGCATCCGTACAGTGCGGTGGGACCGGACATGCCAGGACCCGAAGTACGGACAAGCCGCTTTTGTACGGCAGACTTGAGCAGACTCGAGGGGACCGGCGCACGGTGCCGGGGACCATAGCGAAGGATGGGTATGCCGACCACACCAGCCACCGCGGCGAACAGCTCGTCGAACGGCACAGCAGAAGCGATCATGCTCGAACTGGTCGACGAGAACGGCACCACCATCGGCACGGCGGAGAAGCTCGCCGCCCATCAGGCGCCCGGTCAGCTGCACCGCGCGTTCTCCGTGTTCCTCTTCGACGAGCAGGGCCGGCTGCTGCTGCAGCGCCGTGCGCTCGGCAAGTACCACTCCCCCGGTGTCTGGTCGAACACCTGCTGCGGTCACCCGTATCCGGGCGAGGCGCCCTTCGCCGCCGCCGCCCGGCGTACGTACGAGGAGCTCGGGATCTCGCCGTCGCTGCTCGCCGAGGCCGGCACCGTCCGCTACAACCACCCCGACCCGGCATCCGGACTGGTGGAGCAGGAGTTCAACCACCTTTTCGTCGGGCTGGCACAGGCACAGCTGCTTCCGGACCCGGAGGAGGTCGGCGAGACGGCGTTCGTGGCCGCCGACGAGCTGGCGAAGCGGCATGACGAGGCGCCGTTCTCGGCCTGGTTCATGACGGTGCTCGATGCGGCACGCCCGGCGATCCGGGAGCTGACCGGCCCGTCCGCGGGCTGGTGACGGCGGACCGGCGGCACGGAGCCGGCGGCAAGGGCCGGCGGACCGGGGACGGCACGGGCCGGCGGACCGGGTGGGTACGGGCAGTCAGAGCTTCGCGCTCAGCGGCAGTGCCGCCCAGATGATCTTGCCGCCGGCGGCGGTGTGTTCGACGTCGCAGGTGCCGCCCGCTTCGAGCGTGATCTCCCGGACCAGCAGCAGCCCGCGCCCACCGGTCTGCGCGTAGTCCGTCTCCAGGGCCGTCGGCCGGTACGGGTGGTTGTCCTCCACGGACACTCTGACCCATTCGGCACCGACGGCCACCTCCACGGCGAGCTCCGGGGAGAGCAGCGCCGCGTGCTTCACCGCGTTGGTGACCAGCTCGGAGACGATGAGCAGCAGACCCTGGGCGATGTCCTCGTCCATCGGCACGCCCTGGCGGTTCAGCAGATCGCGTACGGCGTGCCGGGCCTGCGGTACGGAGATGTCGACGGCAGGCGCGGTGAAGCGCCAGACCCCTTCGTACGACACGGGCCGGGCCGGGACACTCCCGCGGCTCTCCATAGTTCCGGCACCCGCTCTCGACTCGTTGGTCACTGCACGTCGAGTACAGAGTGCGGGGAGTGGTTGGTCCGGACCGTACTACTGAACAAAAGTCGACCTCTATCGACAGAATTTGATCGATCGAGTAGGACGGCGCCACTTCTCGGACTGTTTCTGATCTTCTTCTACGGCTTGTCCGGCAGCTCCTCGGTCACCGTCTGCTGATCCGCGACCAACGAGACGATGCGGCGGCCGCCCACCCCGATCGCGATCAGACCGAGACCGTCGAAGAGCAGCGCGAGCGAGAGGAACAGACCGAGCACATAGAGGCTGCTGTGCGGCCGGTCGAAGAGCCCGAGCAGCCAGAGCAGCCCGAGCAGCAGACCGAAGGCGCCCTGCAGCAGCGTCCAGCCGAACTGCGTCCCCTCACGGTGCGTGCCTGCCTGGCGCCCTTCTTGATCATAGGTTCGAACAGTACGGATAGCATCCGGCGCATGGACCGTGAGGAACCGCAGCTGAAGCACACCGTCACGGACGGCGTCGCCACCGTCGTGATCAGCCACCCGGCCAAGCGCAACGCGATGACGGCCGCGATGTGGCAGTCTCTGCCCGCGCTGCTGGAGCGGCTGGCCGCCGACCCCGCCGTGCGCGCCCTGGTCCTGACCGGCGCCGGGGACACCTTCTGTGCGGGTGCGGACATCTCCTCGCTCCGGGACCGGGTGAGCGATCCGGACTACGATCCGCAGGCTCTCGCCGTGGCGGCCGAGGAGGCCCTGGCCGCCTTCCCCCGGCCGACGCTCGCCGCTGTGCGCGGCTTCTGCGTGGGCGGCGGCAGCCAGCTGGCGGCCGCCTGCGACCTGCGGTTCGCCGAGGAGGGCGCGTCCTTCGGCGTCACCCCGGCCAAGCTGGGCATCGTCTATGCCGCGTCGTCGACCCGACGGCTGGTCGCGCTGATCGGCCCGGCCGCGGCGAAGCACCTGCTGTTCTCCGGCGAGCTGATCGGGACGGAGCGCGCGCTGCGGACCGGCCTGGTGGACGAGGTGCTGCCGCCCGGTGAGCTGGACAAGCGGGTGGAGTCGTACGTACGGATCCTGGCCTCGCGCTCGCAGCTGACACAGGCGGCGGCGAAGGAGTTCGCCGCGGGACGCGAGGACCGGGACGCGTACTGGGCGGAGCAGGCGCGCCGCAGCGGCGACACCGCGGAGGGTGTCGCCGCCTTCCTGGAGCGGCGGGCGCCGCGCTTCACCTGGACGACCTGAGCCTCGGCCGGGACAGTCCTGGGGCTGTCCCGTGATCCCTGGTGGATCAGCGCGCGGCGTCGGATGCGGTGCATCGCAAGGCGGAGGGACGTCATCGTACTGGGCGTACTCGGGCGTTCCGACAACGCGGCGAGGTGCCGTAGCTGTCGTCGCGCGCCCGCCAGGGATTACGGGACAGCCCTAGCGGAGGATGAAGCGGCTCTTGGCGCGGAATTCCTCGACGAGCGCGGCCGGCGCCTTCTCCGGTGACCCCGCGTCGTACGGCGGCTGGGGGTCGTACTCCGTCAGCAGCTGTACGGCCTGGGCGTGCTCGTCGCCGGCGATCCGGCCGAGCAGGGTGAGCCCCATGTCGATGCCGGACGATACGCCGGCGGCCGTCACGTACTTGCCGTCGATGACGACGCGCTCGCCGGTCGGCTCGGCGTCGTACGTCTTCAGCACGTCAAGGGCGAGCCAGTGCGAGGTGGCGCGCCGCCCCACCAGCAGACCGGCCGCGGCGAGCAGCAGCGAGCCGGTGCAGACGGAGGTCGTCCAGGTGCTGGTGGCATCGGCGGCGCGCAGCCAGCCGAGCAGCGTCTCGTTCTCCATCTGGGCGCTCTGGCCGGGGCCGCCGGGGACGATCACCAGATCCGGGGCGGGTACGTCGGCGAGGGTCCGTTCGGCGACGAGCGCGAGGCTGCCGCTGTCGTTGCGCACGGGGCCGGTCCGCTCGGCGACGAAGACGGTCCCGGCGCCGGGGATGCGGGAGAGGATTTCGTAGGGGCCGACGGCGTCGAGTGCCGTGAAGCGGTCGAACAGGACGATGGCGATCTGCATGGCATGCCTTTCAGCGGGTGCTGGTCATGGGCTGGGGGCGGAACCGCCGCCGGTACTCGGCGGGCGCGGTGCCGAGGGTCTTGATGAAGGCGCGGCGCATGGCCTCCGGGGTGCCGTACCCGCAGGCGTGCGCGATGTGGGCGACCCCATCGGTGGTGTCCTCCAGGAGGCACCGGGCGTGTTCGAGCCGGACTCGGTCGACGTACCGGCCCGGTGTCTGGCCCGTCTCGGCCTGGAAGGCGCGGGCGAAGTGGCGGGGCGAGAGGCTGGCGCGGGCGGCGAGCGCCTCGACGGAGAGGTCTTCACCGGGGTGCTGGGTGATCCAGTGCTGGACCTCGCGCAGTGGTTCGCGGCGCGCGATCTGGGAGGTGAGCTGCGCGCTGAACTGGGCCTGGTTGCCCGGCCGCCGCAGAAAGACGACGAGATGGCGGGCGACGGTGAGCGCGATCTGCCTGCCGAAGTCCTCCTCGACGAGAGCGAGGGAGAGATCGATGCCCGCGGTGACACCGGCGGACGTGGCCAGGTTCCCGTCGCGTACGAAGATCGGGTCCGGGTCGACCTCGACGGCCGGATAGGCGCGGGCGAGGTGCTCGGCGACCACCCAGTGCGTGGTCACCCGGTGCCCGTCCAGCAGTCCCGCCTCCGCGAGCAGCAGGGCTCCGGTGCAGACCGAGACCAGACGCTCGGCGTGCGGGGCGTGTACCCGCAGCCAGTCGACGAGTGCCGGGTCCGGAGACCGGGTGCCCTGGCCGCCGGGGACGAGGAGGGTGTGGGGCGGCTCGGCGTCGGCGAGGCTGCCGTCCGGTACGAGAGTGAGTCCGACACTCGTGCGGACCGGCGCGCCGTCGAGTGAGGCGGTGCGGAGGTCGTACGTGACGTCCGGGAAGCGGGCGGCCCCCGCGAAGACCTCCATGGGCCCGGTCACATCGAGGCTCTGGACACCGTCGAAGAGGACGACGAGTACGGATCGCTGCGTCATGTCTTCCATCCTTGTAGGCCGCGAAGATGGCCGCAATGACGAACAACCCACCTTTCCTGCCATCGGGGATCCGGTGCGGACCGGACGTCATCCCGGGGTTCCGCCACGTACTGACCAGTCGGTAACGTGCGCGCATGAGTACTCTGCCGCCGCTCGCCGGACGCCGCTGCCACAACGCCATCAACCCGCTGCACTCGACGGTCTACTTCTCCCCCGACCTCGGCAAGGAGCTCGGAGAGCTCGGCGTCGGCGACTCGAACGCCGCCTACTTCGCCGCACGCGGGGCGGCGCTGGGAGCTGTCGGACCGGGCACCGTCACCGCGACCTTCTACAACTTCAACCACGACCTCGTGGCCCGGCACCTGCCCGCAGTGTGGTCCGTCGCCTCGCCGGAGGCGGTCCTGGAGGCCCGGCTGCGCGCCGTCGACACGACGCTGCGCCGGCTGCTCGGCCCGGAGATCATCGACTCCCCCGAACTGGCCGAGGCGGCGGAGCTGGCGCTGCGCGCCGCCGAGGCGTGCACCCGACACGCCCGGCCGCTGTACGCCGCCCACGCCGATCTGCCCGTGCCCGAGCAGCCGCACCTGGCGTACTGGCACGCCGCGACACTGCTGCGCGAACACCGTGGCGACGGCCATCTCGCCGCGCTCCTCGCCGCCGGTCTCGACCCGGTCGAGGCCCTGGCCAGCCACACGGCAACCGGCAAGGGCATGTCGCCTCGCTGGGTTCTCGCCACCCGCGGCTGGCGCCGCAACGACTGGGAGGACGCGACCGAGCGGCTGCGCGGGCGTGGACTCCTCGACGGTGAGGGCGAGTTGACGGAGGCCGGGGTTGCGCTCCGCGCGGAGCTGGAGGACGCCACCGACCGGATGGACGCGGCACCGTACGAGCATCTCGGCGCGGAGGGCGTGGCGCGGCTGACCGAACTGGCGCGCGGCTTCCTGTTCACGGCGGCTTCGGCGGGCGCGTTCCCGGCCGACCTGATCGGCAAGGGCTGAGCCGCCGACCGGTCGACAAACGGGGTGGTCGGGCGACACGGCGCCCGACCACGCGGCACAATGCTGGCGAAGGAGCCACGGCGTGCCCTGGCCCCCGGTAAGCACAGCCAGTACGAGAAGGCGAGTCGGTAGAAACCGTGACGACGTCCATCGAAGGCAGGATCGCCGAGGAGCTCGGCGTACGCGAGCGGCAGGTGAAGGCGGCCGTCGAGCTGCTCGACGGCGGGTCGACCGTGCCGTTCATCGCGCGCTACCGCAAGGAAGCGACCGAGATGCTCGACGACGCGCAGCTGCGCACGCTCGAGGAGCGGTTGCGATATCTGCGGGAGCTGGAGGACCGGCGTACCGCGATCCTCGACTCCGTTCGCGAGCAGGGCAAGCTGGACGCGGCCCTGGAGGCGCAGATCCGGGCGGCCGACACCAAGGCCCGTCTTGAGGACATTTATCTGCCGTTCAAGCCGAAGCGGCGGACGAAGGCGCAGATCGCCCGGGAGGCGGGGCTCGAACCGCTCGCCGACGGGCTGCTGGGCGACTCGTCGGTCGAGCCGCTCGCCGCGGCGGCTGCCTTCGTCGACGCCGACAAGGGCGTCGCGGACGCGGCGGCGGCGCTGGACGGCGCCCGCGCGATCCTGACCGAGCGTTTCTCGGAGGACGCGGATCTGATCGGCGAGCTGCGCGAGCGCATGTGGTCGCGCGGGCGGCTGGCGGCGAAGGTACGGGACGGCAAGGAGGAGGCCGGCGCGAAGTTCGCCGACTACTTCGACTTCGCCGAGCCGTTCACCGCGCTGCCCTCGCACCGGGTGCTCGCGATGCTCCGGGGCGAGAAGGAGGACGTTCTCGACCTGGTCCTGGAGCCGGAGGAGCCGTCGGACGAGCCGGGCCCGTCGACGTACGAGAACATGGTCGCCCGCCGCTTCGGCGTGGCCGACCGCGGCCGCCCCGGCGACAAGTGGCTGGGCGACACCGTGCGCTGGGCGTGGCGGACCCGGATCCTCGTCCACCTCGGGATCGATCTGCGGCTGCGGCTGCGTACGGCGGCGGAGGACGAGGCGGTACGGGTCTTCGCGTCGAACCTGCGCGATCTGCTGCTCGCCGCGCCGGCCGGGACGCGGGCCACGCTGGGGCTCGACCCCGGCCTCCGTACCGGGGTGAAGGTCGCCGTCGTCGACGCGACGGGCAAGGTCGTGGCGACGGACGTCATCTACCCGCACGTCCCGGCGAACAAGTGGGACGAGTCGCTGGCCAAGCTGGAGCGGCTGGCGAAGGAGCACTCCGTCGACCTGATCGCGATCGGCAACGGCACCGCGTCCCGCGAGACGGACAAGCTCGCCGGCGAGCTGTGCGACAAGCACCCGGAGCTGAAGCTCACCAAGGTGATGGTGTCCGAGGCGGGCGCCTCGGTCTACTCGGCCTCGGCCTTCGCCTCGCAGGAACTCCCCGACATGGACGTGTCGTTGCGCGGCGCGGTGTCCATCGCGCGGCGCCTGCAGGATCCGCTGGCCGAACTGGTGAAGATCGACCCGAAGTCGATCGGTGTCGGCCAGTACCAGCACGACCTGTCCGAGGTGAAGCTGTCGCGTTCGCTGGACGCGGTGGTCGAGGACTGTGTGAACGGCGTCGGTGTCGACGTCAACACCGCGTCGGCGCCGCTGCTTTCGCGGGTCTCGGGCATCGGCTCCGGCCTCGCGGAGAACATCGTCGCGCACCGGGACGCGAACGGACCCTTCCGGTCCCGGAGGGCGCTGAAGGATGTGGCGCGGCTCGGCCCGAAGGCGTACGAGCAGTGCGCGGGCTTCCTCCGGATCCGGGGCGACGACCCGCTGGACGCGTCGAGCGTGCACCCGGAGGCGTATCCGGTGGTGCGGACGATGGTGAAGAGGACGGGCGGTGACGTCGCTTCGCTGATCGGCAACACGGGGGTGTTGCGGTCGCTGCGGGCCGACGACTTCGTGGACGAGAAGTTCGGTCTGCCGACGGTCACGGACATCCTGAAGGAGCTGGAGAAGCCGGGGCGCGACCCGCGGCCGGCGTTCAAGACGGCCACCTTCAAGGAGGGTGTCGAGAAGATCGGCGATCTGGCGTCCGGGATGGTGCTGGAAGGGGTCGTCACGAATGTTGCCGCGTTCGGGGCATTCGTGGACGTCGGCGTCCACCAGGACGGCCTGGTGCACGTGTCGGCGATGTCGAAGACCTTCGTGAAGGACCCTCGGGATGTGGTGAAGCCGGGCGACATCGTGAAGGTGAAGGTGATGGACGTCGACATCCCGCGGAAGCGGATCTCGCTGACGCTGCGGTTGGACGACGAGGCGTCGGCGGGGGCGGCGCCTCAGGGCGGCGGGGCGAAGCGGGAGCGGGGCGAGCGGGGCGAGCGAGGCGGTCAGGGTGGCCGGCCGCCGCGGCAGCGGCAGGGCCAGGGCCAGGGCGGTCAGGAACGCGAGCGGCGCGGTGGCAGTGGCGGTGGCTCCGCTCGTCCGGCGCCGGCGCCGGTGAACAGCGCGATGGCGGATGCGCTGCGGCGGGCGGGGCTGGCGGATCCGCAGCAGGGCGGGAAGAAGCGCTGACGGCGGCGCGGGTGGGGGCGGTCCGCCGAGCGGGCTGCCCCCTCCCCGCCCCTTCCCGGAACCGGGGCTCCGCCCCGGCCCTCGTACGCCGGACTGACCGAAGGTGCCCCGTCCAGGCGGGAAGGCCCAGCCCGTCCGGCGTCCGAGGACATCTTCCGGGTGTCGGAGACTGAGGAGCGGGGCCTGGGCCGAGCCCCGGAAGGCCGTCAGGCCTCGGTCACCTTGCCCGCCGCCACCTCGACCCGCCTCGTCGTCCGCACCGCTTCCAGCATCCGCCGGTCATGCGTGACCAGCAACAACGTGCCGGTGTACGAGTCGAGCGCCGATTCCAGCTGCTCGATCGCGGGCAGGTCGAGGTGGTTCGTGGGCTCGTCCAGGACCAGGAGGTTCACGCCCCTGCCCTGCAGGAGGGCCAGTGCCGCGCGGGTGCGTTCGCCCGGGGAGAGCGTCGTCGCGGGGCGCATCACATGATCCGCGCGCAGCCCGAACTTGGCCAGCAGCGTGCGGACTTCGGCGGGTTCGGTGTCCGGGACGGCCGCGCAGAACGCCTCCAGCAGCGACTCCGAGCCGTGGAACAGCTTGCGTGCCTGGTCCACCTCGCCGACCACCACGCCCGAGCCGAGCGTCGCGTGGCCCGAGTCCAGCGGGAGGCGGCCGAGCAGCGCCGCGAGGAGGGTGGACTTACCGGCTCCGTTGGCGCCGGTGATCGCCACCCGGTCCGCCCAGTCGATCTGCAGCGACGCCGGGCCGAACGCGAAATCGCCGCGTACGACCTGTGCGTCGCGCAGGGTCGCGACGACCGAACCGGAACGCGGGGCCGTCGCGATCTCCATCCGCAGCTCCCACTCCTTGCGCGGTTCGTCGACGACGTCGAGGCGTTCGATCATGCGCTGCGTCTGCCGGGCCTTCGCGGCCTGCTTCTCGCTCGACTCGCTGCGGAACTTACGGCCGATCTTGTCGGAGTCGGTGGCTTTGCGGCGGGCGTTCTTGACACCCTTGTCCATCCAGCCGCGCTGCATCTGCGCCCGCCCCTCGAGGGCGGAGCGCTTGTCGGCGTACTCCTCGAACTCCTCGCGGGCGTGCCGGCGAGCGCGGTCGCGCTCCTCCAGGTAGGCCGCGTAACCGCCGCCGTACAGGTTGATCTGCTGCTGGACGAGGTCGAGTTCGAGGACCTTGGTGACCGTGCGCATCAGGAACTCGCGGTCGTGGCTGATCACGACGGTGCCTGCGCGCAGCCCGGAGACATACCGCTCCAGGCGCTCCAGGCCGTCCAGGTCGAGGTCGTTGGTGGGCTCGTCGAGCAGGAAGATGTCGTACCGCGACAGGAGCAGCGAGGCGAGTCCGGCGCGGGCGGCCTGGCCGCCGGAGAGTGCGGTCATCGGCAGGTCGAGACCGACGGTCAGACCGAGGTCGGCGGCGATCTCCTCGGCACGCTCGTCCAGGTCGGCGCCGCCGAGGGCCAGCCAGCGTTCGAGGGTGTCGGAGTACGCGTCGTCGGCGCCCGGCGCCTCGTCGACCAGGGCCTGGGTCGCGGCGTCCATCGCCGCCTGTGCGTCGGCGACGCCGGTCCGGCGGGCGAGGAACTCCCGCACGGTCTCGTCCGGGCGCCGTTCCGGCTCCTGCGGGAGGTGGCCGACGGTGGCGGTGGGCGGGGAGAGCCGCAGCTCGCCCTCCTCCGGCCGGTCGAGCCCGGCGAGCAGCCGCAGCAGCGACGATTTTCCGGCTCCGTTGACTCCGACGAGACCGATCACGTCGCCGGGCGCGACGACGAGGTCGAGCCCGGCGAAGAGTGTGCGGTCGCCGTGTCCGGCGGCGAGGTCCTTGGCGACGAGAGTGGCAGTCATCAGGGTCCCGATCCTAGACGGCGCCCGGCCTCGCCCTCGACGGGTGTCAGAGCAGGCCGGCCAGTCGGTAGAGGGCCAGGGATCCCGCCACGGCGACGTTCAGGCTGGCGCCGGTGCCGATCATCGGGATCTCGACGCAGGTGTCGAGGAGATCCAGGGCCTCGGGCGGGATGCCCTGCTGTTCATGGCCGAGGACCATCACGGTCGGTTCGCGGGCCGCGGGCAGGTCTGCGAGGCGGATCGCCTCGTCGGCCAGTTCGACACCGACGATCCGCAGACCGCGCTCGCGCTGTTTCTGCAGCCAGCCGAGGGGATCGCCGGTCCAGTGGGTGCAGAGGGGTTTGCGGAGCGTGTTGCCGCGGGCCAGGGCCTCGGGCACCCACGGGTGGCGGGGCACGGTGAGGCAGGCGCCGACGGCGTCACAGGTGCGGGCCAGGGTACCGAGGTTCGCGCCGTGGAGCGGCCAGAGCGGAGCAGCGTAGAGGTGGTCCCAGCAGGAGTGTGCGCGCGGGCGCCGGGTGCGGCGGAGTTCCGTGCGGGTACGGGTGCGGATCGCGGGGCCGCTCCGGTCGCCGCTCATCGCGGCACGGAGGCGGACCTCCCGGACGAGTGGTGGTGCGTACGAGGCATCGTGTGCGGCGATTGGCGGCTCACCGGGGCCATCGACTTCCAGCTCAGTGGTGCACCATCGGTGCGACCAGCACGCTCCCCATGGTGCGCGCCACGATGAAGGATTGTCCCTTCACCGCCCGTGCGTCCAGTGGAATTCGGTGCTCGCCCGGTTCCAGCACGCCGTCGAAGACCTGCTGGGTGTGGGTGCGGTACAGCCGGTCGAGTCGGTACGCGACCAGGTTCACCCGGCAGGACGAGGTGACGTGGACTCCGGCTGTGCCGTCCGCCGCCGCCAACCGGACCAGACGGCGCTGGGCGGGTGCGCTGCGGTCAAGGGCGTGTTCGATCTGGGCGACCAGCACGGGGACGACCGGAGCGAGGCCGTCGACGTAGGCGACGTCCGCTCCGGCCCGGGTGAAGGCCCGCCGCACGGCGGCGCATTCGTCCTCGGTGATGGCGCGGCCGAAGGCCACGGCACGGTAGCCGCGGAGCTCGTCGGGCGACACCTGGGCGACGTCGGCGGTGATGTCGGCGCCGATCCCGATGGCGCGGAGTGCGGCGGCGAGCTTGGCGAGTACGGCGACGCGGGCGCCGATCAGCAGGACGCGGCGCCCGGCGGGCAGGTCCGGGCCCGGCTCGGAACCGTCCGCCGACGCGGCCGGAAGCAGTCGTTCCAGTTCCTGCCGGTACTGGAAGCCGTCGAAGCGGAACGGCCCTATGCCGTGGTAGCCGCTCCGTTCCAGGTCGACGGTCTCGTACGTCTGCCAGGCGAAGTCGCGCCAGACGATGTCGGCGCCGTCGCGTTCGATGACAGCGGTGACCGCCCCGCATCCGAGGCTCTCGCACTCGGGGCAGCCGTAGATCACGTAACGCCCGTCGGCGAGCGGGGCTTCCACTTCGAGGAGCAGACGCCGCACGTGCGTGGTGAAGATCGCGGGCGGTACGTCGGAGGCGAGCGGGGACACGGCGTCGAGGTCGGTGAGCTGGAACAGCAGCGGGCGGCCGTCGACGATGAAGTCCATGAAGTCCCGGTGCACCTGGTAGTCGCCATGGGCGCGGACTCCACCGGCTCGCATCGCCGGCGCAAGGCCGAAGGTCGCGTACTCGGCAGACATGACCCGAGTATTCCCGGCCCGGACCTGTTGTGAGCGCGGCATCGGGCATTCCGTTAGCGTCCGCCCATGAGCAGCGCATGAGCCGATGGGACGGGCGGGGCAGAAGTGTCGGACGTGATCGTGGTGGGTGGCGGGGTCAGCGGACTGACGACGGCGCTGGTACTGGCCGAGCGCGGTCACCCGGTGCGGGTCTGGTCCCGGGAGCCGGCCGCGGCGACCGCATCGGCCGTGGCGGGCGCGTTGTGGTGGCCGTACCGGATCGAGCCGGAACACCTGGTCGGCGACTGGTCACTGACGTCGCTGCGGAGGTACGAGGAGCTGGCCGGGCGCTCGGAGGAGACCGGCGTACGGTTGGTCACCGGCCTGCACCGGGGCGAGCGGCTCGCCGTGCTCGGGCCGTGGGCGGGGCAGTTGAAGGAACTGGTGGAGGCGGCCGACGGGCTGCGGGCCCGGCTGCCGCTGATCGACATGCCGGTGTACCTGGGCTGGTTGGAGCGACGGCTCGCGGCGGCGGGGGTTGCGGTCGAGCAGCGCGCGGTCACCGTGTTCGACGAAGCGGCGGCGGAGGCCACGACGGTGGTCGACTGCACGGGTCTCGGGGCCCGGGAACTGGTCCGGGATGCCGGGGTGCGGCCGGTGCGCGGCCAGTTGGTGCTGGTGGAGAACCCGGGGATCGAGGAGTGGTTCACCGAGGCGGACCCGGCGTCGGAGGCGACCACGTACTTCTTCCCTCAGCCCGGGCGGCTGATCCTCGGCGGCACGGCCCAGGTGGACGACTGGAGCACGGTGCCCGATCCCGGTACGGCCAGGGAGATCGTGGCCCGGTGCGCCCGGATCCGGCCGGAGATCGCGCGGGCGCGGATCATCGGACACCTGGTGGGGCTGCGTCCGGCCCGCGATGCGGGTGTACGCATCGAGGCCGAACCGCTGCCGGGCGGCGGGCGGTTGGTCCACAACTACGGGCACGGTGGCGCGGGGGTGACGGTTGCCTGGGGCTGCGCGGAGACAGTGGCCCGGTTGGTGGGCTGAGCCGCCGGTGCGGGGCTTCGGCCCTGTGGTGTCCTCAATCGCCGGGCGGGTTCTTGGGGCCGGGCTTGTCGTGGTGTTCGGTGGTGATCTGGCTGCCGCCGGGGCCGATCCGGATCTCGAAGTCGCCGGCGTACTTCGCATGGCCCTCGATCACTGCCGATTCGACGGCCTCGATGCCGAACTCACGGCGCACGATCATCGGGTCCTCACGCAGGTCCCGCATCAGCGCCACGCACATGCCGATCATGACGAGCGCGAACGGTGCGGCGACCAGGATCGTCAGGTTCTGGAGCCCCGCGAGCGCGTCGCCCCTCCCGTTGCCGATCAGCAGCATCACGGCCGCCACCGCGCCGGTGACGACGCCCCAGAAGATGACGACCCACTTGGCCGGTTCACGGATGCCCTTCTGCGAGAGCGTACCCATCACGATGGAGGCCGCGTCGGCGCCCGAGACGAAGAAGATGCCGACCAGGATCATCACCAGCAGACTCATCACGGTGGCGATCGGGAACTGCTTCAGGACACCGAACAGCTCGGCCTCCTGGGTCGTGGCGCCGCCGAGCCTGCCCGCTTCCTGGAGCTTGATCGCCGTACCGCCGAAGATCGCGAACCAGACCAGGCTCACGGTGCTGGGCACCAGAATGACGCCGCCGACGAACTGACGGATCGTCCGGCCGCGACTGATGCGGGCGATGAACATGCCGACGAAGGGCGTCCAGGAGATCCACCACGCCCAGTAGAAGACGGTCCAGCTGCCGAGCCATTCGGCCACCTCGCCCTTGCCGGTCGCCTCGGTGCGTCCGGCGAGCTGGGCGAGGTTGCCGAAGTACGCGGCGATCGAGGTGGGCAGCAGATCCAGCACGATGATGGTGGGGCCGGCGATGAAGACGAAGACCGCGAGGATCACGGCGAGCACCATATTGGTGTTGGACAGCCACTGGATGCCCTTCTCGACACCGGAGATCGCCGAGACGACGAACGCCACGGTCAGCACCGCGATGATCACGACGAGCAGTCCGGTGCCGGTCTTCTCCCGCCAGTTGAGCTCATGGAACCCGCTGCCGATCTGGAGTGCGCCGAGTCCGAGCGACGCGGCGGAGCCGAAGAGGGTCGCGAAGATGGCGAGGATGTCGATGAGCCGGCCGACGGCGCCGTGGGCGTGCCGGGCGCCGATGAGCGGCTCGAACACCGCGCTGATCGTCTGCCGCCTGCGGCGCCGGTAGGAGCTGTACGCGATGGCGAGCCCGACGACCGCGTAGATCGCCCAGGGGTGGAGCGTCCAGTGGAAGAGGGTGGTGGCCATCGCCGTCTGCATCGCGTCGGCGGCGTCGAAGGGGTGCGTGCCGGGCGGCGGGTTGGTGAAGTGGGCCAGCGGCTCACTGACGCCATAGAACATGAGTCCGATGCCCATGCCGGCGCTGAACATCATCGCGACCCAGGACACGGTGTGGAATTCGGGCTCCTCGCCCTCCTGGCCGAGGGAGATCTTCCCGTAGCGGCTGACGGCGAGCCAGAGGGCGAAGACGACGAACCCGGACGCGACGAGCATGAAGGCCCAACCACCGTTGTGGATGAGCCCGTTGAGCATCTTGCTGGAGACGTTCTCCAGCGAACCCGTGGCGGCGGCCCCCCAGGTCACGAAGGCGAGAGTGAGGACGGCGGTGACTCCGAAGACCACTCGGTCGGTCGTGGGCTGCCGGTCCTGGGTCGGGTCGCCGGGCAGATCCGCCGTTACCGGAAGATCCGCCCGGCCGCCCGTCCCCTGTTCGTCCTGCGACACGAGTGGCACCTTTCACGGAAGCTGTAATTTCGCTCTCCGTAGGCAGTACCACACGCATCGTGCCGTTCGCGGGATCAACAAGCGGTATCGGCTTGCCCGTTTGTGATGTGATATGTGGCCCTCTCATCCAGGAGGAGGGGGACCAAGTTCCGGGCCGACTGGCGCAGCGGTACGTACGCTCCGTCACCGTCGCGCCGGAACGTGACGCCGTGCAGGGCGAGTTCGTCCTTGACGTCGGCGAACTGGGCGGCGGTCAGCCGGTAGCCGCAGGGCGGGTCCTGCAGGATCTCGGCGGGCTCGGCCGCCTCGTTGTCGGCGCCGCCGAGGTAGACGGGACCGCGGTCCTTGAACCCTGCCGTGCGGGACGCGGCCGTGGCGGCCTCGATGCGTCCGCGTCGCTCGTCGGTGAAACTGAACAGCCCGTCGAGTGCGGCCAGCTGCGAGGCGACGCGACGTCGGCTGTTGAGGGCCGGGTCGGCCTTCTCGGCGTCGGTGAGCGCGTCGACCCGGGACTCGATGAGCAGGCCCACCGCATGCTTGATGCCCGCGGTGTTGCGGAGAATGCGCTCCTGTCCGTCGCCCGCGGTCTGCTTGATCGGGTCGCCGGTGACCGGGTCGGTCCAGATGCCGTAGAGACCGCTGCTGTAGCCGGCCTCCTTGGCGGTGGGCCGCACATACCCATCGGACAGGATCTGCGATTCGCCGTGCACCCGGTCGGCGGTGTTGAGGTTGCGGGGCCAGAGGACGAACAGGTCCTTGTCGTAGTACGGCGGGGTGGCACCGTACTCGTGCAAGTCGTAGATCACATCGGGCTTCCGGTCGCGGATCACCGCGGCCATGGCACGGGCCTCGGCGGTCTGCAGGGCGATGTGGTCGCGGTTGATGTCGACACCGTCGGAGTTGCCGCGCGTGTTCGCCGCCCGCCCGTCGGGGTTCGCGGTGGGGACGACGAGGACGTCGGTCCGGGAGAGGAAGGCGCGGGTCGCCGGGTCCTTGGCGTACGCGAGATCCCGGACGGTGGTCAGACAGGCCTCGCGGCCGGACGGTTCGTTGCCGTGCTGGCTGCAGATCAGCAGCATCGTGTCGGACGTGGGGCGGTGGTTGCCGATACGGACGAGCTGGAGCGGGCGGCCCTGTTTCGTCGTGCCGATCCGGTCGATGGAGACGCGGTCGCTGCCCCGGCCGACGGCGGCGAGGAACGACTGCTCCTCGGGCTGACCGGTCCAGTGGGCCCCGTTGCTGATCTCGAAGCCGGTACGGGGCGGGGTGTGCGCGGCCTCGGCCGGCACCGTGACCAGGGGTACGGCCAGTATGGCGGCCCCGGCCGTCAGGGACAGGTGCCGGAGTCCGAGCTGACGGAGTCCGAGGCGACCAGGGCGGGGACGGGTGCCGAGCTGTCGGACGATCGGGGTACGGGGTGTCATGAGCGGCTGCCTCCCGGGATGCGGTGCGCGGGACGAGGCGGTGCCACGCCCTCGGGACGGGATACGCGGGGGGTTGTCGCGGGCGCGGGGCCCGCGGTGGCGCGCACGAACGCTGCGGCGCCGCCGACGAACGGCAGCTTCGCGGACGTACGGGCCAGGTCGAGGGTGAGCGTGGGGGTGGAGTCCGGCGGGTCGATGAGGTCCTTGTCGGTGCCTGCGACGATCAGGGCGAGGCGGTGTCCGGCCGGCACGATGTGGTCGCTCGCGGCCAGGTCGACGGTGATCGTGTAGCGCTTGCCGGGGGTGAGGGGGCGTCCCTTGCCCGCGGAGGCGTACGTCCCGAGGTCGGCCCAGCCGCGGCTGAAGACCGTCCGGTCGACGGTGGTGGTCCTGGCCTCGGTCACCTTGAAGCAGGAACTGTCGCCGGCGGTGCTCGCGCCCCAGCAGGTGCGGTCGGTGAGGGTGGTGATGCCTTCGCCGGATGCGGCGTAGTCCCGGATGGTGTCGGGGCCGACGTCGACGAGGACCGCGGAGAGATGGGCGGTGGCGGTCGTCGGGGTCGCGGTGACGGTGACCTGCGAAGAGCCGGCAAGCCGCAGGTCGTGGGCGAGTGGTGCGGTGAGAAACCCGGCCTTGGCGCCCGTGGTCCTCTCCAGGTCGGCGGCCCAGTCCGTCTCGCTCTGCTTCGGGTCGTCGGTGAACGTCTCGGCTGCGCCGGGGCGGGCGGGCCTGCGCGTGAGGGTGCCGACGCCGGGCGCGGTGCCGGGGCCGGGGCGCGCGGTGGTGACCGCGGTGGTGCGGGGCGGCCAGACCTTGTCGGTGGACCACTGGTCGGGGTGACGTTCGATGTCGGCCATCGGTTCGCGGTCGATGCCGTTGTCGTAGCCGAGGAGGTAGTGGTCGAACCAGCGGTGCAGGGTGTCGACCCACTCGGCGCGCCGGTAGTCGAACGGGTCGACGTGCCCGGTCTGGGAGAGCCAGATCTTGCGCTCGACGCCCCGATCCGCGAGGGCGTCCCACCACTGGCCGAGGTGCTTGGTGCGGACGTTGAGGTCCTGCATCCCGTGGACGGCAAAGACACTGGCCTTCACCTTGCGGGCGTCCTTCACGTAGTCGCGCTCGTTCCAGAGCTTCGTCCAGTCGCCGGTACGGGGCGCCTCGTCGACGAGCTTCTGCTGGACGGCACCGCAGCGCGCCCGTGCCTCGGGGCTCTCGACATAGTCGGAGAGCCATTCGGGGCCGCTGTCGTAGAGGGGGGCGCCCTGGGCGAAGTAGTAGTCGTACCAGGAGGAGATGGATCCGATGGGAACGATGGTCCGCAGACCGTCGACTCCGGTCGCCGCCACCCCGTTGGCGATGGTGCCGTCGTAACTCTTGCCGATCATTCCGGTGCGGCCGTTGGACCAGCCGGCTCCGGTGCGTTCTGTGCCGGTGCGGGTGGTGTAGCCGCGGGCCCGGCCGTTCAGCCAGTCGATGACCGCCTTGGCGGACTGGATGTCGGAGCGGCCTCCGACATCGACACATCCGTCGGAGCGATTGGTACCGGCCAGATCGACGGCGACGAAGGCATAGCCGCGCGGGACGAAGTAGTTGTCGTAGTGCAGCGGGAACTGGACCGGATTTCCCTGGCTGTCGTACGTCTTCAGCTGGCTCTCGTTGCCGCGCCCGCAGCAGGAGTAGTACGGGCTGGCGTCCATGATCACGGGTATCTTCCGGCCCTGCGCCGCGGGTTCGCGCGGCCGCACGATGTCGACGGCGACCCGGTCGCTCTTTCCGTTTCCGTCGCCGTCCAGTCCGGTGTCCACCCAGACGGACTCACGGACGGCGTTCCCGTACGAGTAGACGGGTCTGCTCTCCCGCGGGCTCGCGCCCTGCGCGCCTGCCGGTGAGAGCAGGACGGTCATCAGGGCGGCCGAGGCCGCCACCACCAGCGATCTGTACGTCAAGCGGGTGCCCCGCACACGTATCGGCATCTGCGGAAGGTACCCCGGTCAACTCCTGGGCAACAGGGGGCGATTCCCCATCTACGTGACGTGAGAGCGGTCGAACTGCCATGACGGCCGAATGGCGATCCGTATGACGGCAGCGGCCATGGACACGTCTTGCCCCGAAGGGTTCGGTCTCCGCGCCGCCGTCCTCCCCGGTGTGGGGGGGGCGGCGCCCGGTCGCGTGCCGGTGGCACGGGTCGGACGGGACCTCGCGGACTCCAGGCCCGGAGGGCTGTCCCGCAATCCCTGGTGGCTCGGCGCGCGGCGTCAGATGCGGTGCATGGCAAGGCGGAGAGACGTCCGGATACTGGATGTATGCGGCGTTCCGACGGCGCGGCGAGGCGCCGTAGCTGTCGTCGGGCGCCCGCCAGGGATTACGGGACAGCCCTTAGGCTTGTGGGGTTCGTGCTGTTCCGCCAGCCTCGGCCGATTCCGGCCGGTTCCCGCGCTTACGAGGAGCGTCCCTTGCCCGGTCCGACCCCTTCCTCCCGTGATGCCCGCCCCACGCTGGAGGCCGTGGCGGCCCGCGCCGGAGTCTCGCGGGCGACGGCCTCCCGGGTCGTGAACGGCGGGGCGGGGGTGCGACAGCCGCTGGTGGACCAGGTCCGCAAGGCGGTCGAGGAACTCGGGTACATACCGAACCATGCCGCGCGGACCCTGGTCACCCGGCGCAACGGCGCGGTGGCCGTGATCATCGACGAGCCGGAGTTCCGGATCTTCTCCGACCCGTTCTTCTCCCGGCAGATCCGTGGCATCAGCCGGGAACTCAACGTGTACGACGCCCAGCTGGTGCTCCTCCTGGTGGAGGGCAGCGGGGACTTCGACCGAATCACCCGCTATCTGGCCGGTGGCCATGTGGACGGCGTGCTGGCGTTCTCGCTGCACACCGACGACGAACTTCCCGCCGTCATCCGCCGGTTCCGGGTGCCCACGGTCTACGGCGGCCGCCCCGGCACACCGGGGGACGCATCGGAACACGCCGTCCCCTACGTCGACTGCGACAACCGCGGCGGCGCCCGCGAGGCCGTACGCCATCTGGTCTCTCTCGGCCGGCAGCGGATCGGGCACATCGCGGGGCCCCGCGGCCAGACATCGGCGCTCGACCGGATCGACGGCTACCGCGATGTGCTGACCGACAGCGATCCGTCACTGATCGTGGAGGGCGACTTCACCGTCGATGGCGGCGCCCGGGCGATGGCCGAACTGCTGGAGCGCCACCCCGGCCTCGACGCCGTGTTCGCGTCCAACGACCTGATGGCGTCCGGCGCCCTTCGGGTGCTGGGCGAGCAAGGCCGCCGGGTACCGGAGGACGTGGCGCTGGTCGGCTTCGACGACATGGAGCAGGTGGCCGAAGCGACCGATCCTGCCTTGACGACCGTCCGTCAGGATGTCGAAGGCATGGGACGGTTGATGGTGCGGCTGCTGATGCAGAGGCTGAACGGCGAAGGGCAGGAGACCGATTCGGTGATCACACCGACCGAGCTGGTCCGGCGAGCCTCGGCCTGACCCGTCGGTGCGGAAGACGCCGTCGGCACCGGCGCCCCCGCCCGCATACGAGCCCGTCCGACCACGACCGGCCCGCAGACGCCCGCAGTCACCGAAGGCGCATCAGGCGGCTGAACACCACGGGCCCGGGTGAGCTCAGCGGGCGCCTCGCATCCGTTGGGCGGCTCGGGCCCGGCGCGCGTACGGCAGATAGCGCAGCCGCTCAGGAAGCACGGGCACCACAGCCCGGACGACACCGCAGAACCGCCGCAGCCTCCGCTCCTGCGCGTCCGTCCATTCCAGACCGATCGCCTCGCGCGCCTCCGGCGGCATCAGCCCGATGGTGATGAACCTGCGGAACCGGGCCAGCGGCGGGAAAAGGACCGGCCACAGAACCTTGACCAGCAGCCTGACCGACCGCGGACCCCGGTCCGGCGGCGGTACCGGCCGGTCGGTGGCGACCAGCTCCTCGACGACGACGGTGGCCTCTATCTCGTCGGCGAGCACCTTGCGGTAGTACGGCCAGAACTCCTCGATCGACTGCGGCATGTCCCGGTCGTTGATGCCGAGGATCCGGCCGACCTGGAGCCACTCCCGGTACAGGGCCCGCTCCTGCGCCTCGGTGAGCGGGCGGACGAGATACCGCGTGCCGTGCCGGTAGATGGGGAAGCCCGTGGCGTGCACCCACGCATAGTTCGCGGGTGACAGCGCATGGTAACGGCGCCCGCGGGTGTCGGTGCCCTCAATGGTGCGGTGCAGCTTGCGGAGCCTGCGCCCCTCCTCGGCGGCTTCCTCACCCCCGTACACCCAGAGCTGGAGCGAGCGCAGCGACCGCTCGCCGCGCCCCCACGGGTCCGTGCGGAACACCGAGTGATCGTCGACGCCCGCGCCGACCGCCGGGTGGGCGACCTGGAGGGTGAGGGCGGCGGGCAGCATCAGCAGGGCGCGGACGTCTCCGGCAAGGCTCCAGAGCACTCCGCCGGGCGGCGGCGGCTCGGGCTCCCGCTTCCGGTTCCTGCCCCGGGGTGCTTCGCTGCTCATGCGGCGCTCCCAGCAGTCGACGGGCGTGCGGGCCGGTGCCCGGCTGATGTGTATTCCAGTATGCGATCGCGGGCGGGCCGGCGAGCAGGGGCGGCGGGACCGGTTCGGCCGGCGGCCACCGTGTGCGCAGGTGGGCGGTACCGACCGTCACCGCCAGCCGGCCGCTTCCAGCACCGCGGCCGCGGCCTCGTCGATGCGGTGCTGGGTGGCGTCGACCGTGAAGTCCTCCACCTGGGCCCGGTCGAGGATCCCGTCGAGCTCCCCCGATCTGTCCAGGTGCCACCGCAGCGCCTCGGGCTCGTCCGCGTGGCGCCGGGACAGCCGCTGCCGGACCACCGGCAGCTCGACCCGGAGCCGGCACACGGACAGGCCGACACCCACCGCCTTCTCGCACCGCTTGCGGTCCTCCGCGTCCTCGACGACGCCCGCGAGAACCAGCCGGGTGACGCCCGTGTCGAGGTAGTTGCCGACCACGCACCTCAGATTGCGCAGCAGCAGCGAGAAGTTGAAGGGGTCGTCGGCGGGCGCGGGCCGGCTCCGGCAGAGCCAGTCCATGTCGATGACGGCGTTGGGCACGCCGGAGCCGGTCAGCAGGTCTCCTGCGGCGTCGGCCACCGACGTCTTGCCGGCCCCGACGGTGCCGGTGATCAGAAGGGCGCGGGCTTCCGGAGCGCTGTCGGTTCGCATGGCCGGGAGCCTACGGCGGACGACGGTTCACCGGTGACGCGGGCTCAGCGCCTGGCGCCCTACTCCTAGTCGTACACCGTCACGGCTATGCCTCGGCTCAGCAGCCGACGCTCGATCAACGGCTCTGTCCGGGACCACTTACCGCCTGCGAGGCCGCATCCGATCCGGGGCATGTGGACCGATGCTCCCAGCTCGACGGCCCGTTCGGCCACGGATTCCAGCGCCGTGTCCATCGCCTCGTACCGCACGGGTACACCCTTGCTGCCCGTACGTATGCCCCGCTGCCCCACCATGTTCGCCACCCACAGATACCGCCCCACCTGGACGAACTGCACCGCGCCCAGGCCGAAGTCGTGGCCCGCGCGCTCGCGGTGCCAGCGGCGGTACGCGGTCTCCGGCTCGGGCCGGCGGCGCGACACGGCGAGGACGAAGCCCTTGCCCCAGCCGCCGAGGTCGTTGCAGACATGCGCGATCAGCTTGACGCCCTTGCCCTGTGGTGCGGTGGCGTCCCCCCGTACATACGTGATCTCCGACATGACACCACCGTACGGACCACCACCGACAACCGGCCGGGACCCGGCGGCTCCCAGGTGGGCCAGGGTCCGGCGGCGAGTACTGCGGTCCTACTGCACTTCGGCGGTGCCGGAGACTTTCACAACAGTGGTGAGACAGCAATACTGTTGAACCGGATAGGTGCACACGGATGCGGACAGTGCCGTCGGTACAGGCGTAACCGGGGACGGCAGTGCCCAGCGGCCAGCAGCGAGGAGCAGACATGGCGACCGGAACCGAGGAGCCGACGCTCACTGTCGACGAACTGGCGGCGCGCGCCGGAGTGACCGTACGTACCGTGCGTTTCTACAGCACCCGGGGGCTGCTGCCGCCCCCGGTGATCGGGCCGCGCCGGGTCGGGCACTACGGGCACGACCACCTGTCCCGTCTGGCGCTGATCGAGGAGCTTCAGCACCAGGGCATGACGCTCGCGGCGATCGAACGCTATCTGGAGCAGCTGCCGCCCGATCTGAGCGCCCACGATCTGGCGATCCACCGGGCGCTGGTGGCGTCCTGGGCGCCGGACTCGGCGGAGGAGGCGACCCGGGCGGAG
Organism: Streptomyces sp. NPDC051664; assembly: GCF_044453545.1. Lineage (NCBI taxonomy): Bacteria > Bacillati > Actinomycetota > Actinomycetes > Kitasatosporales > Streptomycetaceae > Streptomyces > Streptomyces sp. NPDC051664. The sequence continues at coordinate 121,947 of NZ_JBITCU010000005.1, read as the reverse complement.
CTGGAGCGGCGCGCGGGGCGGGCACTGACCGAGGACGACGTGGACCGGCTGGCCGCGATGGGTGTGCTGGAGCGCGCGAAGGCGGCGGACGGCAGCTTCCGGGTCGATCCGGGGATGCTGCGGCTGGGGGTCGAGCTGCTCGACGTACCGATCGCCAACGAGACGATCCTCGCGGCGCGCACGGTGCTGCTGGAGCACACCCGTTCCGCTGCGCACGAGCTGACGCGACTGTTCCGGGACGAGGTGTGGAACCCGTACCGGGAGCGGGAGTCGGACCCGGAGCACGTGGCGGCGATGAAGTCGCTGTCGGCCCATATGCAGCCGATGGTGCTGCAGGCGCTGGTGACCGCGTTCCAGCGGTCGCTCAAGGAAGAGCTGCGGGCCGCGTTCACGGCGGAGTGAGCCCCCGCCCAGCACCGGCGAGTACACGTGCCGGTAGCCGGCCCGCCGCTCGGCGGTGCGGATGTACTCCTCCAGGGTGTGCCGCACGGTCGCGCCGTCGGGCAGCCAGTACGGAAGCCCCGCGCCGATCAGCGGGTCGGTGCCGAACAGGGCCAGTTCGCGGCCGAGCTTGCGGTGGTCGTGCATGGCGGTCTCCTCGCGGTCATCGGGCGAGTGACCTCCCGCACGCTCTCGGCTTCGCTCGAGCAGTGAGGGACCCCGTGCCGAAGCCCCGGGGCACTCGCCCCGGGGCTTCGGACTGAGACATCTGTCAGCGCTCCGGGACACTCTCCGGCGTCGTCGTCATGGCAGCGCGCTTCATGGCGCTGACGCTGACAGGGTGTCCCGCTGTCCACCCGGTATTTTCCGGCCGGAGGGTGCGGATACCGCAGCCTCCGGCCGGTACGTGGCCCGCTGGGGACGCCGGTCAGTCGTGGAAGGTCTCGCCCTTCTCGGCCTTCTCCACCAGCAGCGCGGGCGGCAGGAACCGGTCGCCGTACTTCTCGGCGAGTTCCCGGGCGCGTGCCACGAAGCCGGGCAGGCCGCCCTCGTACCCGTTGATGTACTGGAGCACGCCTCCGGTCCACGGCGGGAAGCCGATGCCCATGATGGATCCGATGTTGGCGTCGGCGACCGAGATGAGGACGTTCTCCTCCAGGCAGCGCACGCTGTCCAGTGCCTCGGAGAAGAGCATCCGCTCCTTCATGTCCTCGAACGGGACGTCGGCCTCCGGCTTGGCGAAGTGCTCGCGCAGCCCCGGCCACAGCCCGGCCCGCTTGCCGTCCTCGCCGTACTCGTAGAAGCCCGCGCCGCCGCTGCGTCCGGTACGTCCGAACTCGTCGACCATCCGGTCGATGACCGCGTCCGCAGGGTGCCCGGCCCAGGTGCCGCCCGCCTCCTCGACCGCGCGCTTCGACTCGTTGCGGATCTTGCGCGGCAGGGTCAGCGTCAGCTCGTCCATCAGCGAGAGGACCTTGGCCGGGTAGCCGGACTGGGCCGCGGCCTGCTCGACCGACGCGGGCTCGACGCCCTCGCCGACCATGGCGACGCCCTCGTTGATGAACTGGCCGATGACACGCGAGGTGAAGAAGCCGCGCGAGTCGTTGACGACGATCGGCGTCTTCTGGATCCGGCGGACCAGGTCGAAGGCGCGCGCCAGGGCCTCGTCGCCGGTCTGCTCACCCTTGATGATCTCCACCAGCGGCATCTTGTCGACGGGCGAGAAGAAGTGCAGGCCGATGAAGTCGGCGGGGCGCTTGACCCCCTTGGCGAGGACCGTGATCGGCAGGGTCGAGGTGTTGGAGCAGAGCAGTGCGTCGGGCTCGATGATGTCCTGGATCTCCTGGAACACCTTGTGCTTGAGCGCGGTGTCCTCGAAGACCGCCTCGATGACGGCGTCGCAGCCCGCCAGATCGGCCGGGTCGCCGGTCGGGGTGATGCGGGCCAGCAGTTCGTCGCGCTTCGCCTCGGTCGTACGGCCCCGGGAGAGCGCCTTGGCGAGCAGCTTCTCGCTGTATGCCTTGCCCATGGCGGCCGCCTCGGTGGAGACGTCCTTGAGGACGACCTCGATGCCGGCGCGGGCGCAGGAGTACGCGATGCCGGCGCCCATCATCCCGGCGCCGAGGACGGCGACCTTCCTGACCTGGCGCTCCTCGATGCCCTTGGGGCGGTTGGCGCCGGAGTTGACGGCCTGGAGGTCGAAGAAGAACGCCTGGATCATGTTCTTCGAGATCTGGCCGGTGACGAGCTCGGTGAAGTACCGGGCCTCGATGGTCAGCGCGGTCTCGAAGTCGACCTGGGAGCCCTCGACGGCGGCGGCCAGAATGTTGCGGGGCGCAGGCATGGGGGCGCCCGCGAGCTGCTTCTTCAGGTTGGCCGGGAAGGCGGGCAGGTTGGCGGCGAACTTCGGGTGGGACGGGGTGCCGCCGGGGATCTTGTAGCCCTTGACGTCCCAGGGCTGCTGGGACTCGGGGTGGGCGTCGATGAAGGCGCGGGCCTTGTCGAGCATCTCCTCGGGTGTGGCCGCGACCTCGTGGACGAGGCCGTTCTCCAGGGCGCGCTTCGGGGTGTACTGGGTGCCCTGGAGGAGGACCTTCAGCAGCGCGTCGGCCACGCCCATGAGGCGTACGGTGCGGGTGACACCGCCGCCCGCGGGCAGCAGGCCGAGGGTGACTTCGGGCAGGCCGATGCGGGAGCCGGGCGCGTCGAGGGCGATGCGGTGGTGGGAGGCGAGCGCGATCTCGTAACCGCCGCCGAGGGCCGCTCCGTTGATGGCGGCGACGACGGGGATGCCGAGGGTCTCGATGCGGCGCAGCGAGTGCTTGATGGCGGTGCCGACGTCGAAGGCGTCCTGGGCGTTCTCCGGACCGACCTTGATCATGTCCTTGAGGTCGCCGCCCGCGAAGAAGGTCTTCTTGGCGGACGTGAAGATGATGCCGCGGATGGCGTCCTTCTCGGCCTCGGCGCGGTCGGCGACGGCCGCGATGGAGTCCTTGAACGCCTGGTTCATCGTGTTGGCGGACTGGTTGGGGTCGTCGAGTACGAGGGTGACGACGCCGGTCTCGTCCTGTTCCCAGCGGATGGTCGTGCTCTCGGTCATTGCTGTGTTCTCCGTAGGCAAGGGGTGGCCGGGGACGGTCAGAGACGCTCGATGACGGTGGCGACGCCCATGCCGCCGCCGACGCAGAGGGTGGCGAGGCCGTACCGCTTGTCCTGGCGCTCCAGTTCGTCGATGAGCGTGCCGAGGATCATCGCGCCGGTGGCGCCGAGCGGGTGTCCGAGCGCGATGGCGCCGCCGTTGACGTTGATCTTGTCGAGGGAGAGCCCCATGTCCCGGGCGAAGCGGAGGACGACACCGGCGAACGCCTCGTTGATCTCGACGAGGTCGATGTCGTCGATGGTGAGTCCGGCCTTGGCGAGGGCCTTGCGGGTGGCGGGGGCGGGTCCGGTCAGCATGATGGTCGGCTCGGAGCCGGAGACCGCGGCGGAGACGATCCGGGCACGCGGCGTGAGGCCGTACCGCTCGCCGGTCTCCTTGTTGCCGATGGCGACGAGTGCGGCGCCGTCCACGATGCCCGAGGAGTTGCCCGCGTGGTGGACGTGGTCGATCTTCTCGACCCAGTGGTACTTCTGCAGCGCCACGGCGTCGAAGCCGCCCAGCTCGCCGATGGTGGCGAACGAGGGCTTGAGAGCGGCCAGCGAGTCGGCGGTGGTGCCGGGGCGCATGTGCTCGTCGTGGTCGAGTACGACGAGGCCGTTGCGGTCCTTGACCGGGACGACGGAGCGCGCGAAGCGGCCGTCCTTCCACGCCTCGGCGGCCCGCTCCTGGGAGAGTGCGGCGAACTCGTCGACGTCGCGGCGCGAGAAGCCCTCGATGGTCGCGATGAGGTCGGCGCCGACGCCCTGCGGGGCGAAGCCGGTCTCGTAGTTGGTCATCGGGTCCATCGCCCAGGCACCGCCGTCGGAGCCCATCGGCACCCGGGACATGGACTCGACACCGCCTGCGAGGATCAGGTCCTCCCAGCCCGAACGGACCTTCGCTGCGGCCAGGTTGACGGCTTCCAGACCGGAGGCACAGAACCGGTTCTCCTGGACGCCCGCCACCGAGTCCGGGAGTCCGGCGGCGATGGCGGCGATCCGGGCGATGTCGGAGCCCTGGTCGCCGAGCGGGCTGACCACGCCGAGGACGATGTCGTCGATGGCGGCCGGGTCCAGGCCGGGGAAGCGGTTGCGGATTTCGTGGATGAGGCCGACGACGAGATCGATCGGCTTGGTGCCGTGCAGGGCGCCATTGGCCTTGCCGCGCCCGCGCGGGGTACGGATCGCGTCGTAGACAAATGCTTCGGTACTCAAGACAGCAGCCTTTCGGGGGTGGTCGATCGTCGGGGTCAGGCGAGCAGCGAGCGGCCGATGATCTCCTTCATGATCTCGGTCGTTCCGCCGTAGATGGTCTGGATGCGGCCGTCGGTGAACGCCTTGGCGACCCGGTATTCCGCCATGTAGCCGTAGCCGCCGTGGAGCTGGAGGCAACGGTCGGCGACGCGCTTCTGCAGTTCGGTGGCCCACCACTTGGCCATCGAGGCGTGTACGGCGTCGAGTTCGCCGTTCGAGTGGTCGACGATGCACCGGTCGACGAAGGTCCGGGTGACGGCGCACTCGGTGGCCATCTCGGCGATCTCGAAGCGGATGTGCTGGAGCTTGGAGAGCGGCCGCCCGAAGGCTTCGCGCTCCTTGACGTACTGGGTGGTGATCTCCAGGAGGTACTCGGCGGCGGCGATACCGGCGAGCGCTATGCCCATCCGCTCCTGTGCCAGGTTGGTCATCAGATGGATGAACGCGCCGTCGCGCTCACCGAGCAGGTTCTCCTTGGGGACGCGGACGTCGTTGAAGAACAGCTCGGCCGTGTCCTGGGACTTCTGGCCGATCTTGTCGAGGTTGCGGCCCCGCTCGAAGCCCTCCGTGCCGCGTTCGACGACGATCAGCGAGAGTCCCTTCGCGCCGCCCTCCGGGGTGGTCTTCGCCACGACGACCACCAGGTCGGCGAGGATGCCGTTGGAGATGAACGTCTTGGAGCCGTTGAGCAGCCAGTGGTCGCCCCTGTCCTCGGCGGTGGTGCGGATGCCCTGGAGGTCGGAGCCCGCGCCGGGTTCGGTCATCGCGATGGCGGTGATGATCTCGCCGCTGCAGAAGCCCGGCAGCCAGCGCCGCTTCTGTTCCTCGGTGGCGAGGCCGGTGAGGTAGGGGCCGATGATGTCGTTGTGCAGGCCGAGAGCGAGTCCGGGGGCGCCGGCCCGGGTGAACTCCTCGGCGAGGACGGCGCTGTACCGGAAGTCGGTGGTGCCGCCGCCCCCGTACTCCTCGGGCACGGCGAAGCCGAGCAGTCCCTGCCGGCCGGCCGCGAGCCAGGCCTCGCGCGAGACGATGCCGTCCTTCTCCCACTGCTCGTAGTGCGGGACGACTTCCTTGGTCAGGAAGGTCCGGACGGTCTCACGGAACGCGTCGTGCTCCTCGGTGAAGATCTGCCGCTGCACTGCGGGCCCCCTAGAGCCAGTTCTTGACGGTGGAGATCAGCCGGGCCGGATCGGGGCCGACCGGGATGACGTTCAGCATGGTGACGCCGGACTCGCGGAACGCCTCGACGCGGTCGCGTACGTACCCCTCGGGTCCGCACAGCGACATGAGCTCGCAGAATTCGTCCGGGACGGCGGCCTCGGCCTCCTTCTTCTTCCCGGAGAGGTAGAGCTCCTGGATGAGCGCGGCTTCCTTCTCGTACCCGTAGGCGACGGCGAGGTCGTTGTAGAAGTTCTTGCCCTTGGCGCCCATTCCGCCGACGTACAGCGCGATCTGCGGGCGGGCGAGGTCCCTGAGCGCGGTCGCGTCGTCGCCGATGGCAAGGAGTCCGCCGGCCACGGTCTGCAGCGGGCCGCGCGCCGGGTCGCGCTCGGCGGCGCCTTCGGCGAGGGCCGTGCCCCATACCTGCTGGGCTTTCTCGGGCAGGTAGAGGGTGGGCAGCCAGCCGTCGGCGATCTCGGCGGTCAGCCGGACGTTGGCGGGGCCGAGCGAGGCGATGTAGAGCGGGATCTCCTCGCGCACCGGACGGGTCAGGATCTTCAGGGGCTTGCCGAGCCGGCCGCCCTTCTCCTTGGGCAGCGGCATGTCGGTGATGCCGTGGTGGTCGATGACCTCGCGGCGCCAGATCCGGCGGCACAGTTCGACGGTCTCGCGGGTCCGGCCGAGCGGCTTGTCGTACGCCTTGCCGTGCCAGCCCTCGACGACTTGCGGCCCGGACGCGCCGAGCCCGAGCAGCGCCCGGCCGCCGGAGATCGCGTCGAGTCCGGCGCCGGTCTGAGCGATCAGGGCGGGAGTGCGGGAATAGACGTTGAGGATCGCCGCGCCGATCTTCATACGTTCGGTGCGGGCGGCCAGATAGCCCATGAGTGTGGGCGAGTCGAAACCATAGGCCTCCGCGACCCAGACGGCGTCGAGTCCGGCGGACTCCAGGCCTGCGACCTGGTCGCAGGCCTCGCGCGGGTTGCCCGCGTAGTTCAACGGCAGGGAGAGTTCCATCAGTCGGTGGTGTCCTTCCGGGGCCGGTGCATGCTCGGTACGTCCCAGTCGCGGGCGACGTCCTCGGTGTCCGCGCCGGGTTGCGCGGGTCCGCTGCGTACGGAGACGGGCGTGGCGGAGAAGCGCGGTGCGGGGGCGGGCTGGGTGAGGCCGCCGTGTTCGACGAAGGTGGAGCGGGCGGCGAGGTGCGGGTGGTGCGGGGCCTCGCGGAGCGAGAGGACGGGGGCCACACAGGCGTCCGTGGCCTCGAAGACCTCGGTCCACTCCGCGCGTGTCCGGGTCCTGAACCGGTCGGCGACGACCGTGCGCAGCTCCTCCCAGCGGGTGACGTCCTTGCGGTCCGGGCACCGGTCCTCGATGCCGAGTAGCTTGATGAACTCGTCGTAGAACTGCTGCTCCAGCGGGCCGACCGCCATGTACTGGCCGTCGGCGGTCTCGTACGAACCGTAGAACGGACAGCCGCCGTCCAGGAGGTTGGAGCCGCGCCGGTCCTGCCAGCCGCCGGCCGCCAGCATCCCGTGGATCATCGTGGCGAGGTGGGCGGCGCCGTCGACGATCGCCGCGTCCACGACCTGGCCCGTTCCGCCGGGGGTGCGTGCGTGCTGGAGGGCGGCCAGGATGCCGACGACGAGATAGAGCGAGCCGCCCGCGTAGTCGCCGACCAGATTGGCTGGGACGGTGGGCGGCTCGCCCGGCTTGCCGATCATGGAGAGCGTGCCGGTGAGGGCGATGTACGCGATGTCGTGTCCGGCCCGCTCGGCGAGTGGCCCGTCCTGGCCCCAGCCGGTCATCCGCCCGTAGACGAGCCCGGGATTGCGGGCGAGACAGGCGTCGGGGCCGACGCCGAGGCGTTCGGCGACGCCCGGCCGGTAGCCCTCGATCAGGATGTCGGCGCGTTCGACCAGGTCCAGGACGCGGTCCGGGCCGTCCTCGGCCTTGAGGTCGACGAGCACGGAGCGTTTGTTGCGGTTGGTGAGGTCGTATGCGGGATCGATGCCGAGCCCCGGGCCGGCGGGCCGGTCGACTCTGACGACGTCGGCGCCGAGGTCGGCCAGGAGCATCGCGGCGAACGGGCCGGGCCCGATGCCCGCCAGCTCCACCACGCGTACGCCCGCCAGTGGGCCGTGCTCTGTCGTTGCCATCAAGCCCCCAGCGGTGTGACACAACTGATGTAACAGCGATGATGCTAAGAACGTGCCGCGCTCCGCACAACCCCTTGAGCCGAGCAAGCGCTTAGTTCTTTCCCTTGGATCCTCCCTCACGATCGCCGCCCGGCTGTACACCGCCACGACCCCCTCCGCTAACCTCTGCCTGCTACATCGGCGCCGGCCCCTGCGGAGGCACTCGTGAACAGGCAGAACGGGGCACAACGCCCCTATGACATAGTCCTTTTCGGTGCCACCGGCTTCGTGGGTGCCCTCACCGCCGAATATCTCGCCGCCCACGCACCCGACAGCTGCCGCTGGGCGCTGGCCGGCCGTAGCCCGGCCAAGCTGGCCGAGCTACGCGACCGCCTGACGGCGATCGATCCGCGCTGTGCGGACCTTCCACTGCTGCACGCCGACGCCGACGACCCCGACGCGCTGCGCGAACTCGCCGAATCGGCGCATGTGGTGGCCTCGACCGTGGGTCCGTACGTCTGGTACGGCGAGAAGCTGGTCGCCGCCTGCGCGGAGGCCGGGACGGATTACACGGACCTGACCGGCGAAGCGGAGTTCGTCGACCGGATGTATCTGGAGCATGACGCGCGGGCCCGCGAGACCGGGGCCCGGCTCGTGCACGCCTGCGGCTTCGACTCCGTACCGCACGACCTCGGGGTGTATTTCACGGTCCAGCAGCTGCCGCAGGACGTGCCGCTGACGATCGACGGTTTCGTCCGCAGCAATGCCGTCTTCTCCGGCGGTACGTTCGCATCCGCGCTCACCGCGATGGGCCGCGGCCCGCAGATGCTGCGCGCGGCCCAGGAGCGCCGGCTGCACGAACCACGCCTGGTCGGCCGCCGCGCCCGCGCATCGCTCGGCACCCCCCACTTCAGTGCAGGGACCGGCACCTGGGCGCTGCCCCTGCCAACCCTGGACCCACAGGTCGTCGAACGCTCGGCGCGGCGGCTGGCGCGGTACGGACCCGACTTCCGCTACCGCCACTTCGCCTCGGTGAGGCGCCTGCCGGTGGCGCTCGGCGGCACGGCCGCGATCGGCGCCCTCCTCGGCGTGGCTCAGCTGCCCGCCGCACGGAATTGGCTGATGGGCCGGTACGAGCCGGGGGCGGGCCCGGACGCGGAGCGCCGCAGGCGGAGCTGGTTCACGGTGCGTTTCGTCGGGGAGGGCGGCGGCCGCCGGGTCTTCACGGAGGTGTCGGGTGGTGACCCCGGCTACGACGAGACGGCGAAGATGCTCGCCCAGTCGGCGCTCTGCCTCGCCCTGGACGAGCTTCCGCCGACATCGGGGCAGGTCACGACGGCCGTCGCGATGGGTGACGCGCTGCTGGAGCGGCTGCGCGGGGCCGGGCTGCGCTTCCGGGTCGCGGCCGTCCGCTGAGCGGATCGGCCGCGCGACCCGTCGCGGGAGGGGTCGGCAGGCGGAACTGCCGGTCAGAGCATCCAGGACGCGAGCGTGCAGATCATCGCGACGGTCCACACGACACCCGCGAGGACGCCGAGGCTCATTCCCACGGCGAGGCGCCGTTGGGCGAGATGGACAGTTCCGGTGTGTGCAGACGTTCGATGATCGTTCATGTGCACAAGGGTGCCGGTCATGATCAGCAGGCGGTATCCGTACACATACTCAGGTACCGGCGGCCGCGCGCACTCAGGCGGTCGCTTCCCGGAGCGCCTGCCTGCACAGCGCGTCGGCCCTGCGGGTGGTCTCCGGCTGGCGGAAATCCCTGGCCAGCAGGAGCGTGTGCGCACAGGCGTTGTCCAGGCCGGTCCGGTGTCCGACCGAGACGTACACCGGTTTGGTGCCGTCCTGGGTGCGCAGCGCCCGGCCCACCTCCTCGTCCCCGTCGAGGAGCGGCGAGGAGGCGCCGCGCCGGGGGCCCGGCTGGCCGTACGTGAAGGTGAACGGGTTCTTGGCGACGCCGATGACGGGGAGTCCGGTGAGAACGCCCAGGTGACTGGCGAGCCCGAAGCGGCGCGGGTGCGCCCTGCCGTATCCGTCGCAGACGACGAGACCGGGGTCGACCGGCAGGGCCTCCAGCGCGGCCAGCACGGTCGGGATCTCCCGGAAGGCGAGCAGTCCCGGGACGTACGGGAAGGTGACCCGTCCGACGGCGGTGGTCTCCGCGACGACGTCCAGAGTCGCCGCGTCGAGCACGACCGCCGCCGCGACCACGACATCGCGCTCGTCGTCGTAGGCGACGTCGACACCGGTCGCCCGTCCCGTCCCGGGCTGCGGCCCCGGCTCGTCGAGCACCACGCGGGCGCGGAGGGTGTCCTGGATGGCGCGGGCTTCGGCTGCATCGGCGGGTGTGCGGAAGGTCGTCATGGTGCCGACCAGCTTAGAAGTCCCGTCCGGGCGGGCTCCGATGCGGTGTCGATAAGGTGACATTCATGTTCGTACTCGAGTTGACCTACACCGCCCCTGTCGAACGTGTCGACGCACTGATGGAGGCGCATGTCGCCTGGCTGGACACGCAGTACGCGGCCGGGGTCTTCATCGCGTCCGGCCGCAAGAATCCGCGCGACGGCGGTGTGATCCTCGCCGTGGGGGACGACCGCGCGCAGATCGAGAAGATCGCGGCGGCCGACCCCTTCGCGGCCGAGGGCGTGTGCGCATACCGGATCACGGAGTTCATCGCGACGAAGACGTCGGACGAACTCGCCCCTTACCGGCAGCAGTTGCCCTGACGACGGGCCCTATGCCTGCCTGGCGATCCGCCCCTTCTCGCCGGCCGCCCAGCAGCCGCCGTCCGGTGTGCAGTCCACGGTGTCGTACGAACCGGTGTCGACCGTGCGCCAGGTGCGCCCGCCGTCCGTCGTCAGGTCCGTCCCGGTCGGGCCGACGGCCAGTGCCGTCGAGCGGGTGTGCCGAACCCAGGCGACACCGGAGCGGTAGGCGGGCGGCGCGGTGGTGGACTGCTGCCAGCTGCGGCCTCCGTCGCCCGTGACGGCAGCGGCGTTCGGCGATGCCTGGTCGGCCCGATAGTCACCGCCGACCGCGATGCCGTGCGTACGGTCACGGAACGCCAGGCCGAAGACGCCTCGGGCCGGGTCTCCGGCCGGGATCGTCGATTCGGTCGATGTCCAGGTCAGCCCGCGGTCGGCGGAGTGCAGCACCCGGGCGGTGGCCGCGCCGCCCGTCGCCAGCCAGACGTCCTTCGGCCCCGAGCTGACCAGGCACTGGCCGCCCGCGGCGAACCCCGCCTCGCCCGCCTGGGCGTCCGGCATCCCCGCCGAGGGCAGCACCTTCCAGCTGCGGCCGCCGTCCGCGGTGGACAGGATGCGGAATTTACCGTCCACCGGATCGCTCATGGCAAGGCCGTGCCGGCTGTCGAAGAAGGTGAGGCAGTCGTAGAAGGCACGGGCGTCGGTGTTGCGGAAGGACTCGGTCCAGGTGGTCCCGCCGTCGTCCGTACGGAACACCCTGGAGGCGTCGCCCTCCCCGATGGCCAGTACCACCGCGCGCCGTGCGTCGAAGGCCTCGATGTCGCGGAACTCCAGGGCCGCCTCAGCCGCGCCGGGCGGCGCCACGTCGCGCCAGTGGCGGCCTCCGTCGGTGGTGCGCAGGACCGTGCCCTTCGAGCCCGCGGCCCAGGCGGTGCGGCTGCTGACGGCGGCGAGGCCACGGAAGCGGGCGTCGGTTCCCGTGTCCGTGAGCGTCCACGCGGGCCGGTGGCCGGGCCCGTGCCCCTCTCCCGGTGCTGCCTGCGCGGCCGGAGTGGCCAGTGCGGCGGTCAGCGCCGCCCCGCACACTCCCCATGACATCAGTCGTCTCGTCTTCCCCTTGAGCCTCATGGCGCAGGAAGCTAACCGACCGTCAAGGCGCCGTCCAGGGTGCGCCTCCTCGAAAGGGACATCCGATCGCGGCGGCCTCGCAAGGTGACGCAGCTCACGCTGTCGCCGGTGCACGGTTCAAAGACTTCTGTCGTCTCTGTCGGTGCCGGTTACCGTTCATCCGGCCCGAGGGGGAGCAGGTCGTGTCCATCGTTATCGAGCAGTCCGTGCAGGCACGCATGGTCGCGTCCGCGCCGCGCATGGAGACCCTTCCCGCCACGCTGCAGTACGACCGCAGGGACCCGTTCGCCGTACGCATGGCGTTCCCCGCCCCGGCGACGCTGGAAGGCGCCGAGGTGGCCTGGGAGTTCTCCCGCGAGCTGCTGGCGGCGGGCATGGACGCGCCGGCCGGTGTCGGGGACGTACGGATCAGGCCGTTCGGTTACGACCGTACGGTTCTGGAATTCCACGCCGCCGAGGGCATCGCGATGGTGCATGTCCGCACGGGGGAGCTGCGCCGCTTCCTCCGGCGGGCGCAGGCGCTGGTCCCGCCGGGCGATGAGCACCGGTACCTGGATCTCGACCGCAGTCTGGCGGACCTGCTCGGCGGAACCTGCTGATCCGGACTCCCCCGGCGGCTCCACCGGCCCGGGTCCCGCCGCACCCGTCGGCGCGGCCGGGATCGACGTAAATCGTTTGCTGTGCCGCGAGGCCCGCTCGTACCGTTCGTGACGTCCTTGTTGTCGTCGGATCGGAGAAGGACGTTGCTCGTCTGAGGCCGTGAGACACCGCGTTGCGCGCCGTGTCCGGACAGTTCATGCCTGTGCATGTCTGTCATGTCTGCGCGCCCGGGTGTGACCTCAGCTCTTCGAGCCGTCCTCCGCAACCGGGGCTCCTCCTTGGCCGTGCGCCATGCCCGTGGAACGCCCCCGACCGGTGTCTCACCCCGTTGCCTCCTTTCCTTCCTCGCAACCGGGAGATCCGTATGTCTACCCCCATGACTCACATCGCCTGTTCGTCTCTCTCCTTCGCCTGGCCGGACGGCAGTGTGGTCTTCGACGAATTCCAGCTGGCCGTGGGCCCCGGCAGGACCGGCCTGATCGGGCTCAACGGCAGTGGTAAATCAACCCTGTTGCGGCTGATCGCCGGTGAACTCACCCCCGCCGACGGCCGTATCCGAACCCTGGGCGAGATCGGCTACCTGCCGCAGAACCTGGTCCTCGACACGGCCCTGCGGGTCGATGCCGCCCTCGGTGTCGCGGACACCCGGGCCGCACTGCACGCCATCGAGGCGGGTGACGTGCGCGAGGAGTGGTTCGCGGCCGTGGGGGACGACTGGGACGTGGAGGAGCGCGCCCGCGCCACCCTCGATCAGCTCGGCCTCGGCCACATCGGACTCGACCGCACCATCGGCGAGCTGTCGGGCGGCGAGTGCGTGCTGCTGCGCCTCGCCGCACTTCTGCTGGCCCGCCCCGGGGTGCTGCTGCTGGACGAACCGACGAACAATCTGGATCTGTACGCCCGCGGGCGGCTGTACGAGGCCATCGACGCCTGGACGGGTGCGCTGGTCGTCGTCAGCCACGACCGTGAACTCCTGGACCGTGTCGACCAGATCGCAGATCTGCGGGACGGTCAGGTCACGTGGTACGGCGGGAACCTCACGGCGTACGAGGAAGCTCTCGCCGTCGAGCAGGAGGCGGCCGAGCGCATGGTGCGGGTCGCCGAGGCCGACGTACAACGCCAGAAGCGTGAACTGGCCGACGCCCAGGTCAAATTGGCCCGGCGAAAGCGTTATGGACAGAAGATGTGGGACACCAAGCGCGAACCGAAGGCGGTCATGGGCAACCGCAAGCGGGCCGCCCAGGTGTCGGCCGGCAAGCACCGCGTCCTGCACACCGGGAAGCTCGCCGAGGCGAAGGAGCGCCTCGGCGAGGCTGTCGAGGCTGTGCGCGACGACGACGAGATCCGGGTCGAACTCCCCCACACGAAGGTCCATCCGGGCCTGGGGGTGCTCGTACTGCGCGACCTGGAACTCGCTCACGGGGCACGGGTGCGCGGCGAGTTCGAGGTACGCGGCCCCGAGCGGATCGCCCTGGTGGGCCGCAACGGCGCGGGCAAGACGACTCTGCTGCGCACGCTGGCCGGCGAGCTGGCACCGGTGGCCGGTGAGGCAACGGCCCATCTGCCGCTGCGTTTTCTTCCGCAGCGCCTGGATGTGCTCGACGACGGGCTGAGCGTCGTGGAGAATGTGGCGCGGTTCGCACCGGACGCGACGGAGAACCGGATCAGGGCGAAGCTGGCGCATTTCCTGTTCAAGGGGGCGCGGGCCGACCGGCCCGCCGGAACACTGTCGGGCGGGGAACGCTTCCGTGCGGCGCTGGCTGCGCTGCTGCTCGCCGAGCCGGCGCCGCAGCTGCTGTTGCTGGACGAACCGACGAACAACCTGGACATGGCGAGCGTGCGCCGGCTGACGGCGGCTCTGGAGTCGTACGAGGGGGCGCTGATGGTGGCGAGCCACGATGTGCTGTTCCTGGAGTCGCTCGGGATCACGCGCTGGCTGTTGCTCGACGGCGAACTGCGAGACACGACCGCAGAGGCGGTACGCGCGGAAATGTGAGGAGCGTGGCCGGATCGGTGGACGGATGAGGACCGCACGGGGGGTGGCAGTGCTCGCCACCGGGGCGCGGTCCCGGCCGCCATACCTCCGCATCAGTGAGTTCGCAACACTCGGAAACTGCGTGATGTACTTCTCCGCACACCCAGCGTGACCTGCATACATAACGGTACGTAAGCGAACTTCGGGTGAGTGGGCTTGGCGGGGGCCTTACTCCCGCCTTAACCTACGGTCTCGTAACCTACGAGGCCGTAAGTAATTCTCCCGTCCCCAGGAGCCCCCGTGACGATCACCTCTCCCCACCTCGGCAGTTCGCAGGCGTGGACAGACGCCCAGCTGCTGTACGCCTTGGAAGAGGTGGTGGAGAAGGAGCTCAACCGCCATCTCAAGGTCGCCAAGGACTGGATGCCCCACGAGTACGTACCGTTCTCGGACGGCAGGAACTTCCCCGGCATCTTCGAGGACGGCGAGGCCTGGCAGGCCGACCAGTCCAAGGTCTCCGACATCGGCAAGATCGCACTGGTCGTGAACCTGCTGACCGAGGACAACCTCCCCAGCTACCACCACGAGATCGCCTCCCTCTTCGGCCGTGACGGCGCCTGGGGCACCTGGGTGCACCGCTGGACCGCCGAGGAGGGCCGGCACGGCATCGTGATGCGCGACTACCTGCTCACCTCGCGCGCGGTCGACCCGGACAAGCTGGAGCAGTTCCGGATGGCGCACATGGCGGAGGGCTTCGAGTCCGACAACCGCCACTCGATGCTGCACTCGGTGGCGTACGTCGCCTTCCAGGAGCTCGCGACCCGCGTCTCGCACCGCAACACCGGTCACCAGTCGGGCGACCCCGTCTGCGACCGCATGCTGTCGCGCATCGCCACCGACGAGAACCTGCACATGGTCTTCTACCGCAACCTGCTCGGTGCGGCCTTCGAGCTCGCCCCGGACCTGACGATGCAGGCCGTGCGCGACGTCGTGGTCAACTTCCGGATGCCCGGCCACGGAATGCCCGGCTTCGAGCGGGCCGCCGCGCAGATGGCGATCGGCGAGATCTACAACATGCGGATCCACCACGACGACGTGATCCAGCCCGTGCTGCGCTACCTGAAGGTCCTGGACATCGACGGGCTCGGCCCGGACGGGCTGAAGGCGCAGGAGGAGCTGGGGCTGTACATGGGCGGCCTGGACAGCGAGGCGGCCAAGTTCGACGAGAAGCTGGCCGCGCGCAAGGCTCGGATGGCCGCCCGCGCGGGCGCCTGACCCACGGCTCACCGACGGCCCACGAGCCCGCTCACTCGTGGGCCGTCACCTCTGCGTAGGCGGCGTCGCGCACGTCGGGGACCGGGTGCTGGCGCAGCAGCCTCAGCTGGGTGCGCCAGGGTCCGGTCCACGCGGTGCGGGCGCCGCCTGTCGCGGTGAGTGCGGCGGCGAACAGCCCTTCCGCGGTGTCTCCGGTGGCGCCGAGCCGGGCTGCGACGGTGAGCAGGGTGTCGGTGTCTCCGATGCCGTTCCGGTGTGCGTACGTGATCCGGGTGGCGAGCGTCTGCGCGGTACGGGAAGCGAGCACGGGCCGCCGCTCGTGCAGGCGGGCCAGCCGGACCAGCGCCGAGTGCAGCGGGTCGGGACCGGCGTCCAGGTCCAGCGCGTGGGCGAGGAGTACGGCAGCCTGCGGTACGAAACCCCGGTGCGCGGCGAGGATATCGGCGGCGGCGGTACGTTCCGCCCGGAACGTCTCGGGGTGCGTCACGGCCCGTGCGGTCAACAGGTTCACGAGGTGATCGATCCGCTGCCGGGCGGGCCGGTCCCGTTCGGATCCCGCCTCGTCGGCGGTGTCGGTGGTGGCCAGTGTCCGTAGTGCCCGGTTCAGTTCACCGGCCGCCTCCGGCGCCGCGGAGGCCGCGCCGGTCAGCGCAACGGCGGCGGACTGCCAGCCACGGCGGCGGTCCAGGTCGGTGAGGGCGTCGACGAGCACCGCGCATGCCCCGGGCGCTCACGGCACCCAGCGGGCCAGCGCCTGATGGGCGAGCGCGGCCAGGTCCTCGTCGTCGGTGGCGCACACCTGTTGCACCAGGCGCGCGTAACGCGGCCGGGACGCCCCGGGCAGCTCGGCCGGACCCACCCGCAGTACGGCGGTCCGCAGTGCCCGGCCGCCGGTCGCCGCGTCCGCCATCACCTCCCACATCCGCTCGTCACCGAGCAGTTCCGTACCGAAGGCCACAACCGCGGCACGGACATCCGGGTGCTGGCCGGGCAGTGCGTACGCCTCGGCGAGCACGCCCGCCGCCTCGCCGGCCGGCAGCCGCGTCGCGGCGAGCCGCACGGCCTCCTTGCGGCTGGTCACCTTGCCGGTGCCGGGCGCCACCCGACCCCGCAGCAGGGGACCGAGCCGTGACGGTCGAACGTGGCGCGAGACGCGGCTCGCCGCGTACACCGCGACCCGGGCCCGGTCGTCTCCGGTGTGTGCGAGCAGTTCGGGCAACACGTCGGCGGGCCGGTCGGTCCGGGCGAGCGCGGCGAGTGCCGCCTCGGCAAGGACCACGTCGGACGAACCGGTCCAGCGGCTCAACGCCTCCGCCCCCGACTCCGGAACCGCGGCCAGCTGGCCGATCGCCGCCGCCCGTGCGTGCAGCGGCAGTTTCTCGTCCTGCGCCGACTGCTCCAGTGCGCGGGCGGCGGCCCTCACCTGACGTGGCACCCAGCGGCGCACCTCGCGCCCGACCGGCACGGTCCACGGCGTGCCGTGGGTGAGGAACCGTCCGTACGGCGGGGTGTCGCCGAGGAATCGGTCGAGCAGATCGGTGCGCCGCCGGGTGAGGACGGAGAGCACGGCGGGGAGCACGGCGGCCGACGGCTCGCGGGCGAGGATCCGTTCGACGCGGACGTCCCGGTCGGCGCGCGACTGCAGCCAGAGGTCGACGGCGGCCTGCGAGGTGGAACTGGTCCCGAAGCGCACGGCCTGCCACAGCAGTTCCTGCAGGTCCTCCATGGCGGCCGCGCGGCGGCCCACCGCCCGGGTGAGGGAGAGGACGAGCCCGTAGTCGGACTTCTCGGCACCTGCCTCCAGCCAGGGCCGCAGCGCCTCGAAGACGGTGTGCTCCTGGCCGCGCCGCAGGGTGCGGTCGAGCCGGCCGAGGTCGGCGCCGCCGGTGTTCCCGGAGAGCCTGGTCAGGGTGCGCAACGCCCAGCTGACCAGGGCGCGCTGCCCGGTTGCCGTGTGGGTGCGCAGCACGGCGACAGCGAGGGAGCTCAGCGTTTCGCGGGTGTACGGGGAGGAGTCGCGGGCCTCGACGGCGTCGGCGACCAACCGGTCCAGGTGTGGTTCCACGTCGTCGGTGAGGAGTGCGGGCGGGACGGCGAGGAGCGCGTGCAGCGCGGCGGACCGTACGGGGTCCTGTTCGTTGCGCAGCCTCGCCATGTCGTCCAGGACGACGGCGACGGCGGCCGGGTCGCCGGAGCGTCCGGCGTTGCGTATCAGCAGCGGCCAGGCTTCGGCACGGTCGTCCGCGGCAGACCGCCGGGTGGCGGCGAGCAGCTTCTCCCGCACCTCACCGACGGGCAGATACGACTCCGCCAGCAGCACGGTGGACCACGGGGCGCCGCGGTCCCGGGCCCGGTCCGCCATGCGCCGCGCCTGTTCCACGACGGAGGTACGGGGCAGCACATCGAGCAGCGTGGCGTCGACGGTGACGCGCGAGCCGTCGCCCTGACCGTCGGCGACCGCGGCGTGGAAGGCCCCGCGGCGGCCCGGTGGCAGCGCCTGGATCAACCGGTTCTGCTCGGAGAATCCGGCCATGGCGCGGCCCAGCTCGACAAGGAGTTCCTCCGGCACCGTGTCGGCCAGGCGGCGGAGCACGGTGCGGGTGAGTGCGCCACTGCGACGGATCGCGAAGCCGTGGTGGCCGAGCAGCAGCCGTACGAAGCGCGCGGGGTCGGCGCCGACCAGGATGCCGAGCCGGCGGTGCAGGGGTGCGGGCAGTTGGGACGGACCGTACCGTTCGAGCAGGTCGAGGACCCGCTCCGGACAGTGCGTGACGGCCGTGGCGATCCCTCGTTCGTGCCCGTACCACTGCCACCATCCGTCACGCGAGGTCTCCGGCTTGGCGGCCAGTTCGCGTTCCGCGGCGTCGAGGAGCGGGCCGGGGTGGCGGCGGCCCAACGCGGACCAGCAGGACACCGCGTGGAAGAGCTCCGGCAGCAGTCGGGTCACGGTCCCGGCGGAGCAGCCCGGCAGCAGACGGGCCGCCTCGGCGTCGCCCCAGGTGGCGCGCAGCTCGTCGATCAGCCGGTCGGCGAGCGCGGTGCGATGCCCGTCCACGACGGCGCGCAGCAGTCTGCGGCGCACGGCTTCGGGGGCATCGTCGAGCGCCGCTTCGTACGCCGTGTCCGGTACGCCGAGGCTGTGCGCGACCCGCAGGGCGTGGCCCTGTACGAAGGTGTCCTCGTCGGCGAGGTGTTCGGCGATCCAGTCGCTGTCCCGGCCGACGGCCGCGGCGATGACGGCGAGCCCCCGCTCGTACGGTCCACGCCGCTCCAGTTCCGCCAGGACCGGTCGCAGCTCGCCGTGGGCGGCCAGCCTGCGTACCCGCGCGGCGAGTTCACGCATGCGCTGCGGATACGGGAGCGGGTCGAGGGCGTCCAGGAGATCTTTCACCATGGGGCGATTGTGCCTTCCGGGATCGAAGTGTCTCGAGCGGCCCGGTGAACGCTGCGGGCGACGGCGGCATCGGCGTGCCCGGCGGGGACTCCGGCGTGTGGCAGCGGAGTCACCATGCCGCTCGAACCGGCGTCCTTCCGCAGCAGTGCGGACGCGACTGCCTCTGCGCTACGGGGCCCCGAGCGGACGACCTGCCAGAACGGCCGGATTCGAACCGGCGTATCCGCCCCGGCGAGGCGGCGCGCCTGCCTCTGCGCTACGTCCGGGCATTGGGGAGATCCTAACCAGCTGTCACCCGTGCGTCCTCACGAATTATTTCGGCCGCCCGCTCGGCGATGGCCACCGTGGGCGCATGGGTGTGGCCGCGGGTGATGCGTGGCATCACCGAGGCGTCGACCACCCGTAGCCCCGCCACGCCGCGCACCCGCAGCCGGGGGTCGGTCACCGACTCCGGGTCCTCACCCATCCTGCAGGTGCCGACCGGATGGTAGAGCGTCTCGGCGCCGGTACGGATCGCCTCGGCGAGACGCGCGTCGTCGACCGGTCCGGGGTACGGCCCCAT
This sequence comes from Streptomyces sp. NPDC051664, assembly GCF_044453545.1. Classification (NCBI taxonomy): domain Bacteria; kingdom Bacillati; phylum Actinomycetota; class Actinomycetes; order Kitasatosporales; family Streptomycetaceae; genus Streptomyces; species Streptomyces sp. NPDC051664. Next base: position 102,680 of record NZ_JBITCU010000005.1, on the reverse strand, counting down.
CGGACCCGAGGTGTGCACGGCCAGGGGCGCGGCGGCGAACAGGGACTCGGCGCGGCGGACTCCGGCGATCATGCGCTGCAGGTCCGACTCGGCGGTCAGATAGCCGGGGTCGATGCGGACGCCCCGGGCTCCGTCGGCTTTCTCACCGGTGTCCGGGTCCAGGGTGATACAGCCGGCGCTCTCCGGCTGGAGCAGGACCACGCCGATGGTGATGCCGTGTTCGGCCGGGGCGGTCAGACCGTGGTTGATGAACGGAGCCGGGGCAAATATCAGTTCCAGGTCGGGGGCGGTGAGTTCCGGGGTGGAGCGGATGAACGCCACCGCTTCGGCGAGGTTCGAGGTGAGTGGCCCACGGCGCGCCAGCAGGAAGCGGCCGAGATTGGCGAGACTGTCGGCTCCGGTCATGGTCACCGGCTGCGGGCAGTGCACGGTCACGGCGAAGGACAGATGGTCCTGGAGGTGGCGGCCCACGTCCGGGGATGCGGCCCGCACCTCGATGCCGGACTCGCGCAGCCGGTCCGGGTCGCCGATGCCGGAGCGAAGGAGCAGCTGCGGCGATCCGATGGCTCCGGCACTGAGGATGACCTCGCTGCGTGCGGTGAGCACGGCCGCGCCGTGGCCGCGTTCGGTGACGACGCCGGTGACGCGGGTGGAGTCGTCGGCGTCGAAGGCCAGGCTGCGGATGCGGGTTCCGGTGAGGATGTCGAGATTGGCGCGGCGACCGGCCGGCTTGAGGTAGCCGTCGGCGGCACTCCAGCGGCGGCCCCGGTGGACGCTGACCGGGGTGAGGGCACTGCCACTGTGGTCGGGGGCGTTCAGCTCGGGCAGGAACGGCAGACCTTCCAGCGAACAGGCGTCGAGGAAGGCGGCCGTCAGTGGGCTGGGGGCGCGGGGCGGCGAGATGAAGAGGGGCCCCTCGGTGCCGTACACCGTGCCGTCGCCGGTCGGGCCGGTCCACTGCTCCGCTCGGCGGAAGTACCGTACGAGCACGTCGTGGGACCAGTCCGCACCGGCGGACGCGGCCCAGGCGTCGTAGTCGTCGCGGTGCCCGCGCACCCACATCATGGCGTTGATCGACGAGCATCCGCCGAGGGTGTGGCCCCGGGGCCAGTACAGCTCCCGGCCACCGAGGGCCGGTTGCTTCACCGTACTGAAGTCCCAGTCGTACGCGGTCTTGAAGAGCTTCGGGAAGGCGGCCGGAATCCGGATCTCCGGCTTTCGGTCACGCCCGCCCGACTCGACGAGCGCGACCCGGACCGTGGGGTCCTCGGAGAGTCGCGCGGCCAGCACACAGCCGGCCGATCCCGCCCCGACGACGATGTAGTCGTACTCGCTCAACTCGGCTCCCCCTGGACTGTTGGCTCAGGAACGCGCAGGGCCGAATTGTGGCATGTAACAAGGGAATCTCAGGCCTGCTTGCGCTCAACTCTGCGCAGTCGTTCCCGCTCCTTCTCGGAGAGGCCGCCCCAGACGCCGAACCGCTCGTCGTTGTCGAGGGCGTACTCCAGGCAGGCCTCCCGGCCCTCGCAGGCGTTGCACAACCGCTTGGCCTCACGTGTGGAGCTGCCGGGGGCAGGGAAGAAGAATTCGGGTCCCGCTTGCGCGCACAGCGCGGTCTCCTGCCAGGCGAGTGCGGGGTCGGTCACGGTGTTGATCAGCATGCCGGACACAGTGCCCGGTCGCGATAAACGACTGATCAACGACGCATCAATGCGGGGCTCGCACGGCCTCCGGTCAGCTCCCCGGTGTCCCGGCACTCTTGATCACCGCGAAGTGCGCCCCGTACGGATCGGCGACATCGGCGAGCTTGCCCACGCCGTGCATGTCCATGGGTTCCAGCGTCAGCTTGCCGCCCAGCCGCTCGACGTCCGCGACCGCGGCGTCGCAGTCGTCGACTTCGAAGTACGGCAGCCAGTGCGGTCCCAGAACGGCCTGGGTCGCAACGGCGTTGACGGGTACGAGCCCGCCGAAGCCCGCCTCTTCGCCGCCGCCCTCGGTGCGGATCCCAGTGTAGGACCCGCCGCCGCCGGGGAACGGCGTCTGGGCGGTGTCCCACCCGAAGACAGCGCGGTAGAACGCGGCGGCCGCGGGCACATCCGGGGTGTACAGCTCGGCCCAGCAGAGCGTGCGTGCAACGCCCACCGCGCCCAGGCCCGGGACCTTCTTCGGCTGCCAGGTCCCGAAGTACGCCCCGCCCCGGTCGGTGAAACCGCCCATCCGGCCGAAGTCGAGGATGTCCATCGGCGGGAAGGACACCGCGCCACGGGCCTGCTCGACCGACTTCGCGGTGGCATCGACGTCAGGTGTCTGGAAGTAGACCGACCAGGACGACTTCGCCTGCTCCGACGGGACAGTCATCGCTCCCGCGACCGACTTCCCGTCCAGCATGAACATCCCGTATCCGCCGGTCTCGGGACCGCCGGGCACGAATTCCCAGCCGAAGAGACCTCGGTAGAAGGCGGTGGCCCCATCGAGGTCGGGCGTGCCGAGATCGAGCCAGTTGGGGGATCCGGTGACAAAATCGGTGGTGAGCATCGCGCGGCTCCTTCAGCGAGTCCCGTACCTGTACTGCAGCGGCATCTCCTGACCTTCCGAGTCTTGCACCGGGCACTGACAACCGCGGTCCGCGCAACGCCGGAATCCATCGGGTCGTCTTCCTGACCGGCAACAGCACGCTGGAACACGGCCGGATCACCGAGACGGCTGTCGATCCGGACGGGCGCAGGACGCTGCTGACCCCGCCGGCCGGCGGCATGCCGGACCGGAACGCGGTGGTCTGCCGTGGCTCCCGTATCCATCTGCGGGAGCGCGACGACACGGACTGGTCGGTGTTCGACCTCAGCGCGTAAGGGCCGCGTCGTACACGGTCTTCGGGTCGGTTCGGGCGGCTTGGTGGGGGCAGCCGCTCACCGGGCAGCCCTGAGAGACGACCGGGCGCCATGGCCACGTCGGCGGAAGCCGTATGCGCGAGATGGACCACGCGCACCGCCTGCACCGGTGACCGCTGGACAGCGGCCGGCGGACGAGTGACAGTGGGGACGGTGGACGTCACAGCAGCCGAGGCGGCGCTTGCACGCGCCTTCGCCGACGCGGCCGAGAGGAGACGGGTGCGACCTCGACGGCATGAGCAGGCTGCCGACGCCGCGGCGCTGCGTGCGGAGCTGCGGCACGTCTACTGGATCGGCGGCGGGACCGGCGCAGGCAAGTCGACCATCGCTCGCCGACTGGCGGATCGGCACAGTTGGCGTCTCTACGCGACCGACGATGTGATGGGTGATCACGCCGGCCGGACCACCCCCGAAGACGCTCCGTTCCTTCACAAGTTCATCGCCATGAGCATGGACGAGCGCTGGGTGAACCGGTCGCCGGAAACCATGCTGGAGACATTCCATTGGTTTCGAGGAGAGGGCTTCGGTCTGATCGTGGAAGATCTTCTTCGACTTCCACGGGAGCCTTGTGTCGTCGTCGAGGGCTTCCGGCTGCTCCCACACCTCGTGAACCCACTGCTTGCCGTCCCGGGTCACGCCGTCTGGCTCCTTCCGACGCCCGAGTTCCGCCAGGCCGCGATCCGCAGGCGGGAAACGCCGGGGGAAGGCTTCACTTGGAGGACCAGTGATCCTGACAAGGCCAACCGCAACCTGGCCGAACGCGACCGAATGTTCACGAAACGCCTCTGTGACGAAACGGAGCGTCTCGAGCTGCGCACCATCGAGGCCGACACCACGATGACCGAAGATGATCTGACCGAGCAGGTCACCATCGCGTTCGAACTCTGACAAAGGACGTGCGCCATCGCCGTCCTGGCGTTGCGCGACAGGCCTCGGGGCCACCGCCGTCCTCTGCCTCTCCGGTACAAGCCGAACGCCGCCCGACCACACCCCTGCCGGTGCCCCCTCCCAGCCCCGCCCGGCCGTCCCTGTCATCGGCCCGTGGCACGATATGTCTCACTCGGGCAGGTGTCGGGCGAGGCGGCAGCGGGGCTGCGCGGACAGAGGAACGTACATGACAGAGGCCGGGGAGACGGATACCGGGGCTCCGAGGGGGAAGGCCGCCCGGGAGTTGCTCGCGCACGCCGAGCAGTTGCTCGGCGCGGCGCGTGCGGTGCTGTCCGATCACACCCGCGCCGTCGAGGCCATACACGCCGAACTCACCCCGATCCTCGACTCCCTGATCCGCCGCGAGCTGGCCGCCATCCCGGTCTCCCGGCTCAAGGACGTCACCGAGGGACGGTTGCGCATCGGCGCGGTCGAGCAGGCCGGTTACACCACCGTCGGCCAGGTCCACGAGGCCAACCGGTACGAGCTCCGTCAGATCCCCGGCGTCGGTGCGCAGACCGCCGACCAGGTACTTGCCGCCGCCGGGCAGATCGCCCACGCCGTCCGGGACACGGTCGCCGTCCGGATCGATGTGGAAGCGCCGGACAAGTCCACCACCGCCCTGATCACGGCCCTGCACCGGCTGGTCGAGGCCGGACCGGACGTCCGGCGGGCGGTGGACGCGGCCCGACGGCTCGTCGGCCAGCTGGAGCCGCTGCTGGCGGAGGCCGGGCCGGCCCGTGGGCGGCTGCGCATGCTGTTCTCCGGCCGGCAGGCCCGCGCGGCGGCGCTCGCCGCCGTCGCGTCCGTACGGACCGTCGTCGCGGACGCGGCGGAGCGCGGACTTCCGCTGCTGTTCGGGCAGGTGTCGGTCGATCTGCTGCGGGCCCCGGAGTCGGAGGTCGCCGCCTGGGTCGACTTCGAGCTGCGGTCCGCCGAGTACTACAGCCTGCTCGCCGAGGTGTCGGGCACCGGTCCCGACCGGCACGCCGCCGAGGGGTTCCTCCCCTCCAGGATCGCGGACCGGGTGCGTGGGGTGCGGCTCGACGACGCGCACCTGCGGGTCTCGCTGCGCGGCTACCAGTCGTTCGGCGCCCGTTTCGCGCTCGCGCAGAAGCGGGTGATTCTCGGCGACGAGATGGGGCTCGGCAAGACCGTGCAGGCCATTGCCGCGCTCGCGCATCTCTCGGCGGGGGGCGAGACGCACTTCCTGGTGGTGTGCCCGGCGAGCGTGCTGATCAACTGGGCGCGGGAGGTCCGGGCCCGCTCCACGCTGCGGGTCCTGCCGGTGCACGGGCCCGAGCGGCAGGAGGCGTTCGCCGAGTGGCACGAGCGGGGCGGGGTCGCCCTCACCACGTTCGACGCTCTGCACACCCTGCCGGCCGCCCGGGACGGCGGGAAGCGCCCCGGCATGCTGGTCGTCGACGAGGCCCACTACGTCAAGAACCCGGCCACCCGCCGCTCGCGCGCGGTGTCCGGCTGGGCAGGACACACCGAACGGGTGCTCTTCCTGACCGGTACGCCGATGGAGAACCGCGTCGAGGAGTTCCGCAGCCTGGTCCGCCATCTCCAGCCCGAACTGGCCCCGTCCATCAGCACCACCCATGGTGTCGCGGGTTCGCACGCCTTTCGCAGAGCCGTCGCGCCCGCCTATCTGCGCCGCAACCAGGAGGACGTGCTGACCGAACTCCCGGCGATGGTGCAGGTCGACGAGTGGGAGGAGTTCAGCGAGGCCGATCTCGCCGTCTATCGCGAGGCGGTCGCCGCCGGGCAGTTCATGCGGATGCGCCGGGCGGCGTACGCCCGCCCCGAGACCTCGGCGAAGCTGAACCGGCTGCGCGAGCTGGTCACGGAGGCCGCCGGCAACGGACTCAAGGTCGTCGTGTTCTCGTACTTCCGCGAGGTGCTCGCCACGGTCCAGGAGGCCCTGGGTGAGGGCGCGTTCGGACCGGTCTCCGGGAACGTCCCGGCCGCCCGGCGGCAGGAGCTGATCGACGAGTTCAGTGCGGTGGACGGCCATGCGGTCCTGCTGAGCCAGATCCAGGCAGGGGGCGTCGGACTGAACATGCAGGCCGCGTCGGTAGTCATCCTCTGCGAGCCGCAGATCAAGCCGACGATGGAGCACCAGGCCGTGGCCCGCGCCCACCGGATGGGGCAGATACGCACGGTCCAGGTGCACCGGCTGCTCGCGACGGACAGTGTCGACCAGCGGATGCTGGACATCCTGGCCCGCAAGGAGCGGCTCTTCGACGCGTACGCACGGCGCAGCGATGTCGCCGAGACGACACCGGACGCCGTGGACGTGTCGGAGAGAAGCCTGGCCCGGCGCATCGTCGAGGAGGAGCAGCTGCGCCTCGCGACGGGCCCGACCGGGGGCTGACCCTCAGGACTTCTCGGCCTTCGGTGGGTCGGTCTTCATGTCGTGCATCTCATGCATGTCGTGCGGGTCGTAGCCCGGCACCGTGCCGTCCGCCTTGGCGACCAGCAGCAGCCCGGCCATGCCCATGTCGGAGTGGCTCTGCACATGGCAGTGGTACATCCAGGCGCCCGCGCCCACGTGTTCGCCCGCGATGACCTGGAAGCCGAAGGAGTCCGCCGGGCCGACGATCTTCGTATCGATGACCCGGCTGGGGTCGTCGGGGCCGGCGAGCAGGCCCGTGCGGTTGTCGGCCCAGCGGTGACCGTGGACATGGAACGTGTGGTAGTACTCGCCGTGCGTGATCATGACGACTTCGAGCCGGTCACCCACGGTGGCCTCGAAGTTGGGGCTCTCGGTCGCCGGCTTGTTGTTGATCGTCATGTCGTTGAAGACGATGGTGATCGTCTTGTCCGGCAGGATGTCGCCCTTGCGCCGGACGATCACCGGACCGTACAGCCCCTTACGGATGCCGCCCGAGCCGTGGTCCGTCCCGACGACATGGTCGTGGTAGTGCCAGTAGCCCGCACTGCCCGGCTGCCAGGTCCCGTCGTTCCTGCGGCCCGGCGCGTGGGTGCGCCAGGTGTACGTGCGCGTGCCGCCCGGTTCGACGATGCTCTTGTTCATCCGGGTGCCGTCGCTCGCGATGTCGTAGTCGACTCCGTGCGCGTGGAGGCTGGCGGCCACATCCATGGTGTTCTCGAACTCGATGTGCAGGGTGTCGCCCTCGTTGATCTCGATGAGCGGCCCCGGGACCGTTGCCTTGCCCTTCTCGAATCCGTAGCCCATCCGACCGTCCGCCAGCTTCTCCGCGTACAGCTTGAGATGGCGGACCACGCCGCCCGCCGGCGCGGTTTTCGGCGGGGGCTCCGCCGAGCTGGCCTCGATCGTTCCGAGGGACAACGATGTCACTCCGGTCGCCGCCGCGACCCCGCCGCCCACCAGGAACCGGCGATTGAAGCTCCTTCGATCCATGTCGAACTCCCCACTGTCATAAGGGTATTTGCGGAGGTTTCCAGAGACCGGCGGGGCACACGTGACCCCCGGGACGGGCCATACGGTAGCCCGGGGATCTTCGTTTATCCACACTAAGGACAAAGTTCGTGCCATTGCCGCCATAGCTATTGGCGAGTCGCGAAAAGAGGTCTAGCTTCATCGGCTGTTGCAGTGACTCCATGCTGTTGCAGTGACCAAAGAGGGGTGGGTGACCACATGCAGCGCACACCACATCACCGGTCCAGATCACGACGCGGGCTCGCGGCGGCCGTGGCGGCCGGGGCGCTGACCGTCTCATTACTCGGCCAGAACGCCGCCGATGCCAGACCTCATCCGGTGGACACGCAGTCGATGGCGACAACGTTGTCCCTGCCGTCTCCGCCCGGCGGCGCCAACGTCAAGGTGCTGGTCTTCCACGCCTCGGCGACCGACGAGTCCCCGACCGTCGACGCCGGTATCGCCGCGATCGAGAAGATCGGGCTCACCGGCCCGGAGGCCGGGCGATTCAAGACTGTTGCGACCGATGATCCGGCCGTCTTCACCAACGGCAAACAGTTAGGCAAGTACAACGCCGTCGTCTTCCTGACCGGCGGCGGAGACGTCCTCGACCCGGAGCAGGAGTCGGGTCTGGAGGCGTACATGGAGGCCGGCGGCGGCTTCCTCGGCATCCATGACGCGGCACGCACCGAACCGTACTCGGACTGGTTCACCGGCCTGGTCGGCGCCCGCCCGGCAGCCGACAGCCCAACCGCCGTACAGCGGGCCACGGTAGAGATCGGGGACCGGCAGCACCCGGCGACGAAGAACCTGCCGCTGGAGTGGAAGCGCCCCGACAGGTGGCTGAACTGGACGAAGAACCCGTCCGGCGATGTGCACACCGTGGCCCGTGTCCGGGAGATCACGTACAAGCCGGGGGCCAGTGCCAACGGCTGGGACCACCCGGTGTCCTGGTGCCGTGACTACGACGGCGGCCGGTCCTTCTACACCGCGATGGGCGGCACGGTCGACAGCTTCGCGGAGACGGACTTCCGCGACCATCTGCGGGGCGCACTCGCCTGGACGACCCGGATCTCGCGGGCCGACTGCAAGGCGACGATCACCTCCAACTACAAGGCGGAACGGGTCACCCAGCCCAATCAGCCCGGTCAGAACGACCAGATCGGCGAGCCGCACGGACTGGTCGTCGCGCCCGACGGACGGGTGCTGTACATCGGGCGCGGTGGCGCCGACAGCAGCAAGCCGGTGGTCACCGACTGGAACGACCCGAACATCGGCAAGGGCCTGGGCCAGATCCATGTCTACGACCCGAAGACCAAGAAGGTCACCCTCGCCGGAGAGCTGACGGTCTTCGGGAACAAGGGCGGCGGTGACGAGCTGGTCAAGGTCGAGGAGGGCCTGCTCGGGATCGAGCTGGACCCGGACTTCGAGACCAACGGCTGGGTGTATCTGCACTACACGCCCCACTCGAAGATCGACCGCGACAAGCAGATGGCGGTGCGTCAGGTCTCGCGGTTCACCCTGGACCTTGCCACGAACAAGCTGGATCTCTCGTCCGAGAAGGTGCTGCTGCACTGGCCCGTCCAGATCCACAGCTGCTGCCACGCGGGCGGCGGGATGGCCTGGGACTCCAAGGGCAACCTGTACATAGCGGCCGGGGACAACAACTCCTCAGGTTTCAGCGACGGTTACTCCGGCAACAACCCGGCGCCGAACTACAAGGGCGTCTCGTTCGCCGATGCCCGGCGCACCGCGGGCAACACGAACAACCTCAACGGGAAGATCCTGCGGATCCACCCCGAGGACGACGGCACGTACACACTGCCCGAGGGCAATCTCTTCACCGGCAAGGAGCCGGACGAGGGCGGCGGCAAGACCCGCGGCGAGATCTATGTGATGGGCGTACGCAATCCCGCCCGGATCTCCGTCGACAAGACCACCGACACCCTGTACGCGGGCTGGGTCGGCCCCGACGCGGGCGCGCCGAGCACCACGTGGGGTCCGGCGAAGTACGACACGTTCGCCGCGATCACCAAGGCGGGCAACCACGGCTGGCCGTACTGCATGGGCAACAAGCAGCCGTACCGGGACCGCAATCTGCCGGACCCGGGCAAGCCGCTCGGCTGGTACGACTGCGACCATCCCAGGAACGAGTCGCCGAACAACGACGGTCTGGTGAATCTGCCGCCGATCACGTCCAACACCATCTGGTACTCGCCGCAGGGCGGTGGCGTGGACTACCCGCGCGACGCGAACGGCATCCCGAGCTACAAGGTGGAGGAGCAGAAGCAGTTGCTGCCGTGGCTCAAGGGCGGTGGCCAGGCGACGATGAACGGCCCGGTGTACCGGTACGACGCGGCGAGCACCAGCGCCGACAAGTGGCCGTCGTACTGGGACGGCAAGTGGTTCGTCGGTGACTTCTACGACGACACGCAGCCGCGGCATGCCGTGCTCACCGACCCGAAGACGGTCGGCAAGGGCGGTCTGCCCACCCACGCCGAGTCCTTGAAGAAGATCATCCCGGTCGGGGCGGACGGCATCCGCAACCTGATGGACTGGAAGTTCGCCCCGGACGGTTCGCTGTACGTCCTGGACTACGGGCGCGGCTTCTTCACCTCCGACTCCAAGTCCGCGCTCTGGCGTGTGACGTACAAGGGCGGCGAGCCGACCCCGGCCGCCTCTGATCTGGCCAGGAAGGCGGCAGTGCAGTGAGACACCGTTCGTTCTTCGCGCGACCCCGGTACCGACCCGCCCGATTGTGGCTTGCTCTGCTGGGTTCGTTCCTGATGGTTCTGGGGCTGACGTCGACGGCCGCGTACGGTCGTGATGCCGGCCGGCAGGCCGCGGCGGCCGATCAGGTCCTCACCTGGACCGCGGGCGATCCCATCGACCACTATCTGTCGGCTCCCACGACCGCGGTGGCCGGCAAGGCGACCATCGTCTTCGAGAACAGCACGGCGACCGGCAACACGACGAGCATGCCGCACACGCTGACGTTCAGCGTCTCCGACCCCGAGTTCAACAACGACGTGCCGCTGAACATCCTGGCCAACCCGGGTGACGACCAGGGCGGCAGACACACCGTCGAGGTCACGCTCACGCCCGGCCGGTACTTCTACCACTGCACCATGCCAGGGCATCAGGCGATGCAGGGCATTCTCACTGTGACCGACGGCGGTGGCGGCGAGGACACCACCGCACCCGAGACGTCGGCCAAGGTCGACGGCGACAAGAACGCCGACGGCGCGTACATCGGTCAGGCGACGGTCACCGTCTCGGCCACGGACGACAGTTCGGGCGTCGGCACCGTCGAGTACGCGGTCGGGGCGGACGGCGCCTGGCAGCCGTACACCACGCCCGTGGTGGTGAACGAGGTCGGCACACACAGCATCCGGTACCGCGCCACCGACAAGGCGGGCAACGCGGCCGCCGAGAAGTCCGTCGACTTCGCGGTCGCCGCGCCGCCGACCGACGACAGTACGGCGCCGGAGACCTCGGCGACCGTCTCCGGTGAGAAGGACGCCCAGGGTGCGTACCTGGGTATGGCCACCGTCACCGTGACCGCGTCCGACACCGGGTCCGGAGTCAACACCGTCGAATACGCGGTCGGGGCCGACGGCGCCTGGCAGCCGTACACCGCACCGGTGATGGTCCACGAGGTGGGGACGCACACCGTCCGCTACCGGGCCACCGACAAGGCGGGCAACACGGCCGCCGAAAAGTCCGTCGACTTCACCGTCGTCGCGCCGCCGACGCAGGACACGACCCCGCCGGAGACGACGGCGAAGGTCGAGGGCGACAAGAATTCGGACAACGCCTACGTCACCAGCGCCAAGGTGACGGTGACGGCGACCGACGCCGGGTCGGGTGTGGACAGGATCGAGTACTCGCTCGACGGCGGCCCGTACCTCGCGTACACGGCCACGGTCATCGTCGACCGCGTCGGCCACCACACCGTCGCCCACCGGGCGACGGACAAGGCGGGCAACACCTCCGAGGCGAAGCAGGTGTCGTTCACCATCGCGCAGAGCGGGGGCGTGCCCGCACCGAACTGCCCGGAGTTCGACGAGCGGCTGACCGTCATCGTCGGCACGGTCGACACGGGCGTTCCCAACCGCATCACCGGCAACCGCTGCACGATCAACGAGCTGATCGAGGACGAGAAGGACTGGTCGTCGCACGCGCTGTTCCTCAAGCACGTCGACAAGGTCCTCGACAAGCTGCTCGCCGCCGGGGTGATCGACGCCCGCGAGCACAAGAAGATCTACCGGGCGGCCAAGCAGTCGGGCATCGGCAAGCCGGGCCAGGACGAGGGCTACAAGAAGCTCTTCGACGGCACCGCGGCGTCGTTCGCCAAGTGGCAGCAGGTCGGCGGTGGCAGGTTCGGGCTCAACGCGGACGGCTCGATCACCAGCTCCACGACCGTGGACGGCATGGGGATGCTCTGGTTCCCGGGACGGCAGTACGGCGACTTCTCGCTCAAGCTCCAGTGGCGCGATGACGCCCCCGGCACGGGCAACGCCAACGGAGGTGTCTTCGTCCGCTTCCCGAACGTCCACGACAACCCGGAGGAGTCCCGCCCGGAGTGGGTCGCCATCAAATACGGCCATGAGGTGCAGATTCTCGACAAGCCGGACGGCGACATGTACAAGACGGGTTCGCTCTACGGATTCGACCGGATCGGCCTGGCCGGCGCCGGGGTCACACCCAAGGGCACCTGGAACGACTACGAGATCCGGGTGGTCGACCAGCACTACTCGATCTACCGAAACGGTGTCCTGCTGAACGAGTTCGACAACAACGGCGGACAGGTCTTCGAACCGCCACGGGGCGACGACCCGGGCACCGACGGTCGGCGTTACTCGTCCGGCTACATCGGACTCCAGGTCCACAGCACCTCGGACGTGATCTCGTACCGCGACATCCGGATCAAGGAGCTCTAACCGCTCAGGGAGAGGTCAGGTGGCCGCGGCCGCATGCTGAGGCATGTGGTCGCGGCCTTCCGGGTACCGGTGGCGCCACAGCAGGAACACGGTGCAGGAGACCAGCGCCCATCCGGCGAGCACCAGGTACGGGAAGACCCGCTGGTGACCCTGGTAGTAGACGGCGGCGTGCTGGGCGTTGACCGAGGCGCCCGGGGGGAGCCAGCGGCCGATGAAGCCGAGCACCGACGGCAGCAGCGGCCAGGACACCGCACCGCCGGAGGACGGGTTGCCGAGCAGCACCATCAGTCCCCAGGTGGGAATCATCGCCCAGCGCCCCATCAGGGCGTTGAACATGGTGAAGACCATGCCGGTGGTGAACATGGTGAGGGAGAGGATCATCCACGACTGGAGGAACGGCAGCTTGACGGAGCTGAGCAGCCAGTCCACCACGGCGGCGATCGCGAACCCGCCGAGCAGGGAGTAGGCGACGGTGAATCCGATCCGGTCCAGGGGGGCCAGCGCCTTGGCGTGCACATTCAGCTGGATGGCACCGACGAATCCGATGATCACCGCGGCGAGCGAGATGTAGAAGAGGGCGAGGCCACGCGGGTCACCCCGCTGCAGCGGCTTCACGTCCTTGACCTTCACCGGCACATGGGTTGCTTCCCCCACCTTCAGCGTGGACTCGGCGAGCAGTTGGGCGACCGAGGCTCCGGACGCGCTCGCGACGTCCAGACCGACCCCGCCGTTCTCGGACCGCAGGATGCCGAAGACCTTCTGCTGCTCCAGTGCGGTGCGTGCTTCGGCTTGGGTGCCGTACTCACGGAGCACCAGCGAGGTGTCGAGCGCGGCCTCCAGCCGGTCGAGGAAGACCTTGTCGCGCACGGTGTCGAGGTCGCCGACCACGGCGGCCGGGATGTTGCGCGGGGTCGGGTTGGCCATCGCGTACGTGTAGGAGCCGGCGAAGAGACCGGCGGCGGCCGCGATGATGAACAGGAGCACGACGGCGGGCAGATACGGGGACGCCGTGAACGCCGCCCATCGGTCACCGCGCGCCGGGGGGCGGGCATGGTCGCCGTGCGGTGTGACGGGCTCCAGGTCGGGCGCGCTCATGCAACCCCGTCCTCGTCGTGCCGGGCGCGGCTCGGCTGGACCCGTTTGGGTTCGCCGGGCATCTTCGGGTACTCCGGCGGATACGGCATGTCGCCCAGCCCGCGTTCCAGCTCGTCTCGGTCCGCCAGTTCCAGCAGACCGTCGAGCCGGAAGGCGTGGTCGTCCATGTCCGCGTGCACATCGCCCACCTCCGTGTACCGCTTCGGCATCGTCCTGATGTCGAAGTCGCGCGGCTCGGCGTCGTCGATCTCGTCCCACCGCAGGGGTGCGGAGACCGGGGCGTGCGGGTGGGGCCGTACGGAGTAGGCGGAGGCGATCGTCCGGTCGCGGGCGGTCTGGTTGAAGTCGACGAAGATGCGTTCGCCGCGCTCCTCCTTCCACCAGGCGGTGGTCACCCGGTCCGGCATCCGGCGTTCCAGTTCCCGTCCGGCCGCGATGGCGGCGCGGCGGACCTCGGTGAACGTCCAGCGGGGTTCGATCGGTACGAAGACATGGATGCCGCGGCCGCCGGAGGTCTTGGGCCAGCCGCGCAGCCCGTGGTCGTCGAGGACGGCCCGCAGCTCATGGGCGGCGGTGACCGCGTCGGCGTAGTCCGTGCCGGGCTGCGGGTCGAGGTCGATGCGCAGCTCGTCGGGGTGGTCGGTGTCGGCGCTCCGTACCGGCCAGGGGTGGAAGGTGAGCGTGCCGAGGTTGGCCGCCCACAGGACGGCCGCGAGTTCGGTGGGGCAGATCTCGTCGGCCGGACGGCCGCTGGGGAAGGCGATCCGGGCGGTGGGGATCCAGTCGGGGAGGTTCTTCGGGGCGCGTTTCTGGTAGAAGAAGTCGCCGTCGACGCCGTCCACGAAGCGCTGGAGGGTGGTCGGTCTGTCACGCAGGGCGCGGGTGATCCCGGCGCCCACGGAGAGGAAGTACTCGGCGACGTCCCTCTTCGTGTAGCCCTTCTCCGGGAAGTACACCTTGTCCGGGCTGGACAGCCGCACCGCCCGCCCGTCCGCATCCAGCTCCACCGCTGTTCCCGCTGCGCCCATGGGGCCACGCTAGGCCGGGCTCACATATGCCGCATATCGGGAGCCTCATCGAGGTATCCGGGTAAGAATCGCTCCATGGATCTGCCGGTGATGCCGCCCGTGAAGCCGATGCTCGCCAAGTCCGTGTCCAGGATCCCGCCCGGGATGCAGTACGAGGCCAAATGGGACGGCTTCCGGGCGATCGTGCACCGCGACGGCGACGAGGTGGTGATCGGCAGCCGCACCGGCAAGCCGCTCACCCGCTACTTCCCCGAGCTGGTCACGGCGGTTCGGGAGAATCTGCCGCCGCGCTGTGTGATGGACGGGGAGATCGTCGTCGCGTACGACGGCCGGCTGGACTTCGACCGGCTCAGCGAGCGTATCCATCCGGCCGATTCACGGGTACGGCTGCTGGCCGAACAGACCCCGGCCTGCCTGGTCGCCTTCGACATCCTCGCGCTGGGCGACGACTCCCTGCTGAGTACCCCGCAGGTGGACCGACGCGCGGTGCTGGAGGCGGCGCTGTCCGGTGCCTCGGCCCCCGTCCATCTCGCCCCCGCGACCACCGACCCGGCCGTCGCCCAGGAGTGGTTCGAGCGGTACGAGGGGGCCGGGCTCGACGGTGTCGTCGCCAAGCCGCTCGATCTGCCGTACCGCCCCGACGTCCGCGTCATGTACAAGATCAAGCACGAGCGGACCGCCGACTGCGTGGTGGCGGGCTACCGCTTCCACAAGAGCGGCCCGATCGTCGGCTCGCTGCTGCTCGGCCTGTACGACTCCGGGGGCGTCCTGCAGCACGTCGGGGTGTGCGCCGCCTTCCCGATGAAGCGCCGCGAGGAGCTGGTGGCGGAGCTGGAGCCGCTGCGGACCGACTTCGCCGACCATCCGTGGGCGGCCTGGGCGGACGCCACCGCGCACGAGAGCGCCCGGCTGCCCGGTGCGCCGAGCCGGTGGTCCGCGAAGAAGGACCAGTCATGGGTGGCGCTGCGTCCGGAGCGGGTGTGCGAGGTGGCGTACGACCACATGGAGGGCGACCGGTTCCGGCACACTGCCCAGTTCCGCCGGTGGCGGCCGGACCGCACCCCCGCCGGCTGCACGTATGCGCAGTTGGAGGAGGTGGTGGGATACGACCTGGCCGAGGTGTTGTCAGCCCACTGACGTCGAGCGCGACGGTGTGGCGCGGGGGTCGGGACGGCCCTCAGGGCTGACCGTCGCCGGTCCGGCCGCCGGGGTCCTCAGGGTCGTCGGACGTCTGCCATTGATCGGTCACCGGATGGTCCGGCATGGCCGCCACCATGTCCGTGAGCCGCGCACAGAGCCGCTTGATCTCCCCGTGGGTGCGGTTCCGCTCGGTGATGACCGCCGCGAGCAGCAGCGCGGTGAGTGCCGTGGCCCCGTTGAAGGCCTGGAGCGTGACCATGTTGGTGAAGAGATCCTTATGGGCGAACGGGCCGACCCCGTGGCCGGCGGCCAGAATGGCCAGCGTGGAGACGCCCAGCGCGCACGACGCGGCACCGGCGAGTTCGAAGCGGAACGCGGCCCAGACAAGGAACGGGAAGACGAGGAAGAGCAGGGAGGCGCTGGTGCCTGCCGTTGCCAGGAGCGTGACCGCAAGGGTGCCGAGCAACAGGGTCGCTGCCTCGGCCCACCGCCTCGGTGCCACACCTCGTGGCCACCGCGCCTTGCGAAGGACGAGCAGAAACGGTGCGACGACCAGCACGCCCATCGCATCGCCTGTCCACCACACCGACCAGGTGGGCCAGAAATCGCCGGCCGGCAGCGCACCGGAAAGCACCAGTCCGCTGCTGCCCACGGTCGCACTGATGAGCATCCCGCCCAGCGCACCCAGGAAGACCAGCGCCAGCGCGTCGCGCAGCCGATCCAGGTCGTTGTGGAACCCCGCACGCCGCAACAGCAGGTAGGAGCCGACGGGTGCGAGCGTATTTCCCACCACGATTGCCAGAAGGGTGAGAGGTGTCGGCCCGATGGCGACATTGGCCAGAAAGGCGCCGAGCGCGATACCCGGCCAGACCCGTAGTCCGAAGACGAGCAGACCGGCCACGGCGATACCCGTGGGTGGCCAGAGCGGCGTGACCTGCCCGCGCACCAACTGTTCGAGAAGGCCCAGCCAGGCAGCCCCGTAGTAGACGGCGGCGACACCGAGGGCCAGCAGAGTCTCGGCGCCCCTGCGCCGGAGCTCCTGATTGGTCACCACGCCAGTCATCACACACCACCCGGAAGGGCCCTACCGGCCAGGACGCGCCGGAAGACATCTCCATCGTCGCAACGCGGAACATGTGCGACGACCGCACAGGGCTACCCCGCGGAAGGAATGCCGGCGTAGCGGACGACGAGAACTGCGGCATCGTCGCGGTGCCCCGTCAGATCGGCCACCTTGATCACGTCGCCGGCCAGTTGGTCGGGATCTCCGTCGTAACCACCGCTCACCAGCTGGACCACTTCGTCGAGCCCTTTCTCGATCGGGCAGGACGGCCCTTCCACGACCCCGTCGGTGACCAGGACCAACGATCCCGGCTCCGTCAGCCGTCGTCGCGTCACCGGATAGGTCTCACCGGGGAGAATTCCGAGAGGCGGGCCCCCGCTGTCGAGAATGATGTCGGACCAGCCGGTGGCGGTGGCCCAGACCATCGGGATGTGCCCTGCCCGGGAGATGGCGAGCGCGCCGCTGCCCGGGTCGAAGGTGAGGAAGCAACACGTCGCGAAGAGGCCGCAGCTCATCGAGATGAGCAGGTCGTTGGTGCGGCTCAATATCTCGCCCGGATCGGTCGTCGCACCGGCGAGGGCCCTCAGGCTGGTGCGGGCCTGCCCCATGAAGGCGATGGCCTCGACGTCGTGCCCCTGCACGTCACCGATCGTGACCCCGACCGAACCGTTCGTCATCGGAAAGGCGTCGTACCAGTCACCCCCGACATCGAGACCGTCGCGCGAGGGGGTGTAACGGGCCGCGATGGCTATATGGGGCAGTTGAGGCAGCTGAGGCGGGAGCAGATGGCGCTGCAGCGCCTCGGCCAGTTCCACGCGGGCCCGCTGGATCCTGATCCGCTCCAGCGCCTGATCTACTAGACGTCCGAGGGTGAGCAGGGCTTCCTGGGCGCTGTCGACGTGAGTGGTGCGGTGGTGGCGCATGGCCCCTCCGGGGGCGTTCCAGCGTGATCCGCATACCACCTTAGTTCTCTTCGTAGCGGAGGGCCGGACGACATGTTGCCGAGACCGGTTCGTCCTCTTCGCTCGGACGCCACGGAAGGACGAGCGGGGCAGGCCCCCGTGCCGAACCCGCTTGCGGGCCGGCTCCGGCCACCGGAGCCCGGGCCGACGCGGGGCTGGGGCGGACCGGCCCCGGCAGCGTAATACGTGCCCCGTGCATCTCGTCCTGTCACGCCTGTGTGCACGGGCTCCGGCTTGGACTATCTTCAACAACCCAAGTCGGTACGCACCTGACCGCACGTGGGAGCGCGCTCCTCCCATGACCCACCCACATCGGGCACAGGAGAGCAAGGGGTACAGGTATGCCGGGCGTCGCACAACCCTCGGACATCGGAGAACCACTCGGACCACTGCCGCAGGAGTTCGCCGCGATCGTGCGGCCCGAACTGCCCAGTCCGATCAAGGAGATCGGGCTGGAGGTCACTCGCGTGCACCCGGAGTACGCGCTACTGCTGCGAGGACCATCCGATCACTCTCCGGCTCCTCTCCGCCCGGCCCTCCTCGACGGGCGCGAACTCGCCCCGATCGACAAGATCAGCACCAACCGCCGCGAGCGCCTGATCGAGACGCTGCGGATCTGGCTCGACACCCGCGGCACCGCGGACCAGATGGGCGAACTGCTCGACGTACACCCGCAGACGGTCCGCTACCGGATGCGTAATCTGGAGACAAACTTCGGCGAACAACTCGTCGACGCCGAGTCGCGGTTCTCGACCGAGGCCGTGCCGCGTGCGATGCAGTTGCGCGCCCGCAGCAGCGACGCGCCGCACTGAGCGACGCGGCGCGGATCACGACCCGAGCACGTACCTCACGTGGAGTCAACTTACTTACGGGTAAGGGAAAATAGCCGGTCACTCCCGAACGGTTGCCAGACGGAGACGTTCTCAACGAGAAAACCGGAACTGCGTCCCGTTACATAAGGAGGAGTCGACCGCCCATCCGGCGGCCGCGCCGCATCACCTCCTGGTCAACCATCCGAGAGGGAAACCCCCCATGACCGCCCCGCACCTCCTCGTCCCCGTCCCTATCCCGGACCGGGTCGCCGCACTGATCGGGTCCTGCATCCCGCCGCACATCGTGCAGGCGGAGTTCGCCGCCGAGTGCGCCGCCCGCGAGGTCCGCAGGTTCCGCGGTCCCCGGCTCGGCATCGAGGACCAGGCCGATCGCGAGCAGGCCCTGTCCGAGCTGGCCCGGGCCAACAAGGTGCTCGCCGCCCACCACCCCCGGCTGCCGGTGCGTCCCGGCAGCCCCTGGTGACTGCAGCGCCGACGACATCGGCAGCACATGATCCACGGGACCACGGAGAACATCCGCACCCGCATCGGCCGGCCTGACGGCCGCCGATCGGACCGCGGTGACCAGGGTGAAGTGGACCAGGAGAGAATGTCGGGCAGTAATGCCACCGAACCGCTGTTCGCACACACCCCCTGGGAAACGCCATGCCCGCCGGTCCGCGCCCGTCCGTCCTCTTCGTCACCGATCTTGCCTACGAGGCGCGCGGCCGGCGCTACTGCGACGAGGACATCCTTCTGACCTCGCGGCTTCGCGAGGAGTTCGACGTAGCGCTCTGCCATCCGCGGGACGCGGCCGCACTCCTGGACGGCTTCGACGTCGTCGTCGTACGCAACAGCGGTCCGGTGCTGCACTACCAGGAGGCGCACGACGCGTTCTGCGCCCGCGCACGCGAGCGGAACGTGCCGGTGTACAACCCGCTGACCGGCCGCGGTGACATGGCAGGCAAGCAGTATCTGGTCGACCTGAGCGCCGCGAAGTATCCGGTGATCGCGACCGTGGACCGGGCAGCCGATCTGGGGCTGCTGCCCGAGGCCGCAGAGTATGTGATCAAGCCGAAGCTGGGTGCGGACTCGGTCGGGCTGCGGTTCGTCGCACCGGAGCTGCTCGCCGCCGAGGTGGCCGCCGAGCCGGACGGCGCCGTACTCGTCCAGCCGAAGATCGACTTCAGCTACGAGGTGTCCTTCTACTTCATCGACCGGGATTTCCAGTACGCGCTGTACGCACCGCACACCGACAGGCGCTGGGTGCTGGAGCCGTACGGGCCGACGGCGGCGGATCTGGAGTTCGCCCGGCGGTTCGTGGAGTGGAACGCTCTCGCACACGGCATCCAGCGGATCGACGCCTGCCGGACGGCCGACGGCGAGTTGCTCCTCGTCGAGCTGGAGGACCTCAATCCGTACCTCTCGCTCGACCGGGTGACGGAGCCGGTGCGGGAGGCGTTCGTGGCCCGGATGAAGACGTCGGTACGCGAGCTGATCCGCTGACCCGTCCGGCCGTCCCCCACATGCGGGAGACAGGGGCCGATGTGAGGGTGCAAGCGTGACCACTGCCAGCGAGACCGCCCCCGCCGCGCAGAGTGCCGCCGCGCCGCCCGTGCTCGACCCGCGTCGCCGGAACATCGTCTTCATCACGATCGTGCTGGGGATTCTGCTGGCCGCCCTGGACCAGACGATCGTGGGCACGGCCCTGCCCACGATCGTCTCGGATCTGGGCGGCGCCGCCCATATGTCCTGGGTGGTCACCGCGTATCTGCTCGCCGAGACGGTGGCGACGGTCCTGGTCGGCAAGTTCGGTGACCTCTTCGGCCGGAAGATCGTCTTCCAGGTCTCGGCGATCATCTTCATCACCGGCTCGTTCCTGTGCGGTCTCGCGACCAATATGTCGATGCTGATCATCTGGCGAGGGCTGCAGGGCATCGGCGCGGGCGGGCTGATGGTCACCTCGATGGCGCTGATCGCCGATGTGATCCCGCTGCGTGAACGCGGCAAGTACCAGGGCGCGATCGGCGCGGTCTTCGGCGTGGCCACGGTGGTCGGGCCCCTGCTCGGCGGCCTGTTCACCGACCATCTCTCGTGGCGCTGGGCGTTCTACGTCAATGTGCCGATCGCGATCGTGGTGGTGGTAGCCGCCGCCCGGACGATCCCGGCGGTCAAGGCGGCCGGGCGGCCGGTCATCGACTATCTGGGCATCACCATGGTCACGATCGGTGCGAGCGCCCTGATCCTGGCCACGAGCTGGGGCGGCAACCAGTACGCCTGGGGGTCGCCCGCCATCATCGGTCTCTTCGTGGGTGGTGTCGTCGCGCTGGCACTCTTCTGCCTCGTGGAGTTCCGGGCGAAGGAACCGATGCTGCCGATGCGGCTGTTCCGGAACCCGGTCTTCACCGTCTGCTCGGTCCTCAGCTTCATCGTGGGCTTCGCGATGCTCGGCGCGATGATCTTCCTGCCGACGTACCTGCAGTTCGTGGACGGGAACTCGGCGACCCTGTCGGGCGTGCGGACGCTGCCGCTCGTGATCGGTCTGCTCGCAGCCTCGATCTTCAGCGGCAATGTGGTCAGCAAGACCGGCAAGTACCGGATCTTCCCCATCATCGGTTCGCTGATCATGGCGGTCGGGCTGTACCTGCTGTCCCGGATGGGTCCGGACAGCGGGGTCTGGCTGGAGTCGCTGTACATGCTGGTGCTCGGTGTCGGAATCGGGCTGTCCATGCAGGTGCTGACGATCGCGGTGCAGAACACGGTCGACTACGCGGACCTGGGCACGGCGACATCGGGCGTGACGTTCTTCCGTACGCTCGGCAGCTCCTTCGGCACCGCGGTCTTCGGCACGATCTACGCCAACGCGCTGGGCCCGAACCTGACCCAGGGAGTCACGGCTGCGGCGCGGGCGGGCGCCGACCCCGCGGTCGTGGTGAAGGCGGCGCAGAGTCCGCAGGGGCTGCACAGCCTGCCGCCCGTGCAGTCCGCGCCGCTGGTCCAGGCATACGCGGACACGCTCCACACCGTGTTCCTGTGGACGGTGCCGGTCGCGATGCTCGGGTTCGTCGTGGCCCTCTTCCTGAAAGAGGTGAAACTGCGGGACACCGCACGGGTCGCCTCGACCGACATGGGCGAAGGTTTCGCCTCTCCGAGCGACGGGGACTCGGCGAAGCTGCTCGAGTACTCGGTGGCGAAGATCCTTCGGGGTATGGGCCCGGACACGGCCCGACGGATCGTCGCCGCCTCGGACACCCGGCTCGACATGGCGGGCGCCTGGGCGGTGATGCAGGTCGAGCTGTTCACCCGGATGGTCGGCCATGCGGGGCTCGGCCTTATCGCGACCCGGCACCGGATTCCACCCGAGGTGCTGGTGCCGGTCTTCGACCGGATGATCGAGGAGGGGTATCTCAGCGGGGACGGTCATCTCTTCACGCACACCGAGGCGGGCCGGCGGGAGGCGGCGACGATCTCCCGTGCCTGGGGCGCCTGGCTCAATGAACAGGTGGACCAAGACGGCCCCCGACCCGACGACAAGCAGCTGCGGGCCGCTGTCCATGTCATCGCCAAAAGGCTGCTGGCGGAGGACCTGACGCAGGAGCTGTCCCCGGCGGACACGGCCGGTGCATCACGGGTGCCCGCCCCGGCCTGACGCCGGCGTCACCATCTCCTCCTCCAACCGAGTCCGTCGCGCTCCACCGCCCGCAGGGTCGCGGTGAGCACTCTCGGCGTGACGCCACTCGGCGGACCTCGGAGTGATCAGTCGGCGAAGACCGCTGTCGAGTAGACCCAGGCGCCTTCGTGCCGGACGAATCGGCTCTGTTCGTGGAGCGAGTCCGGCCGGCCGTTGTCCGTGTAGTGGGCGCGGAAGGTGACCGTGCCCGTGGTGTGGAAGGCGCTGCCGTCCGTCGTCGCCAGGATCTCCAGGCGCACCCAGCGCATTGCGGGATCGAAGTCGATGACGGGCGGCCGGGTGTCCGGGTGCCAGGTCCGGAGCAGGTACGCCGCGTCCTGGACGACGAACGCGGCGTACCGCGAACGCATCAGCGCCTCACAGGTCGGCGCGGCGGCCCCGGCGTGCAGCCGTCCGCAGCAGTCGGCGTACGTGGCGGAAAGACCGCAGGGGCACGGCGAGGCCGGAGTGATCGCGGTGGCCGGGGCGATCCGGGTGCTCGCGGCGGAGGTCTGCCGGGGGCGTGAGCTGCGTCGGGACATGGCCCCATTGTGACCTGCGACGGGACCGGGCAGGTGCGCCAGGGCAGACGCTGCCGTGCCGGACCGTGCGTCACCATGTCCCGGCGAAGCGGCGGCGGTACTCGGTGGGGGTGAGCCCCGTGCGGCGGCGTAGCTGGGCCCGCAGGTTCGTCGCCGTACCGAGTCCGCCGGCGCGGGCGACCACGTCGAGACGTTCCTCGCCGCGCTCCATCAGCCGGCAGGCGAAGGTGATCCGCCAATCGGTCTACCGCGCCGAAGTGAATCGTGCGGGCTCGGGGTCAGGGCTTGCGGGCCACGCCCGCGTATCCCGGGATCGGCTCGTCGCCCGGCACGTCGACGACCTCACCGAGCTCCGGGTGCCAGTCCGCAGAGAGGGTGACGCCCGGCTCGACGAGCTCCAGCCCGTCGAAGAACGCGCTGAGTTCGGCATGCGAGCGCGGACGCAGCGTCATCCCACGGGCCTTGTACATGGCGGAGGCCTGGGCCGCACCCTCGGGGTTGAAGTCCCCGGTGGTGTGCGAGAGCACCAGATAGCTGCCCGAGGGGAGCTGCGCCACCAGCCGGTCGACGAGTTCGGCCGCACCGTCCTCGTCGTCGAGGAAGTGCAGCAGGGCCAGCAGGGACAACGCGATGGGGCGGCTGAAGTCGAGGACCTTGCCCGCGTTCTCGAGGATGGCCTCCGGCCGGCGGGCGTCTGCCTGGATGTACTCGGTGGCGCCTTCGGGGGTGGAGCGCAACAGGGCCGCCGCGTGTGCGAGGACGATCGGGTCGTTGTCGCAGTAGACGATGCGCGCATCCGGGGCGGTCTGCTGGGCGATCTGGTGAAGGTTGGGCTCGGTCGGGATGCCGGTGCCGACGTCGAGGAACTGGCGTACACCCCGCTCGGCGAGCCAGCCGGTGGCGCGGTGCATGAACGCGCGGTTGACCCGGGCCATGTCACGGCCCCGTGAGTCGAGGGCCAGGAGCTGCTGGGCCATCTGTTCGTCGACCGGGTAGTTGTCCTTGCCGCCGAGGAACCAGTCGTACATCCGGGCGGGATGCGGCTTGCTGGTGTCGATCTCGATGGGCTGCGGGTCGTGCCCGGTCATTGCGCGCTCCTTAGGTCCGTGGATCGGCGAACAGAGGCTGACGTGAGGCGAGGAACAGGCGCCGGCCCTTCAGGGTCCGGTACCTGCGCGTCAGGTTCCGGTCAGGAGGAAGTCCGCCTGACCGGCCTTGGCACCCTGGATGAATGCGGCGATCTCACGGGGGGTGTAGATAAGGGCGGGGCCGTCGGGATCCGCGGACTGGCGTACAGCGACTCTGCCGTCGGCCAGCCTCATGGCCTCGACGCAGTTGCCCCCGTTGCCGCCGCTCCACGGCTTGTACCAGCCTTCGGAGCCGAGTTCGGCGGCCGGCATGCCGTTGTATATGGGGTCGATCATCACAGCTCCTTGCGGAAGTCCCGGAGGATTTCCTTCGTGCGTTGTGCAGTTGCGGCCTGAGCCGCCATGCGGTCCATGACTTCGAGGTAGGAGGCCACCTCGGGGCGCGCGTCGAAGTAGACGGCGCCGGTCAGGTACTCGCTGTACACCATGTCGGGCAGTTCGGGGACGGCGAAGCGGAAGAGGACGAACGGGCCGTAGGTGCCGGGGTGGTGGCCGGTCGCGAACTCCGCGATCTGCAACGTCACATTGGGCATTTCGGTCGCGTGGAGCAGCCGGTCGGTCTGCTCACGCATGGCTTCGGCGCTGCCGACGGGACGGCGCAGGACCGTCTCGTCCATCACCACCCACAGCTTCGGGGCGTCCGGGCGTGTCAGCAGCGCCTGCCGCTCCATCCGCAGCGCCACATGGCCCTCGATGTCCTCGGGCCGGGTCTGGCCGACGGCGCCGGTGCGCATCACCGAACGTGCGTAGTCCTCGGTCTGCAGGAGTCCGGGGACGAAGTGCGGTTCATACATGCGCAGGAGGCTCGCGGCACCCTCCAGGCTGACGTACATGCTGAACCAGTCGGGCAGGACGTCGTGGAACCGCTGCCACCAGCCGGGCTTGTTGGCCTCCTCGGCGAGCTCGACGAAGGAGTCGGCCTCACCGTCGGTGATCCCGTAGGCCTTCAGAAGCAGTTGCACATAGGGGATCTTGAGAGCGACCTCTGCCGTCTCCATCCTGCGAATCGTCGCAGGAGCGACCCGCAGCACCTTGGCAGCCTGGTCACGGCTCAGGCCGACACGCTCCCGCAGGTCCTGCAGGCGCTTGCCGAGAACGACCTGACCCACGGTCGGGGCGGACCGCGGTTCGCTCACTTCAGACCTCCCGATGCGCTGTTTGCGAGCAGTGTGCCATGCGTATGCCTTCAAAGACACGGTCACTCTGAAAATTTCAGAGTGCCCCTTGCCAAGTGTTCGCGACAGGGGGAGAGTTGGTGGGTGAACCACTTCACTTAGTCATGCCCGCTCTCTCCCCCCGAGATGCGAAGCGTGGCGCATCCCCCCACTGTGAGGAATCGGTCGTGGCACCTGGCAGTGCGCTCATCCCCCGGCACGTCGACCTCGCGCCCGGGACGGAAGCGCTCCGGTACTGCTTCGCACTGCCCGCCCACCCGGAATCGGTGGCAGGTGCACGACGGCTGACGCGGGCCCGGCTGGACGAGTGGCGGCTGGACGCGGATGCACACGAAGCGGCGGTCCTGGTCGTCTCGGAGCTGGTCACCAATGCGGTGGTGCACACCGCGAGCGCTCGCGTCGTGTGCGAGCTGCACTGCCTCGAAAGACGGCTGCGTATAGCCGTACAGGATCAAGGACACCAGCCCGGTGGCCCGAAGCTGCGCCGCACCGCCGATGACGAACACGGACGCGGCCTGCTGCTCGTCGACGCGATGAGCAGCGCCTGGGGGTCCCGCGACAGCGGGGACGGCTCGGGCCGCATCGTCTGGGCAGAACTGCCGCACGGCACGGAGCAGTCATGTTGAGGAACGCAATGTCCCAGTTGCTCGGAACCCGCCGCTCCCGTGAGCCCCAGCCGCCCGGCGTGGGCGACAGCGGGGTACACCTGCCGGTACCGCCCGCGCTCTCGGCAAGTCTGGGCTGCGACGCGGTGGGGGTCCCGGCCGCATACGGATTCCGGTTGTTGTCGCATCTGCCACGCACCGGTTGCGTCTTCGCGGACGCCGACCGCTGGTGGTGGATCGTCCCGGCGGGATCGGATCTCGAACTGGACTGGCCGGCGCAGGTCGCGTACGCCAGGGGTGCGTATGTCCCCGCGGTGCGGCCGCGGCTGATCCACGCACCCGACAGCCGTACGCCCTACACCCCGCCCATTCCGCTGTTCTTGATGGTGTGCCAGGTCACTGGGGTGACACCGTCCTGGGCAGTGGCCGACGGCCCCCGAGCGGTGTCCGCCGGCTGACCTCCATTGCCTTCACTGCACCCCTGACCTGGGGCTATTTCCGCCGGTGCACCGTCACGCTGCGTTGTCAGTGGCGGGTTCCGGTGTCGCAGCACTGATCGAGAAGCCCGCCGCGAAGCGGGCTGTCCAGGTGTGAAGGGGGCGGGCCGGTGCCCCGGCGCGGGGTGACCGGCCCGATCTGGCCGCCGGTGACGGCTCCACGGCCCTGGCGGCGGCCGGAAGCCGCTCACCGGATCCGCCGGCCGCGGCACTGGACGAGGCGATATCCGCGGCCGACGGCAGGCTGTCCCGTCCGACCGCCCCGGCCCCGTATCGACGAGGCGGCGACCGCCCTGTCTGGACCGGGCCGGCCCGCGCGGCGGAATTGCCGCGGGCGTTCCTGAACGCGCTGGACGGGCAGGCGGAGAGCGGGCGGACCGCCGCCTGGCTGGAGGCCTGGCTCCAACTCCTGGTCAGCAGCGAGCTGCGGGCCGCCGACAGCTGATGACGCTCCGGGGCGAGCAATCGTGTCCCGGTCAGGCCCGGTTCAGATAGGCGAGCCCGGGGTGAGCCTTCGTATACCCGTCGACGAGTCGGCGGGCGACCGAGACCGAATCGACGAGGGGGTGCAGTGCGAAGGCCTGTACGGCGGTGGCGCGTGAGCCGGTGGCCGACGCGTCGAGGACCGCGCGCTCGACGGCTTTGACCGCCGTGACCAGGCCGACGGCGTGATACGGGAGGGGGTCGACGGCTACGGGGTGGGCGCCGTTGGCGTCGACGAGGCAGGGGACTTCGATGACGGCGTCCGCGTCGAGCACGGACAGCGTGGTGCGGTTGCGCACGTTGAGGATGAGGGATGTCCGCTCGTTGCGGGCGACGGCCCGCATGAGGGCGAGGGCGACCTGTTCGTACCCGCCGGACTCCAGATCGCTCTCGTCCCGCTCACCGGCCCCGGCGACCTCCCTGTTCTCCGACATGTAGGTGGCCTCGCGTTCGGCGCGGGTGCGGTCCCAGGTCGGCAGGGCGGGGGTGGCCGGGTCCTTCATCCGGGCGTAGAAGCCCTCCTGCTGGTCGCGGAGGAAGGCGCCGCGGGTCTGTTCGGCGTCCTGGTAGGCGCGGACGGCTTCCCGGTTGAAGTAGTAGTAGTGCAGGTACTCGTTGGGGATCGCACCGAGTGAACGGAGCCAGTCGGTGCCGAAGAGCTTGCCCTCCTCGAACGAGCCCAGCAACTCCGGGTCGGCGAGCAGGCGCGGCAGTTCGTCGCGGCCGTCGATGTGCAGCCCACGGACCCAGCCCAGGTGGTTGAGGCCGACGTAGTCGATCCAGGCGCGGTCGTGATCCGCGCCCAGGGTCCGGGCGATACGGCGGCCGAGGCCCACCGGCGAGTCGCAGATGCCGATGACCCGGTCGCCGAGGTGGCGTGACATGGCTTCGGTGACCAGGCCTGCCGGGTTGGTGAAGTTGATGACCCAGGCGTGCGGGGCCAGCCGGGCGATGCGGCGGGCGAGACCGTCCGCGACGGGGACGGTGCGCAGCCCGTAGGCGATGCCGCCCGCGCCGACCGTCTCCTGACCGAGCACTCCTTCGTCGAGGGCGACCCGTTCGTCGGCGGCACGGCCTTCGAGGCCGCCGACACGGATGGCGGAGAAGACGAAGTCGGCGCCCCGCAGTGCCTCGTCGAGCTCGGTGGTGGCGAGAACGGTGGGTGCGTCCGGCACCCCCTCGGCCTGATCGGCGAGGACACGGGCGACGGCCGTGAGCCGGTCGGCGTCGGTGTCGTAGAGGGTGACGGCGGTGACACGGCCTTCGGCGTGGTCGGCGAGCAGCGCCCCGTACACCAGGGGGACCCGGAATCCGCCGCCGCCCAGAATTGTCAGCTTCACGCTTCCGCATGGTACGGGCCCGAAGCTCCGTACCGGGCCCGCCGCCGTCACCGCGGCAAGCGCGCGGGCCGATGGCCCCGGACTCCGAGGTCCGGGGCCACCGGCCCGTAACTGCGCTCGTGCCGGTCGTGGCGCGGACAGCCAGGTCAGTAGCCGCTCCACCAGCGCGTCACCGCGCGCCACAGCCTCGCCGGTGCGGCCGGCCTGCGCTGGCGCGGGATCCGGCCGGCTGCCGACCGCCCCGCGGCCGCGTTTCCGGGCTCCGTCTCGGTCTGCACCCCGCCACCCTGCACGGCACCGGCCCTGCCGGGGCCGGCCTGCGCCCCCGCACCGGCCGGAGCAGGCGGGGGTGCCGGAGTGCGCACCGACGCGGGCGGCGTGTGCCGGAGCGGCGACTGAACTTCCCAGTTCTCGCGCGCCGGGTCACGCCGGCCCGTCGACGGGGGTTCGTCGTCGTCCTGCGGCGGGCGGGCGGCGAAGTCCGCGGGCAGTTCCACGAGATGCCGGGACATGATGTTCCCGATCCACTGCAGTTCGCTCTCGTCGACGGCCAGTTCGAGGTCCGGCAGGCGCATCAGCAGGGCGTCGACGCCGACGTCCGCGATCGCTCGCCCGATGTCCTGGCCGGGGCATTCGTGCGGGCCGCCACTGAACGCGAGGTGGGCGCGGTTGCCCTCCATGTTGGCGGTGAGATCGGGCCGTACCACCGGGTCCGTGTTGGCGGGTGCGATGCCGACGATCAGCGCGTCGCCCTCCCTGATGCGCTGGCCGCCGAGCTCCGTGTCGCCGACCGCCCAGCGGCCGAACACCGCGGTGAACGGCGGCTCGTCCCACAGCGTCTGCTCGACCGCCTCCGGCACCGTCATGTGGCCGCCGCTGAGCCTGGCCCGGAACCGCGGGTCGGTGAGCACCATGCGGAGCACGTTGGCGATCAGGTTGGCGGTCGCCTCGTAGGCGGCGATGAGGATCAGCCGCAGATGCTCGGTGACCTCGGTGTCGGTCATTCCCGCGGGATGCTCGACGAGCCAGGTGGCGAAGTCGGAGGCGGGTTCGGTCCGGCGCCGTTGGACCAGCCGGCTCAGCGCGGCGACGACGTAGGCGTTGCTCGCGACAGCGGTCGCCGTGCCCCGGGTCATGTCGCGGGCGGCCTGCACCATGCGGTCGTTGTACTCCTCGGGCATGCCGAGGATCGCGCACATCACCATCATCGGCAGCTGCTCGGCGAACTGGCTGACCAGGTCGACACGGCCTTCCTGGCAGAAGTCGTTGACGAGGCGGTTGCTGAAGCGGTTGATGTGACGGCGAACGCCGCGGTGGTCGATGCGGGCCATGCTGTCGGTGACCGCGCCGCGCAGCCGTTCATGGTCGTCGCCGTCGGCGAACACGCACACCGGCTGCCAGGTGAAGATCGGGGCCAGCGGGTGGTCCGGGGCGACACTGCCGTCCTGCAGGGCCCGCCAGCGCCGGGAGTCGCGGGAGAACTGCGAGGGGGTGCGGGTCATGTGCAGGTTCTCGCTGTGCCCGAGCACCAGCCAGGCGGGTACGTCCCCGTGCAGCAGGATCGGTGCCACCGTGCCGTGTTCGGCGCGCAGCTTGTCGTACAGCCCTGCGGGGTCCCGCTCCGCCTCGGGGCCGTAGAACCGGCGCAGCCCGCCGGGTCCGGTACCGAGGCCGTGGGCCGGGCACTCGGGCGGTGGGACCGGCCCCGTGGCCGCGCCGGGCTCGTAGTGGAAAGGGGTTGTCACGATCGCTCCAGGGATGAGGCTGCCGAGATCGGATGTGTACGGGCGAGGGATCGAGCGGGTGCCAAGAGGGTGTCCAGCGGGGTGCGCGTGGGGGCGGGCACGGTGCGGTGCGGCGCGGTGGGATCAGCCGAGCGGGACGGCCAGGCTGTGCAGATAGCGCATCAGGGTCATCAGCACATCGCGGCTGGACGCGCGCAGTCTCGCGTCGCAGTCGATCATCGGAACCTCGTCCGGCAGGTCCAGGGCGCTGCGCAGTGCCTCGACCGGGTGCTTCGGGGCGTCCGGGAAGGTGTTGACGGCGACGACGAACGGCACGCCGCGCTCCTCCAGACGCCCGATCACGTCGAAGCTGACTTCGAGGCGTCGGGTGTCGATGAGGACGACGGCGCCGAGCGCACCCTCGAAGAGACCGTTCCACAGGAACCAGAAGCGTTCCTGGCCCGGGGTACCGAAGAGGTAGAGGATCAGCTCGTCGCTGATGCTGATCCGGCCGAAGTCCATGGCGACGGTGGTGGCGGTCTTGCTCTCCACCCCGACGTTGTCGTCCACGCCGACGCCGGCCTGGGTCATGGTCTCTTCGGTGGTCAGAGGCCGGATCTCGCTGACGGAACCGACCATGGTCGTCTTGCCGACCCCGAACCCACCGACTATCACCACCTTCACGGCCGCTGTGGCCGTGGTGGGCAGGATGTCCTCCGTCCTTGGGCCGGTGATCGTGTCAGAGTTTCTGAAGTCCATGCATCACCGCTTCGAGAAGAGACCTGTCCGGGAGTGTGGCGCGGACGATGGGCGCGCGCGATTCGATCAGTTCGGTCGTGAGGAGATCGGTGAGGAGCGAAGTCACCACGCTGAACGGCAGGCTGAGGTAGGCCGAGATCTCGGCGACGGATAACGGCGCCTGGCAGAGCCGCAGGATCACGGCCTGTTCGGGCTGGACCGTCGGCGTCGGTTCCACCTTCGCGACGATCATCGTGACCAGGTCGAGCGCCGCCCGCTCACTGCCGTCGGGATCGCCGGTGATCACGTACAGCCGTTCCGGATCGCTCAGTGCCGGATCGGCCTTTCGGCGTTCTCGTCGGGGAGCACTCATCCGGCCTGCCCGTCATGACGCGGCGGGCTCGTGAGGTGGGCGCCGATCCTGACGACCATGTCGCGCATCCGTGCTCCGACGAGTCCCGCGTCCACCGTCTCTCCGGCGAGGACCGCGAGGTACGCACCGGTCCCGGCGGCCATCAAGTAGAAGAAACCGCCGGTGACTTCGATGACGACGAGCCTCATCATTCCGTCGCTGTACGGGATTTCGGAGGCGACGGCGGCGGCCAGGCTCTGCAGTCCGGCGCAGGCGGCCGCCAGCCGGTCGGCGACATCGGGGTCGCCACCGTGCCGGGCGATGCGCAGGCCGTCCGCGGAGAGCACCACGATCTGATGGATGTCGGGAACGTCGTCGGCCAGTTCCTTGAGCATCCAGTCCATATTGCCCCGCTGCTGGATCACTTCAGATCTCCCTTGTCCCACGCATCGTCAGAGTCTTCGTCGGTCTTCGGCTCCTGCGGCACGCCGTTGACGGCGTTGGTGAATGCCTCCAGCCAGAGTCCGGGCGGCGGCTCCTTGGCGCTGTCGCTACCGTTGCGCTGCCCTGCGGCGGGTGCGGCCGACTGCGCGGGGAGATTGTGCGAGCCGAGCGGTGCGCGGCCGCGGCTGCGGCGCTGCGGGAGGCCGCCGGCGGTCCACTCGGTCACCACGGGGGCGTCGTCCCCCGTGGCGGACGCGGGGGCGGCCGGCCGGGAGTCGGAGGCGACCGGTCCGGTGGCCGGGCGGGACTCCAGGGGGAGAGGCTGGCGGCGCTTGCTGCGCGGCGGAACGACGTGCTTCATGTTCGAGAGGTCGATGTCGCTGGTAGGTCTCGACGTGGCACCGATGCCGTGGGCGATACCGGGTGCGGGGCCGGTGGTGATCATGGCGCGGGGCACGATGAGGACGGCGCGGACCCCGCCGTACGCGGACTGCCGCAGCGAGACCTGGAGGTCGTACATCCGGGAGAGCCGGCCGACGACGGCCATGCCGAGCCGCGGGGACTCGCCGAGATCGTTCATATTGGATCCGGCCTGGGCCCTGGCGAGCATGTTCTCCGCCCGCGCGCGGGCCTCCTCGCTGAGGCTGACGCCGCCGTCCTCGATCTCGATGGCGATGCCGGACTGCACCTCGACCGCGGTGACGTGCACCCGGGTCTGCGGCGGCGAGTAGCGGGTGGCGTTGTCGAGGAGCTCGGCGCAGGCGTGGATGAGCGGCTCGACCGCGGTGCCGATGATGGCGACCTTGGCGATCGAGTGCAGATCGACGCGCGGATACTCGAGGATCCGGGACATGGCACCACGCAGCACGCTGAACAGCGGTACGGGCTTGGGCCATTGGCGGCTGGGGCGAGCGCCGCCGAGCACCGCGATCGAGTCGGCGAGGCGGCCGATCAGCGCGGTGCCGTGGTCGATGCGCAGCAGGTCGTCGAAGACGTCGGGGTTGCGACCGTGGTGCTCCTCCATCTCCCGCAGCTCGGAGGCCTGGCGGTGGACGATCGCCTGGACGCGCCGGGCGACGTTGACGAAGGCGCGCTGCGCGGAGTCACGCATCGCCTCTTCGTTGTCGATGATGTTCAGCACCGTACGAACGAGGGCGCGTTGGGCGTCGGGAAGATCGCGGTACGTCTCGTCGGCGTCGACGACGTCGCGCAGTACCTCGTCGGGCGAGTTGCCCACCCGGAGCCGGTGGATCGCGGCCGGCAGCAGCTCCTTGCTGATCCGGATGGCCTCTTCGTCATGGGTGGCGAGCCGACGTTCAAGGACGGCGAGGCGGCGTTCGTACTCGGCGCGCTGCCTGCGCATCGCGCGTCCGCGGCGGCCGAGCACGACGCCGAGTGAGGCGACCACGACGGTGGCGACGGCTCCGCACAGGACAACTGGTATCCGCGCGGGCTCGGAGACCAGTGCCGCGGCGGCGGCGGTCGCGCCGGCCATCAGGAGCACGGGGAGCAACGCGGCGCGAGCAACGGGAATTTCTCGGTCGATCGGCGGTGATTCAACTCGAACCATCTAAGACCTCTGACGGTTGATTCGGGAGGTATGCGCGCATCGAGGGCGCGCAGGAACAAGCGCTCGAATTCGTATCAACTCGACTTCACTGCGCGTGAGCATAGCCAGATAGAAACAGCGCTTCGGCATATTCACCCAACCCCCTGCGCGAGCCGTCCGGCGGTAATACACTCACGAGTTTTTGCACGCACCGCCTCCAGCCGTGTGCGAGGAGTGACGTAGTGCTGGAACGCGGGCGACATGACGCTTCCCGTACCGCTGTGCGGGACGTTGTCAGGACTTACTTTCGGAGAGAGGTACGGCGGCAGAGGAGTTGACGCACCGCATCGATTCCCGAGCGGGCCGTTCCGTCCCACTCCGAGGTACGCAGGCACATGCGATCGCGTACGGCGTGCTCCACCTGGCCTCCGACGAGTCCCGCTTCGCGACCGTCACCGAACGCGTCGTGGACGGGGGCTGCACGGCGGCCTGAGCCGCCACCCCCGATCATGTCTTCGGGCGGCCCCCACGGGCTGATCCTGGCCGTGCATCCGTGGGTGGGCCGACGTCCGGGGCGGGCCGTCCGACGGCCGTCACCCACCCGGGCGCAGCGGGATCCGGTGCGCGGGTCAGCGCCGGGCCCCGCCGATGCGTCCCTCCAGCTGGACCAGCAATTCGCTGAGCTGCACGCTGAGTTCGCCGCGCGTTCGCTCGTCGAGGCCGGAGAGCACGGCGCGTTCGTACGCCAGCTGCCGGGGCAGCAGTTGGTCGACCAGGGCGCGCCCCTCCTCGGTGAGACGGACGTGTGTGACGCGCCGGTCGCGCTCGTCGCTGCGGCGGTCGACCAGGCCGCGCTCCTGGAGGATCCGGAGGCGCTTGGTGACGGCCGCACCGGAGGAGAACGTCTCCCTGGCCAGTTCGCCGGGGGTGAGTTCGCGGTCGGTACGCCGTACGGCGCCCAGCAGGTCGAATTCGGCGCGGGAGAGTCCGGCGGCGCGCAGAGGGGCGTCCTCCGCCTGCTGGAGCAGGGCGGCGCAGCGGTTGATGCGGCCGATGAGTTCCATCGGTCCGGTGTCCAGCTCCGGGTTGACGGCGTGCCACTGCCGTACCACCGAGGCGACGATGTCGTCGGTCACACCGCTCCGTTCTCCGGGGCGGGGGCGATCAGCCCCTGCCGTGTTGCTGTCGCCGCGAGCGTACGGTGTCCGGCCTGCTCGGCCGCGAGAATGTGCTCCTCGGGCAGGGCGCGCTGCCACCATTCGCCGGCTGCCGTGTCGCCGGCCTCGCGCAGTTCGACGAGCGATCCGGTGAGCCTGCGGCGGGCGGCATCTAGGGCGGCGGGCGCGGGCGCCGGGGCGGCGATGGTCCGTACGGCGTGGGCCCGGGCCCGGTCGGTGGCGGCGAGGGCCCGTTCCAGGCGTCCGGTGGCCCGTCGGTTGGTGACGGCCATGGCGGCGAGGATTCCGACGGCGGCTCCGATGACGGTGTCCAGGACCCGGTCACCGATGAGCTCTCCGGCCGGGTGCGTGCCGCCGAACTCGAGGACGAGGAGGGCCATCGGGGTCACGGCTATGGAGCCGAGCCAGTAGTTACGGGTGATCAGGGCCTCTGCGGCGAAGTTGAAGAAGAGGCAGCAGCCGATGAGTGCGAGCGAGCTCGTCCGGGAGACGGGGAGGACCGCGGCGAAGACGAGCACGCCGAGGAGGTTGCCGAGGGTGCGTTGCAGGGCGCGGTTCCAGGAGAGCGTGACGTTGGCCTGGTAGAGGGAGGCGGCGGTGACGATCGCCCAGTAGGGGCGGCCGACCCCGACGGCCATCGAGACATATCCGGCGAGTGCGCAGCCGATGAGGGCGCGGGCGGCGATGGGCAGCAGCGGGGAGCCGGGGGCGAGTGCGCGCAGCACCGCCCGGCGGGCGGTGCGTCGGCCTACAGTCCGGCGCGCGGCCCGCTCGGCGTCGATCCCGAAGAGCTCCTCGGCGGTGCCGGGAGCGGGCGGCGGGGTGGGGACGGGGCCGCGGGCCCGGGTCTGCCGGGCCCAGGCGCGGAGCCGATCGGGGCCGGCGACGCAGGCTTCGAGGTCGTCGCCGGTACGGGGACCAACTGCCGTGGGGGCGAGCTCGACGTGGCCACCACCATCGGTGTCGCCGACCCGGCACGCGTGGACGCCGGGGTGCGCACCCAGTGCTGCTCCCTGGGCGAGGGCGGCTTCGGCGTGGACGACGAGCCGCTCCAGCTCCCGGCGTACGGGGGTGGGGCGCCCGGCGGCGAGCAGTGTCTGCCAGGCCGTGTGGACGGCGGTGGCCGCGGCGTGCCGGGAGCGGTGCCCCGGGTCGTCCGCGTACGCGGCGGCAGCGGCCAGGGCTCGGGCGGTCGCGCGCCGCTCCGGGCCTTCCCTGCGCAGCAGCGCGGGCCCGACGGTGACCAGCCAGGAGATCGCGCCCGCGGCCACGGTCAGCGCCAGGTGTCCGGGGACCTGACCGAGGTGCTGCGGGGCGAAGAGTGCGGCCGAGGTGACAAAGGTGAAGATCACCGGTCCGGGCGGTCCGATGCGGGTGGCGTCGCAGACCACCTTCTGCCCGGCCGCGAGAAGCGCGCCGACGGCGATCAGCACGGCGGTCGAGTCGGTGAGTGAGGCCGTGACCAGGGATATCGCCATGCCGATGAGCATGCCGACGACGACTCCGGCGACGGTACGGGCGCGGCGGGCGTACGGGAGGCTGTGGCCGTACAGCGCACAGAGCGACCCGGCCATCGTGTACATCACGAGGTCGAGCCGGCCGAAGGCGAAGAGGGCAAGATTCGGTACGGCGGAGGCGACGACCACGCTCAGCGCCGGCTTGAACCACAGGTCCGAGGGGCGGGTCAGGCGCAACGGGCCGACCAGGGTAAGTCTGCGGACGGAGGAGGGCTGCCGGGTACGAATGGTTGAATCGCTCACCCAAATACTTTAGCAGATATTACACTCGTAAAATGGTTTCCTCATCCCGCGACGCACCGACCCCTTTCGCTGGCCCCGCTCCCCGGCCGGCCATAGCGTGCGAGAACACATGAACCTCCACGCTTTTCCGCAGTGACAGAGGGAACAGAGGAAACGCAATGAAGCTCACCAAACCGGTGTCCGGTGGCCCCTGCTGGGTCGAGCTCAGCACGCCCGACATCGCGGCAGCCAAGGCGTTCTACGCGGCGCTTTTCGGCTGGCGGTCCGAGACCGACCCGCGCGAGGAGGCCGGCGGCTACACGCTGGCGCACATCGGTGATGAGCGCGTCGCCGCACTCAGCCCCGTCTATCAGCCGGGCCGGCCACCGGCCTGGACGGTCTCGTTCGCCACCGAGGACACGGACGCCACGGTCGACAAGGTGACGGCGACAGGCGGCTCTCGGCTGGTCGGCCCGATGGACGTCTTCGACCAGGGGAGGTTCGCGGTGGTCGCGGACCCGACCGGCGCCGTGTTCTCGCTGTGGCAGGGACGCGCCTTCGCGGGCGCCGATCTGCTGAACGAGCCGGGCGCGCTCGGCTGGGTCGAACTCGTCACCCGAGAGGCCGATGCCGCCCTCTCCTTCTACCCGGCGGTCTTCGGCTGGACGGTCACCGCGTCGGAGACATACCCGCAGTGGGGCGTGGACGGCGCCGATTTCGGCGGCATGCTGGTGATGGACGACAAGTTCCCGCCCGAGGCACCGCCGAACTGGCTGCCCTACTTCGCAGTGACCGACGTCGACGCGACCGCGGCCACCGCACAGGGCGCGGGCGGCGAGCTGATGATGCCGCCGACGAGCGTCCCGGGCGGCCCACGGATCGCAGTGGTACGTGACCCGCAGGGCGCGGTCTTCGGCATCTACCTGACGGGCGAGGAAGGCTGAGGGCTGTCCTGCAATGGCGGAGGGGCGCTCTCGTACTTGGCGTATTCAGGCGTTCCGACAACGCAGCGAGGTGCCGTAGCTGCCGTCGTGCGCCCACCGAGGATCACGGGACAGTCCTTAGGGGTGTCCGGCGGATCACGGCCGGGGCCGGGGCCGTCACCCGGATCTGTCCCCGGTCGCTGACGGCACTGTCCGTGCCGGGGGCCCGCTGCTGGAGTCGCTGGACACGGAGTGCCGGGCCACACTGATCGCGACGCCCACGGACCGGCGCACCCACCGGTTCGACGTCCGTCCGCACAGCGCCGGTCAAACGGTCCTCCTGGAGTTCAGCTGATGTACGAGAGCGATGCCGGCCTGCTCGCCCCCGGGCGGGCCGGCTCCCCCGCCGAGGCCACCACCGGCGACAGCGCCTTCCTTCAGGCGATGCTCGACGCCGAGGCCGCTCTGACCCGCGCCCAGTCCGCCTGCGGACTCGCCCCCGCCGAGGCGGGGCGTGCGGTGACGGCGACGGCGGACGCCGCCCGCTTCGACGTACGCGATCTGGCGCTGCGGGCCCGCTCCGGCGGCAACCCGGTCATCCCCCTGGTCGTGGACCTCACGGCGGCCGTTCCCGAGGACGCCCGGCCGTATGTGCACCGGGGTGCGACCAGCCAGGACATCCTCGACACGGCCGCGATGCTGGTCGCCTCGCGAACGCTGGCAACGGTGCTCGACGATCTGGAGCGGGCGGCGGGCGAGGTGGCACGGCACGCGGCCACGCACCGCGACACACAGATGGCGGGGCGCACGCTCACCCAGCACGCCGTGCCGACCACGTTCGGGCTGAAGGCTGCGGGTTGGCGTGCGCTGATCCTCGACGCCCGGGACCGGCTGAGTGCGGTACGGGCGTCGCTGCCCGCCCAACTGGGTGGCGCGGCAGGCACATTGGCGGCCTTCTCCGCCTTCTCCGCTCCCGCCGCCTCCCCCACCGCACAGGAGGGCACCGACGGGGAGGAGGACACCGACGGGCAGGAGGAGGTCGACCTGCTTGCTCTGGTCTCTGCCTACGCGCGCGAACTCGGGCTGGCGGAACCGGTGTTGCCCTGGCACACCCTGCGTACCCCGATCGCCGATCTCGCCGGTGCGCTCGCCTTCACCGCGGGCGCTCTCGGCAAGATGGCGACCGACGTGCTCACGCTCTCCCGCACCGAGATCGGCGAGGTCGAGGAGGAGGAGGGGGGCGATTCGTCAGCCTTGCCGCACAAGGCGAATCCGGTACATGCCACGCTGATCGCGGCGGCCGCCCGCCGCGCCCCGGGCCTGGCGGCCACCCTGTACGGCTCGCTGGCCGCCGAGGACGAGCGGCCCGCCGGGGCGTGGCACGCCGAGTGGGAGCCGCTGCGCGATCTGCTGCGGCTCGTCGGCGGCGCGGCGCGCGACGGCGCCGCACTCGCGGCCGGACTGCGGGTCGTCCCGTACACCATGCGGGAGAACCTCCAGCTCACCGACGGTCTGATCGTCTCGGAGCGACTGGCTGCCGTGTTCGCCGACCGGATCGGCCGGGCGCGGGCCAGGGAGGTGCTGGCAGCCGCGGCGGACCGGGCTCACTCCGAGACGACGGACCTCGCCGATGTGCTCTTCGACGTCCTGCGCGAGGAACCCGAGCTCGCCGGCCTCGATCTGGCGGAACTGACCGACCCCACCCGGTACACAGGGTCCGCGGGCCCCCTCACCGACCGGGCGCTGGAACGCCGATGACTCCTCCGCCCGACCCTGCCGCGCCTCGGTAACGGCACACCGGGCCGGACGATCACCACGCTGCCGCCGCTAAGGACTGTCAGGACGGGCACCTCGACCGGCGGCCACGCTCGCCCGGTCGCCCCGGATCCGGGCGTGGATGTGCATGTCGTGCCAGCCGTCGGCGTGCAGATGCCCCCGCCGCCGGGTGCCCTCCAGCGCGAAGCCCGACTTGGTCGCGACACGGCAGGACGCCTCGTTCATGACCGAGTGGGCGAGCTCCAGACGCTCGAAGCCGACCTCGTCGAAGGCCCAGCGCGCCACAGCGGCCACGGACCTGGGTGCGACGCCCTGCCCGCGGGCGGCGGGCAGGGTCCAGTAGGCGCATTCGGCCTGTCCGATGCCCAGCATCAGTGAGCGGAGCGAGATCCGCCCGAGCAGTTCCTCGGCTGAATCCGGCGCGCCGTTCTTCGGGCGGACAACCGCCCAGTGGACACCGGTCTCGGCGTGCCAGGCGTCCTGCCACTGTTCGATCCAGTCACGGGCCTCGTCGCGGGAGTCGGCCCGCCGCAGGTGCCAGCGTTGGATCGCCGGGTCCGAGAATGCGGCGAGAACGGCGGGTGCGTCGGTGCGCTCCCACGGTCGAAGGAGCAGATCGCCGTCG
This sequence comes from Streptomyces sp. NPDC051664, assembly GCF_044453545.1. NCBI lineage: Bacteria > Bacillati > Actinomycetota > Actinomycetes > Kitasatosporales > Streptomycetaceae > Streptomyces > Streptomyces sp. NPDC051664. The sequence goes on along the minus strand of NZ_JBITCU010000005.1, from coordinate 63,905 downwards.
ACCTGCAGTGCCGGCTGCGCACCTTCCGCGAGATGACCGGAAGGGATGTGGGGCGGCACCAGGTAGGGCATGCCTGTCATCGTCCCACCGGGGGGCGCCCGTCCCGGGCAGCGGCCGTGCGGCCGTCCCGGGGACAAGCCTCCGCCCGCACGCCCGTACACGTGTGTACGGGCGTGCGGGCGGTGCGTGCCGTGCGGAAGGGGGCCGGTCAGCCGAGGCCGCGGGCGTCCTGCTTGAGGGCGGTGTCCACGGTCAGTGCCGTCGCCACGACGAGGCTCAGCAGCGGCTCGGGCAGCTGGTAGTGGATCTGCAGCACGTAGTTGTCCGCCGTCGTGAACAGCGTCTTCGCGAGGCCTTCCCAGGTCTTGGTGATCCGGGCGATCTCTGCGTCGTTGTGGTCGACGATCGCGAAGTTCCAGGCGCGCCAGTTCTCCGCCTTGATGGCACCGATCTTCTGACCGTCGACCACGATGGCGAAGTTGATCTTGCCGATGGCGTTCTGCTGGACGATCTCGCCGACGGGGCTGCCGTCCGGGCGCTGCACGACGACCCGGGACTTGATGAACTTCGCCGGGCGGGTCAGGAGCAGCTGCGGCTGACCGTACGCGTCACGGATCTCGAGCTTGTGGGTGAGGTACTGGTCGATGCTGGACACGAACCGCAGCACCTTGCGCAGCGCGCTCTGGCCGACCTGGATGACCGAGCCGATCGTGTTGCCGTGCTGGTCGAAGACGCTGTACTCGTTCGTCACCTCGATCAGCTTGGCCTTCTGGTTCACGACCAGGACCTGCTGATTGAAGAGCGAGGCGCCACCCGGGACGCCACCCTGCTGAGGCTGCGCCACCTGCTGAGGGGCGAACTGCTGCGGCGCGGCCTGCGGCTGAGCGGCGGCCTGCTGATACTGGGGGGCGGCCTGTTGCTGGGGCACCTGCCCCTGGGCCGGCGCCTGGGGCTGCTGTCCGCCGGCCGGGTTGGTGTGCTCGGTCCAGCGGGAGCCGTCCCAGTAGCGCAGCAGTTGGGGCGCGCCATGGGGGTCCGGATACCAGCCCGCAGATACGTTCGAGTGCGTTGTCACCGGGGCAGAGTATCCCGCCGGTCCGACAGCGGAAGCCTCTACTGCCGCATCCACAGCCGCACGCGTCGCGCAGTTCTTCACCAAGTACGTCCAGGGGCCGCAGACTCCGGAGCCGGGGGCCGCATGCACCGGCGGGATCGCCCGGTGACGTCCTCGGTACGCGCTCCGTGGCGGATGGGTGCGGCGGGAGCTGTGGTGCTGCTGCTGGCTCTGGGCCTGGTCGCGCTGATGTTCGTACGTCCGACCTCGTCGTCCACCCCGCAGGAGGCGAACCGGGCGGCCGTGCCCGCGGACGCCTCGGTCGATGTGGGGTTCGCGCGTGACATGTCGATCCACCATCAGCAGGCGGTCGAGATGTCGTTCATCGTCCGTGACCGGACGGCCGACGAGGACGTGCGGCGGCTCGCGTACGACATCATCAACACCCAGGCCAGTCAGCGCGGCATGATGCTCGGCTGGCTGGACGTGTGGGGCCGCGCCAAGAGCTCGAGCCGCCCGCCCATGAAGTGGATGGGCCACCCGGTCGAGCCCAGGGGCGACGGTTCACTGATGCCGGGCATGGCGACCGACACCGAGCTGGACGCACTGCGGGCGGCGAAGGGCAAGGACGCCGAGGTGATCTATCTCCGGCTGATGACCGTGCACCACCGGGCCGGTGAGGAGATGGCACAGGTGGCGGCCGCCGGGGCGGGCACCGACGAGATCAGGAATCTCACGGCGGGCATGGTCCGTGGCCAGCGGTCGGAGATCGCGCTGATGGCGGACATGACCGAGGAGCGCGGCGCCACGGCGTGAGCCGAACGGTCCGGGCTCGGTGGTCCCGCACGCAGGGACCACCGGGCCGGGGCCGGAGCACGCTCCGGACCGTACTGACGTGCGGCATCGCATAGGCTCATCAGCGATATGAAGAGCAACCTCACGACGCTGGGGCCCAAGGCCGACAAGGACACCGTGCGCCGGAGCAACCTCAGCCTGGTGCTGCGTGCCGTCCGTGACGAGGGCGACCGCGAGGCGACCAGGGCCGGGGTGGCCGCGCGCGTGGGGCTGACCCGTGCCGCCGTGTCCTCGCTGGTCGAGCAGCTGCTCGACAGCGGGTTCCTGACCGAGTCGGGCAAGACCTTCAGCGGGCAGGCCGGACGCCCCGGCACCGCACTCAAGGTGGCGCGCAGCGGCCCCGCCGGGCTCGGTGTGGAGGTCAACATCGACTATGTGTCGGTGTGCGTCGTCGATCTGGCCGGCACCGGCCGGGTCCGGCTGACGGAGCACCTCGACAACCGGGGCGCACCGCCCGCCGAGGTGCTGGCGCGGGCCGCCGGGATCGCGGCGCGCACCCTGGAATCGGCGGCCGAGCAGGAACTGTTCCCGGTCGGGGTGGCGCTCGCACTGCCCGGTCTGGTGTCCGGCGGCGCGGTGCGCCAGGCACCCAACCTGGGCTGGAACCAGGTTCCGGCCGAGGAACTCTTCGCGGCCTCGCTGGCCGCGCTGCGTCCCGGCCGCACGGAACTGCCGGTGAGTTCGGAGAACGAGGCCAATCTGGCGGCGCTGGCCGAGCTCTGGTTCGGCGGGCTCGACGAGGTCCGCAGCTTTCTGTACCTGACGGGTGAGATCGGCGTCGGCGGCGCCCTGGTCATCGACGGTGAACTGCTGCGCGGTGCGCACGGGTTCGCCGGGGAGATCGGGCATGTGGTGGTCGACGCGGACGGGCCGGAGTGCCGGTGCGGTTCGCGTGGCTGCCTGGAGCAGTACGCAGGACAGTCGGCACTCCTGCGGGCGGCCGGGATCGAGCAGACCGGCCGCGGCAGCGGGGTGGCCGAGCTGGAGCGGCGCACCCGGGCCGGGGACGAGCGGGCGGTGGCTGCGGTGGCCGAGGCCGGCCGGATGCTGGGCCGGGTGCTGTCCGGGGCGGTGAATCTGCTCGACCCGGACGCGGTGGTGCTCGGCGGCATCTATCGGGGCCTGATGCCGTGGCTGTCGGCGCCCGCCGACGAGGAGCTCACGGGCAGGGTGGTGTCCGGGCTGTGGTCGCGGAGCGGCGGGCGGCTGCGCGCCTCGTCGGTCGCGGGTGACGCTGCGCGGGGTGCGGCGGCACTGGTGATGCAGGACGTGCTGGCCGACCCCGCGGCGTACGCGACGAAGGCGGCGGGCTGACCACGGGGGATGTGCGGGCGGCGGGCCGAACCGGGGTGTGCGGCCGCCGGACCTGTCCGGCGGCCGCGCCCTGGCGTCAGCGGACCCCGAGCAGGTGGTCCAGCGCCAGCTGGTCCAACGCCTCGAAGGCCATGCTGCGCTCCGCCGCCGCGGTCACATCGAAGTCCTCGTACGCCGACCGGTCGGCCAGCAGCCCCGCCACGCCGTCCTCGGCGGTGGGCAGGGCCAGCTCGTCGAGCCGGGACGCGCGCAGCGCCTCCTGTACGGCCGGGTCGGCACGGAAGGCGGCGGCCCGCTCCTTGAGGATCAGGTAGTTGCGCATACAGCCGGCGGCCGACGCCCAGACTCCGTCGTAGCCCTCGGTCCGCGGCGGCTTGAAGTCGAAGTGGCGCGGGCCCTCGTAGTCGGAGGTCTCCAGGAGGTCGACGAGCCAGAAGGCCTGGCGCAGGTCGCCGGCGCCGAAGCGGAGGTCCTGGTCGTACTTGATGCCGGACTGACCGTTGAGGTCGATGTGGTAGAGCTTGCCGGCCCACAGGGCCTGTGCGATGCCGTGCGGGAAGTTCAGCCCGGCCATCTGCTCGTGGCCGACCTCGGGGTTCACCCCGTACATCTCGGGGCGCTCGAGGCGCTCGATGAACGCGAGGGCGTGGCCGACGGTGGGCAGCAGGATGTCGCCGCGCGGCTCGTTCGGCTTCGGCTCGATCGCGAACCGCAGGTCGTAGCCCTGCTCGACGACGTACTCGCCGAGCAGGTCGAAGGCCTCCTTCATCCGGTCCAGCGCCACCCGCACGTCCTTGGCGCCACCGGACTCCGCGCCCTCGCGGCCACCCCACGCCACATACGTGGTGGCGCCGAGCTCGACGGCGAGGTCGATGTTGCGGATGACCTTGCGCAGCGCGTAGCGGCGCACGTCGCGGTCGTTGGAGGTGAAGCCGCCGTCCTTGAACACCGGGTGGGTGAACAGGTTCGTCGTCGCCATGGGAACGACGAGACCGGCCGCGTCCAGCGCCTGCCGGAACCGCTTCACGAGGCCTTCGCGCTCGGTGTCCGTGGAGCCGAACGGGATCAGGTCGTCGTCATGGAAGGTCACACCGTACGCACCGAGCTCCGCGAGCCGCTGGACGGACTCGACCGGGTCGAGCGCCGCGCGGGTCGCGTCGCCGAACGGGTCGCGTCCCTGCCAGCCCACCGTCCACAGACCGAACGTGAATCGGTCTCCCGGGGTGGGCGTGAAGCGTTCCGTCATCGTCTGACCACCTTCGGTGCAGTCGGGTCCGCAACCGATCGAGGTCGTCGAACCCCCATTTGTTCAGTGTCATGATTAATCTTGCACGGCGCCCTGCCACGCCGTAACCCCTCGTCACCCATCGCGTCCGCGAATCGGGGGACGCCCCTGGTCCGAACGCGTGCGATCGCGTAATTTGTTTTCAGCACGACCAAATCGTTCGCACCTGTGCCCACCAGCACACCAGTGCATCCACACCCGCACACCCGCACCGCGAGAATGAGGTAACCCATGCCGCCGCGTACCGTCGTCATCGGCGTGGACAGCTCCACCCAGTCCACCAAGGCGGCCTTCGTCGACACCGCCACCGGTCAACTGCTCGCCGTCGGCCGTGCCCCGCATGTCGTCACGGGTGAGGCGGGGGCCCGCGAGACCGACCCCGAGGTGTGGTGGCAGGCGCTGCGCGCCGCCGTCGCCGCCGGGCTGAAGGAGTCCGGCGTACCCGCCGCGGACGTCACCGGCATCGCGGTGGCCGGTCAGCAGCACGGCCTGGTCGTTCTCGACCGTGAGGGCCGGCCGCTGCGGCCCGCCCTGCTGTGGAACGACACCCGCTCCGCCCCGCAGGCCGCCGCCCTCACCGCCGCGCTGGGCGGTGCGGCCGCCTGGACCGCCCGCACCGGATCGGTGCCGGTGGCCTCCATGACCGCGTCGAAGTGGCAGTGGCTGCGCGAGAACGAGCCGGAGACGGCCGCCGCGACCGCGGCGATCCGCCTCCCGCACGACTTCCTCACCGAACGGCTGACGGGAGTGGCCGTCACCGACCCCGGCGACGCCTCGGGCACCTGCTGGTACTCCACCGCCACCGGTGCGTACGACCCCGAACTTCTCGAACTGCTGGGCCTGGACCCCGCGTTGCTGCCCGAGGTGGCCACGACCGGAGCGGCCCGTGCCGGTTCGCTGACCGCCGAGGCGGCACAGACGCTGGGGCTGCCGGCCGGGATCGCCGTTGCGGCGGGCACCGGGGACAACATGAGCGCCGCGGTCGGCCTCGGTCTGGGCGGCGCCGGACTGCTCGACCACCCCGTGCTGAGCCTCGGCACCTCGGGTACGGTCTTCGCCGCCTCCGAAACCCGGCCCGCGTCGGCGGCGCTCTCCGGTTTCGCCGCGGCGGACGGTACGTACCTCCCGCTGGCCTGCACGCTCAACTGCACGCTCGCCGTGGACAAGGTCGCCGCCCTGCTCGGCCTGGACCGCAACGACACGGCACCCGGCGGTGAGGCGGTGCTGCTCCCCTACCTCGACGGCGAACGCACCCCCGACCTGCCCACGGCCTCCGGCCTGCTCACCGGCCTCCGGCACGACACCACCCCGCAGCAACTGCTCGGCGCCGCCTACGAAGGCGCGGTCGTCACCGTACTGCGCGCCCTCGACGAGCTGCTGCGGGCCTGCGGGCTCGACCCGGCCGACCCCGAGGTGGCCGCCCGGCCGCTGCGTCTGATCGGCGGCGGCGCGCAGGGGCACATGTGGGTGGAGACGGTACGACGGCTGTCCGGGCGACCCGTCGTCGTGCCCGGCAGCGGCGAACTGGTGGCGCTGGGCGCGGCCGCACTCGCCCAGGCGGCGGCCACCGGCCAGGACCCGGTCGCGATCGCCACCTCCTGGGACACCGGTGAAGACACCCGACTGGCGCCCGTCGAAAGGGACACGGAGACCTGGGAGCGGGTCGGTTCGGTCCTGGAGCGGGCCTCGGAGCCGCTGCTGGGCGGGGTCAAGTAGCGCGGCGACCTCGCGCGTTCACCGGGTGGTGCAGCCCCGGTAACGCATTTGTCGTCAATCGCCGGACGGGCTTGATCGCCGGTTTGGGGAAGCCATGTGATCTTCACTAGTATCCGGCGATGATCATAAGAAGAAGGCTGACGGTCGGGGTGGGCATTCTGCTTGCCACCCTGACCGCCGGGCTCGGCACGGCCCTCCCCGCCGCCGCCGACGAAGCCCCCACCAAAGCCTCCCCCAAGGTCGAGTTGGTACTCGACGTCAGCGGCTCCATGCGGACCCGTGACATCGACGGTCAGTCCCGGATGACCGCGGCGAAGCAGGCGTTCAACGAGGTCCTGGACGCGGTGCCCGAGCAGGTGCAGCTCGGCATCCGGACCCTCGGCGCCGACTACCCGGGCGACGACCGGAAGGTCGGCTGCAAGGACACCAAGCAGCTCTACCCCGTCGGCCCGCTCGACCGCACCGAGGCGAAGACCGCGGTCGCGACCCTGGCCCCCACCGGCTGGACCCCGATCGGCCCGGCCCTGCTGGGCGCAGCCGACGACCTCGAGGGCGGTGACTCCACCCGCCGGATCGTCCTGATCAGCGACGGCGAGGACACCTGCGGCCCGCTCGACCCGTGCGAGGTGGCACGCGACATCGCGGCCCGCGGCATCCACCTCGTCATCGACACGCTGGGCCTGGTGCCGAACGCGAAGATCCGCCAGCAGCTCACCTGCATCGCCGAGGCGACCGGCGGGACGTACACGGCCGTCCAGCACACCGATGAACTCTCCGGCCGCGTGACCCAGTTGGTGGACCGGGCGGCCGAGCCCGTCGTCACCCCGGTGGCGACCGAGGGCGCGGACAGCTGTTCCGCCGCCCCGCAGCTCAAGGCGGGTCTCTACACCGACCGCGAGAAGCTCGGCGAACACCGCTGGTACCGGGTGGACGTGCTGCCGGGCCAGGAGCTGCGCGCCTCGGTGAGTGTGTCGGCGGACCGAGCCGTCAACAACGACTACGGCGTGCTGCTGCGCGCCGTCACGGTGCACGGCCGGGAGATCGTCAGAGGATCGGAGTCCGGCACCGGTCGCACCGACGCGATCTCGTCCGGTCTGCGCTACCCCAAGCCCGAGCAGGACGACACGGACAGCACGGACGGCGAGGACAAGCCGGCGGCGGAGACCGTCTGCCTCCAGCTCAGCAACTCCTTCTCGGCCCCCGCCTCCGTGAAGACCTCGCCGGGCATGCCGGTCGAGCTGACCGTCGACGTGGTGGACGCGCCGGACGACGCGGCCGACGCCGCCGCGTTCGGTCTCGGCCGCGGCTGGTGGCTGCTGGGCGTACTCGTCCTGACCGGACTGATCGCGGGTCTGCTCCTCGGCTGGATCTCGCGCTGGCGCATCGCCGTATGGAGGACCAACTGATGGTGCGTACAAGACGAGTACTCGCGGGTGCGCTGCTGGCCGGGTTCGCCCTGCTGACTTCGGCGGGGGCGGCCGCGGCCGACGCCCCGTCCGCGAGCCCGAGCCCGAGCGCGTCCGACGGCAGTGCGGGTCCCACCGAGGCAGGCACCACATTCCGTACCGCCACGGCGATCCAGCAGAACCAGCGCGCCACCGCCGGGGCGTCCACGGGTGACTACCTGTACTGGGTGTTCCCCGCCGACGCGGGCCAGCGAGCCACCGTCAAGGCGACGGTCACCCTGCCCGAGAGCGCAACCCGGCACGGCGTGTCGACCTGGCAGGTCGATGTGTACGACGGGCTGCGGCGCCGACAGGCGTGCATGTACGGCCACCAGACCAGGGAAGCGGCCGCGGACGCGTCGACGGTCGAACTCTCCTGCGTCCTGCGGACGGTCCGTGCCTGGTCCGAGCCGTGGGCCGACGACCCGCTGCCGGGCAGCTACTACGTACGCCTCACCGTCGTCGATCTGCCGTCGGCGGATCTCGGGCAACCGGTGCGGACCGAGGTCGAGGTGACGGCGGCCGGCAAGGGCGGAGCCCACGACGTCGACGGCGCACTGAGCGAGCCACTGGTGCCCGGGGCGTCCTCCGTGCAGCAGACGTCCGACGACGCGTCCTCGGGCGACGAGTCCACGACCCGGGTGTCACTCGGCAGCGAGCCGGACGACGGCTGGGCCTCCGGCTGGTGGACGGACCGCTGGATCTGGACCGTCGGCGGTGGCGTCCTCGGCGCGCTCGCGGCCGTGTTCGGCTACTCCCTGACCCGCGGCAGCGGCCGCCCGTCCCGGGTCCCGCCGGGCGTCTGACCGCCCTTCGGCCGCACTCCGGCCCCCTCCGCGGCGCCTTCGTCCCTCATTTCCGGGGCGGGGGCGCCGTGGCGCGCCAGGCCGACATGACGGAGTCCGCCGAGGAGATGGGCGCGGAACGTGGGGTCCAGGTACGCCTCGCGGGTGTGCCCGAGCGCGGTGTAGAAGACCCGGGCGCCGGCATGTTCATGGGCCCAGACCAGGGGATGGTCGGCTCCCATGCCGCCGCCTTCGTACGTGGACTCGTCGGCGCGGGCGAGCACCCGCACACTGCCCCGCGGGTTCGCCCGGAAGTCGTACCACTCGTCGGTGAACTCCCAGGTGGCACCGAGATGCGCGGTCGCCGGGTGGCCGTGGTCCTCGACGATCACCGTTCCCGGCTGGAGGGCGGGATGGCGGTCGAACCTGGCTCCGAGGAGTTCGCCGTAGAACGGCCAGTCGTACTCCGTACAGGCCGCGGCGTGCACCCCCATGAACCCGCCGCCCGCAGCGCAGTACGCCCGAAGTCCGGTGCGCCCGGCAGGGGTGAGGACTTCCCCGCTGGTGGAGAGGAACACCACGGCGGCGTAGCCCGCGAGTTCGCTCTCGAAGACGTCCGGCGCCTCTGTCGCGTCGACGGCGAAGCCGTGCCCGGCACCGAGTTCACGGAACGCGGTGACTGCGTCGGGGATCGATTCGTGCCGGTAAGCGGTGGTACGGGTGAAGACGAGGATCTTCGGGAGACTGCGCGACGCCATCTCATGCTCCGGAGGCCGGCTCGGGCGGGACGCCCCTCATCATGCCCGCCGGACGACCACTTTCACCGACTCACGGACGGGGCCGGGGACGGTCGGATCCAGCTGGTGGAAAGGGGCTTGTGCTGTTCGATCCGCCGGGATTCGCTTGTCCCATGCAGCGAACGGTCTCTTCGTACCACCATGCGCATGACCACGCATCCCACCGACCGGGCACACTCGATCACCGTTACCGGGGCGAGCACCCGGTGCGCACCCTCGGCTATCTTCTGCAGCCCGACCGTCGACGCATCGCGATCGCCGCAGCCGTCTTCGTCGTCAAGCACAGTCCCGTGTGGCTGCTTCCGCTGATCACGGCGAACATCATCGACGTGGTAGTCCAGCACCGCCCCGAACGGGAGCTGTGGCTCAACGCGGGCGCACTGCTGTGTGTGCTCGTCCTCAACTACCCGATGCATCTGCTCTACGTACGCTGTCTCGGCGGCAGCGTACGTCGGATGGGCACCGCGCTGCGCGACGCGCTCTGCCGCCGCATGCAGCAGCTGTCCATCGGCTACCACTCGCGGACGAGCGCGGGTGTTCTCCAGGCCAAGGTGGTCCGGGACGTGGAGAGCGTCGAGCAGATGGTGCAGCAGTCCGCCGACATGGGGCTGGCCGCCGTCGTCACGCTGATCGGCGGGCTCACCGTCATCGCCGTCCGTGTTCCGTCGTTCCTGCCGGTGTTCCTGGTGGTCGTCCCGGCTGCCGCCCTGCTGGTCATGCGGCTGCGGGCCCGGCTGCGGAGCCACAACGAGTCGTTCCGCCAGGAGGTGGAGCAACTCTCCGCCCGGGTCAGCGAGATGACCAGCCTGATCCCCATCACCCGTGCCCACGGTCTGGAGCGCACGGCGCTCGGCCGCGTCGACGGTTCGCTGCGCCAGGTCTTCACGGCCGGCCTGCGTCTCGATCTGCTCAACGGCCGCTTCGGATCGCTCGCCTGGATCCTGCTGAACTCGCTCGGCGTGGCCTGCCTGGCAGGATCGGCCCTGGTCGCGTACCACGGCTGGCTTCCCATCACGGCGGGCGACGTGGTGATGCTGAGCGCCTTCTTCACCACGCTCACCGGATCGATGACCACCCTGCTCAGCCTCGCGCCGATCATCAGCAAGGGCCTGGAGTCGGTGCGTTCGGCCGGCGAGGTCCTTCAGGCTCCGGACCTGGAGAGCAACGCGGGCAAGGACCGGGTCGACGAGGTGCAGGGCCGCATCGACTTCGAGCGGGTCGGCTTCGGTTACGAGGGAGTGAACGGCCCCGCTGTCGAGGACTTCACCCTGTCGGCGCGCCCCGGCGAGACGGTCGCTCTGGTCGGCGCCTCGGGGGCAGGCAAGTCGACGGCGCTGAACCTCCTCATCGGCTTCATCCGCCCGACGTCGGGCCGCATCCTGCTGGACGGCACCGACATGGCCACCCTGGATCTGCGCAGCTACCGCCGGTTCCTGTCCGTCGTACCGCAGGAGTCCATCCTGTTCGAGGGCACCATCAGGGAGAACGTCACCTACGGCATGGGCGAAACCGCCGAGCAGACGGTCCGTCAGGCCTTGCGGGACGCGAACGCGCTCGACTTCGTCGAAGACCTGCCCGACGGCCTGTCGACGGTCGTCGGAGAGCGGGGGGCGCGACTGTCGGGCGGCCAGAAGCAGCGACTCGCCATCGCCCGCGCGCTGATCCGCAACCCCCGGGTACTGATCCTGGACGAGGCGACCTCGGCCCTGGACACCCGCTCGGAGGCCCTGGTCCAGGAGGCGCTCGCCCGGCTGATCCACGGCCGCACGGTCTTCGTCGTCGCCCACCGGCTCTCCACCATCCGGGCGGCGGACCGCATCGTGGCCATGGACCGGGGCCGGATAGCCGAGGTGGGGACCCATGAGGAGCTGCTGGGGCGGGGCGGGGTGTACGCGGGGTTGCAGCCGGCGAAGTCCGCGTAGGGCCTGTCGGCGCAAGGGCGAAAGCACGGCACGCCCGACCACACTCCCGTAACGCGGCACGGTTACTCTCGACAACTCACGTACCCCATAAGGCAGATGGGCTTCCCGATCCATCGGCCACCGTGAAGTCCAGCCATGTCGCCGCGTACCGGATCCGGGTACGCCATCAGCGAGCGGAGACCTCTCATGTCCACGGAGACCGGCCCGGCCATCGACGCCGAGCCGCGCGGCCACGTTCCCGTACCGGGCCCCAGAGGGCTGCCGTTTCTCGGGAATCTGCCGCAGTTCGGGAAGAACCCGCTGGCGTTCTTCGAGCGGCTGCGCGGGTACGGGGACATGGTCAGCTGGCGCTTCGGCCCCAACTCCTGTGTGTTCATAGCCGATCCGGAGTGCATCGGCGAAATGCTCACCGCGACGGAACGCACCTTCGACCAGCCGGCGCTGGGCATCGCGTTCCGCACCGTGATGGGCAACGGCGTGGTGGTGGCGCGCGGTCCGGACTGGCGGCGGAAGCGGTCGTTGGTGCAGCCGTCGGTACGGCCGAAGCAGGTGCGGTCGTACGCGGCGACGATGGCGGACAGCACGGTGGAGCTGGCGGACACCTGGTCCGGCGGTGAACGCATCGACATCAAGCGGGAGATGGCCGCGCTGACGCAGCGGATCGCCGTCCGCACCATCTTCGGGGTGGACACCCCGGCGGACGCCGAGGCGATGGGCCGGGCGATGGATGTCGCCCAGCAGGAGATCGGCAAGGAGTTCAGCGGCATCGGCGCGCTGCTCCCCGACTGGGTGCCGACGCCGGGCCGCTCCAGGATCAAGAAGGCCGCCGCGGTCATCGACGCCGAGGTGGGCCGGGTCGTCGCCCGGCACCGCGACGGGGACGGCGAGCGCCCCGACCTGCTGAGCCGGCTGCTGACCGCGGTGGACGAGAACGGCGCGCAGCTCACGGACGAGGAGATCCGCGACGAGACCGTCACCCTCTACATCGGCGGCCACGAGACCACCAGCTCCACCCTGGTCTGGGCGTGGTACCTGCTGTCCCGCAATCCGCAGGCGCGGGCCGCGCTCACCGAGGAGCTGGACCGGGTTCTCGGCGACCGGGAGCCGGAGTTCGACGACTACGCGCGACTGACGTACGCCCAGGCCGTGGTCAAGGAGACGCTGCGGCTGTACCCGACGATCTGGCTGGTGACCGGGGTCGCCAAGGAGGGGGCGCGGATCGGCGGCGTGGACATGCCGAAGGGCACCAGGGTGTGGACGAGCCAATGGGCGACGCACCGCGACGAGCGGTGGTTCCCGGAGCCGCAGGAGTTCCGCCCGGAGCGCTGGGACGCCGAGAGCGGCGACGACATCGCGGAGTACGCGTGGTTCCCGTTCGGCGGCGGCCCCCGGGTCTGCCTCGGTACGCGGTTCGCGATGGTCGAGGCGGTGCTGATCCTGGCGGTGCTGGCGCGCCGGTTCGAGCTGGAGGTGGACGCGGGCGACGTCAACCCCGTGCCCACGCTGACACTCCAGCCGGACCGGGATGTCATGGCGACGGTACGGGCCCGGTAGTCCGCCGGGAGCGTGTCCGTATGGCGGAACGGTGGCGGGCGCGGTGTGCAACCGCCTTCCGCCGTACGGCATCCTCGTGCTGAACGAGTAGTCCGGCCCCGGACTCCGTGGCGATCACGCCGGTGCGGGGCCGTACCTGACGGCGGAGGATGCGGAACCCGATGACTGACAACTCCGAGATGGTGGCCTTTGTGCGGGCGCGCCTGGCCGAGGAGGAACAGGTTGCGCGAGCGGCCGGCGGCCAGAGTTGGCGGTGCCCGGCCGAGACGCCGGGGGAGGTCCATGACCGGACCGGCGCCATCGCGTTCAGCCTGCGGACCCATGGTTACGACGATCACATCGCCCTGCAGGATCCCGCGCGCACGCTCCGCCGCGTCGAGACGAGCAGGGTCCTGCTGGACGAGTACGAAGAGGTCGCCGCCCTGGACGCCGACCGCCCCCACCACGACTTCGCCTCCGGCCGCGCGGTCGGACTGGGCTTCGTGGTACGGCAGATGGCCGCGGAGGACGCCGGGCACCCCGACTACCAGGCGAAGTGGCTGCCCCGGTTCACCCAGTGACCAACCGTCCGTGCAACGCGGCCCCACCGGGCACGCCGGGTCGGCCCGCCGTCGGCGTCGGCGGTCGACGTGGGTGGGCGCCTCGCCGAGCGGGACGCCCACCATCCGGCCCGCACCGCGTCGCGTCCGCAGTCGGTGACGGGTACGTGGACGTTGCGGCGACATGCCGCAACCACAGGTTTGCCGTCCTTCGGGGCGCAGCTCTTCGCCGAGCACTGCGGCCACCACGGGCCGGCCGCGGACGTCCGGCCGGTCCTCCCCACCCCTGCGTTCCCCCGCCGAAGGTTCACAGTCCTCACAGCGGGCAGGTCGCAACCGGACGGCAGATACTGATCTGGTCCTTCCGCACCAGACCTTCGCCGCGACACCGGCCACCCTGCCGCAATCAGGCCGTCGAGCAACCGGGAGCAACACCATGCGTCTCCGCCGCCCTCCGACCTCCGCAATCAGCGTCCCGGCCGTGGCAGCGACCGCCGTGTTGCTGGCCGCCACCAGCGCTTCGGCCACGGTCGGCACCGTGCACTCGGCAGGGCTCAGCCGGCTCGGCACGTGTCAGGAGAAGGCCCTCGGTGTGAAGGCGGCGCCCGGTGGCCCGGAGAACGTGGTGCACATCAGCGTCACCAATCACGGCGGTTCCAGTTGCGTCGTGGACAGGATTCCGACGATCACTTTCGCCGGGCTCGACGGCTCCGCCCAGACCGTGCCGCCCGCCGAGAGCGGGCCGTACACCCTCGCCCGCGGCGGGCGGGCGTACGCCGCCCTCCGCACCGCGGACCCGGCGAGTACCGAGGGGCATTTCGTCGGCACCCTGAGTGTGTCGGCCGATCCCTCGCACTACGGGGTCACCTTCGGCGCGGCCGCCGTGGGCATGCCGCAGGGGATCCACGTCTGGGAGCCGATCACCACGCTCTGGCACGGGTCGGCGGCGGCCGCCTCCTCGGCGCTGGCTGACGCGCTGCGCTGAGGGCTGTCCCTCACCCCGCCCCCGCGGCGCGAGGTGAGGGCACGTCCGTGCGTACGTCGACGCGTCCCCTCAGACCGCCGCCACCTCCACCGTCCCCGCTCCCTGCCCCGTCGCCCCGGTCTCCTCCACGATCACGCGGTACGGACGGTCCGTCCCCTCGGCCGTGACCCGTGTCGAACCTGAGGCGCTGTCCCGTACGACCCGGAAGGCCGCCGCAGCGGTGCCCGTCAGGTCCACCAACGTGACAACTGTGTCGGTCGTCGAGGGCGCCGGGCCGAAGGCCCGCAGCGTCAGGCCGTCCAGCCAGTCGCCGTCAGGGTGCTGGTCGTCCGCGCCCCACGGGAGTACCGCGCCGGGTCGGACCAGGAGCGGAAGGCTGTCGAAGCCGTGCGTCTCGTGGCGCCAGACCGGTCCGGTGACCGTCTCGCCGGTCAGGAGGTGGGTCCAGGTGCCTTCGGGGACGTAGTACTCGACCTGGCCGTCCTCCGTGAAGACGGGGGCCACCAGCAGATCCGGACCGAGCATGTACTGGCGGTCCAGCATCCGGGTGGTCGGATCGGCGGGGAACTCCAACAGCATCGGCCGCATCATCGGGATGCCCGTGCGGTGGGTCTCGGCCGCCACCCCGTACAGGTACGGCATGAGGCGGTGCTTGAGGAGGGTGAACTTCCGGGCCACGTCCACGGCCTCGTCGCCGAACGCCCACGGCACGCGGTACGACACGTTGCCGTGCAGCCGGCTGTGCGAGGAGAGCAGGCCGAAGGCGAGCCACCGCTTGAACACCGCGGGGTCGGGGGTGCCCTCGAAACCGCCGATGTCATGGCTCCAGAAACCGAAGCCGGACAGCGACAGCGACAGACCACCGCGCAGCGACTCCGCCATCGCGGTGAACGAGGCGAAGCAGTCGCCGCCCCAGTGGACCGGGAACTGCTGGCCGCCGGCCGTCGCCGACCGGGCGAAGAGCACCGCTTCGCCGTGCCCGCGCTCCTTCTCCAGGAGTTCGAAGACGGTGCGGTTGTAGATCTGCGCGTAGTAGTTGTGCATCCGCTCCGGGTCGGAGCCGTCGTGCCAGACGACATCCGTCGGCACCCGCTCGCCGAAGTCCGTCTTGAAACAGTCGACGCCCTGGTCGAGAAGGACCCGCAGCTTGGCGTTGTACCACTCGCGGGCGGCCGGGTTGGTGAAGTCGACGAGTGCCATGCCTGGCTGCCACAGGTCCCACTGCCAGATGTCGCCCCCGGGACGGCGCACCAGATAGCCGTGCTCGGCGCCCTCCGCGAAGAGCGGTGACTTCTGGGCGATGTACGGGTTGATCCACATACTGATGCGCAGGCCGCGTTCCTTGAGCCTGGCCAGCATGCCGGCCGGGTCGGGGAAGACGTCCGGGTCCCACTGGAAGTCCGACCACTGGTATTCGCGCATCCAGAAGCAGTCGAAGTGGAAGACCGACAGCGGGATGTCCCGCTGCGCCATGCCGTCGACGAAAGAGGTGACGGTCTCCTCGTCGTACGACGTGCAGAACGAGGTGGTCAGCCAGAGGCCGAACGACCAGGCCGGGGGCAGCGCGGGCCGGCCGGTGAGGGCGGTGTAGCGGGCGAGGATGTCCTTCGGCGTCGGCCCGGCGACGATGTAGTACTCCAGCGACTGGTCCTCGACGCTGAACTGCACCTGGCCTACCGACTCCGAGCCGATCTCGAAGGACACCTTGCCGGGGTGGTTGACGAAGACGCCGTAGCCGCGTGAGGAGAGGTAGAACGGGATGTTCTTGTAGGCCTGCTCGCTACTGGTGCCGCCGTCCGCCTGCCAGATGTCGACGGTCTGGCCGTTCTTGACGTACGGGGTGAAGCGCTCGCCGAGCCCGTAGACGTTCTCGCCGACGTCCAGGGCGAGTTGGGTGATCATGTGGTGTGCGCCGTCGGGGGTGGTGGCGAAGGCGGTGCCCTTGCTGTCCACTGCCGTCAGCCGGCTGCCCCGGGCGTCGAGGAACGTCATGCCCCACGGGCCGTCGCCGTCCATGCGCAACGTCAGCGGGCCACTGGTCAGTTCGGTGACGGCACCGTCCCGGCGGGTGCGGGCTGCGGCGGTCGCGGTGTCGAGTCCGGGGAAATCGAAGTCCGGTCCGTGGTTGACCTTGCCGGCGTGATGGGTGGTGCGTACCCCGATGATCCCTTCGGCCGGCGAGAAGCAATCGACGGTGATGAGCGGGGTGTTGAGGGTGTCGCCGCGCTGTTGGACCTGCTTGACCGCGGCGTAGGCGGTGAACCGGTCGGTGTCGACCCGCAGGTCGCGGATCTCGGTCGCGTAGCAGGCGCGGACGCCCTCTCGCATCAGCCAGAAGCCGTCGGTGAACTTCATGAGGACTCCTTGCCGGGGGCAACTGGACGGAGGTGAGAGTCAGGACGTGGGTACGGCGGGGTCACTCGGTTGCTCCCGTGAAAGCGATTCGGGCCAGACGCACCGTGCCACGCAGCGCGACCTGTATGTCCCGCACGCCGGAGGCGGTCAACGGCCTCTCGTGGCTGCGGTAGTCGTAGGGGCCGTCGGTGGCGGGGATGCCGACCGTTGTCGTGCGGCCGTCGACCGTGATCTCCACGGAGCCCTCCCCTGCCGCGGACACCTCGACGGTGCGGGTACCGGCCGCGAAGTCGCAACGTCGGAAGAGGAGTTCGTTCCCTGGGGCGGTGGCGGTGACGGCGTCGCCGTCCGTCTTCGTGCGGTCGACGATCTCGGTGCCGAGCTGCTCGTCGTAGTCGGCCGCTTCGAGTTCGTGGTGCAGGACGGGGCGGGGGCCGGAAGGTTCTCCGTCGACCGTGACGACGGTGGTGAGCCTGATGTCCGCGGCGGAGGCTCCGGCCCGGACTTCGTACGCCCCGGGTTCGACGGTCCAGCGGCTGTGCGCCACGTCCCAGTGACCGAGTTCGGTCACCGGGACGGCGAACTCGATGCGCTGCCCGGCACCCGGCGCGAGGTGCAGGCGCCGGTGGCCGACGAGCTGACGCAGGGGCCTGACGACGGACGATGCCAAGGCTCTCAGGTAGAGCTGGGCGACCTCGTCGGCGGCGACGACGCCCGAGTTGGTGACGGTCACCGACACGCGCAGCCGGTCGCCGTCGCGTTCGGCCGTCAGCCCGGAGTAGGTGAACGCGCTGTACGACAGTCCGTGGCCGAACGGGTAGAGCGGCGTGCCCTCGTAGTAGAGGTACGTCTGCCGTGAGCCGATGATGTCGTAGTCGAGCAGGCCGGGCAGCTCCGCGTCCGAGGTGTACCAGGTCTGCGGGAGCCGGCCGGCCGGGGAGACGTCGCCGGACAGGATGCGGGCGAGCGCGGTCCCGGCCGCCTGGCCGCCGTGCGCGGTCCAGAGCAGCGCGGGGAGCGCGGCCGCGGCGTCGGTGAGTGCGTACGGGTAGGCGGAGGTGACCGCCAGCACGGTGCGTGGGTTCGCGGCGTGCGCGGCGTGCCAGAGGCGTTCCTGGTGGGCGGGCAGGTCGAGGGTGGTGCGGTCCTCGGTCTCGCGGCCGTTGATGTGCGGGTCGTTGCCGACGACGACGATCACGGTGTCCGCGGCCGCGGCCGCGCGGGCGACGGCGTCCTCGCCGCGCTCGACGACCTCGATCTCGAAGACGGTGGCGGCCGGTCCGGCATCCGTCCTGCCATGTCCGGAAATTTTTTCGTCCACCCCGGCAACCTTTACGCCGTCGGCGGCAACCGAGACGTACCCACCCGTTCCGATGTGCACAAGGCGGTGCCCCCCGGCGTGACCTTCCACCTTCTCCCAGCGGAATGTCTCCTGGACGATCCAGCCGCCGGGTTCGTCCGCGGAGGCGCGTACGTAACCGTCCTCGGCGACCGACAGATAGCGGCCGTCGGGGTCCCGCAAGGTGAGCACACCGTTGCCCCAGTCGACGAGTGCCAGATCGGACGGGGTTTCGCCGCACCTCAGCGGCGGAAGGTCGGTGCGGCCGGCGAGGAGCGCCGGGTCGAGGGCGCCTTCCGCGCCCTGGCCGGTGCCGGTGCCGGTGCCGGTGTCGGTGTCGGCATC
Organism: Streptomyces sp. NPDC051664; assembly: GCF_044453545.1. Taxonomy (NCBI): domain Bacteria; kingdom Bacillati; phylum Actinomycetota; class Actinomycetes; order Kitasatosporales; family Streptomycetaceae; genus Streptomyces; species Streptomyces sp. NPDC051664. Next base: position 45,615 of record NZ_JBITCU010000005.1, on the reverse strand, counting down.
GGGGATCTGCAGCCAGCCCGCCGCGCACTTCAGGCGGACCAGGTCGGCGCCCTCCGCGAAGGTCACCCGGTCCGCGCCGAACCGGCTGCGCACTCCGTCGAGCGGGGTGGACCGGTGGATCAGTGTGCCGCTGTACCAGTCGAGCTTGCAGGCGTCGGCGAGCAGGCCGACGACCGCGATCGTCCCGGGCGCCCCGGGATCGAGCGGCAGCAGACCGTCGTTCTTCAGCAGGACCACGGCCTGTTCGGCGGCCTCCTGGGCGAGCGCCCGGTGTTCGGTCGTGTCGAAGGCGGTGGTGTCCGCGTACGGGTCGAGTCCGGGGTCGAACTCCCCCAGCGAGAAGCGCAGTTCGAGCAGGCGACGGACGGCGGTGTCGATGTCGGTCTCGTCGAGGAGGCCCTGCTCCAGCGCGCGGCGGATGCGGCCGGTCATGACGGTGGAGTCCTGGCCGTGGTCGGTGAAGCTGTCGACTCCGGCCTTCAGCGCGGCGGCCGTGGCCTCCTCGTGGGTGTCGAAGTAGTGCTCGGAGTCGACCAGGTTGGACGGCGCCCCGGCGTCGGAGCAGACCACGAGCGACTGCTCGGTCCAGCGCCGCAGCTGCTGGGACAGGAGCGGCGAGACATGGTTGGGCCGCCCGTTGACCAGGTTGTAGGCGGGCATGATCCCTGCCACCGCGCCCGCACGCACGGCGTCGCGGAACGCCCGCAGGTCGTACTCGTGCAGCACCCTCGGGCGGACCGACGAGGAGGAGGTGTCCCGGTCGGTCTCGTTGTTGTGGGCGAGCCAGTGCTTCAGCACCGGGGCGGTGCGCCAGTAGTGCGGGTGGTCGCCGCGCAGTCCCCGGGTGTACGCGACGGCGATCGCGGAGGTCAGGGCGGCGTCCTCCGCGTACCCCTCCTCGCCGCGCCCCCACAGCGGATGACGCAGCAGATTCACGGTCGGGGCCCAGACGTTGAGGCCGACCCGGTCGTCCTTGGCCCGCTTGGCCCGGACCTCGTTGCCGACTGCCTCACCGACCCGGCGCACCAGGTCGTCGTTCCAGGTGGCGCCCAGGCCGACGGCCTGCGGGAAGACGGTCGCGGGGCCCATCCAGGCCACGCCGTGCAGTCCCTCCTGGCCGGTGCGGAAGGCACCGATCCCGAGCCGGTCGACCGCGGGTGCGAACTGGTGCAGCATCGCGATCCGCTCGTCGAGGGTGAGCCGCTGAAGCAGATCGTCGATGCGCCGGGCGAAGGGCAGTTGCGGGTCGCGGAAGGGCTGCGGTTGTTCCGTCACGTGCGGGTCCCCTTGGAGAGGTGGGAGGTTTTGCGATGTCCGGGCCTGCTGAGGATCCGTCCAGGCCTCGGAAGATCTTTCGAAGCGCTTCGATGCTCTGCGTCAACCCCCGCGAGTGTCAAGGGTGCAGCTGCGCCATTCACCGTCAACCCGGCTCGATCACGCCGGGAAACGGTTCGGAAACAGGTCGGAGGAATCTGGAAACGGCCTCTTGTGCCTCCGGGACCCTTCACTTAATCTCGCTGCAACATCGAAGCGCTTCGACAGATTTCGATGGGGTACCGGTCGCCCGCAATCTCCTCGATCTCCCGGGACGGTGACGCGTTCTGTCACCGTGTCACCTTCTTGTTGAACCGCTTCACCTCGGCCGGTTCAGCCGGTTCCACCGGTCCGTCCGGTTCCACCGGCCCATCCGGCTCAGCCAGTAACGCCCCACCTCAGACACAGGAGCCGAACGGCGGTCGCCCGCCGCGTGTCGTCCTGGTGCGCCTCGAAGGGTTGACGCAATGACGCCGAATTCCTCCCCCGCCTCCACCGCCCCGAGCCGTCGAAGCTTTCTCGCTTCGAGCGCTGTCGCCGCGGTCGCCGTGGCCGGCGGGGTGCCGCTGCTCGCCGCCTGCGGCGGCGGCTCCGGTTCCGGGAGCAAGGAAGGTACGACGACGGGCAAGGCGCTCAAGAAGATCCTGCCGAACTACGTCCCGTCGAACCTGGTCCAGCCCGACGTGGCGGGCGTCAACGGTTCGAGCCCCGGCTTCACCGAGCTGCCCGACCCGCTGGTCACCTCGGTGAAGTCCGCACCGGGCAAGGGTTCCGCGTTCCGGATCATGACTCCGCTGTGGGGCACCGTCCCGAAGAAGAACAACCCGTACTACACGGCCGTGAACAAGGCGGTCGGCGCGACGCTGAACTTCGACCCGCAGGACGGCAACACGTACCAGGACAAGATCGGCGCGGTCCTCGCCGGCTCCGACATCCCGGACGTCATGACCATCCCCGGCTGGAACATGCAGGGTCAGATCCGCAACGCGATCACCGCCAAGTTCGCCGACCTGAGCCCGTACCTGGCCGGTGACGCGATCAAGAAGTACCCGAACCTGGCGAACATCCCGACCGGCGCCTGGCAGTACTCCGTCTTCGGCGGCAAGCTCCGCGGTCTGCCCATGCCGCAGCCGATCCTCGGCAACGCGATCTTCTACCGCAAGGACCTGATCGGCTCCGGCGCCGTCCCGGGCAGCGCCGCCGACCTGCTGGCCTTCGGCAAGGAGTACACGGACGCGAAGAAGAAGGTCTGGGCCTTCGACGACCTGTGGACCTGCATCCAGAAGATCTTCGGGCTGCTGCCCGACGCCCCGCACTACTGGAAGCTGGAGAACGGCAAGCTCGTCCACAAGATCGAGACACAGGAGTACCGCGAGGCGCTCGCCTTCGCCCGCAAGCTCCACGACGGCGGGTACGTCCACCCGGACGCCGAGGCCGGCAAGGACGCCGACTCCAAGATCCGCTTCACCGGCGGGCACGTCCTGATGTACAACGACGGCACCGGCGGCTGGAAGGGCATGGTCACCGAGCAGGCCGCCGCCAACCCGAAGTTCGACATGCAGGCACTGGACTTCTTCGACCAGGACGGCGGTAAGCCGGTCCTGTGGCAGGACGACCCGGCCGGCATCTTCACCTTCCTCAGCAAGACGCTGCCGAAGGCGAAGATCGAGGAGTTCCTCGGTATCGCCGACTTCGCCGCGGCGCCGTACGGCACCAAGGAGTTCATGCTCACCAACTACGGCGTGCAGGACACCCACTACACGGTCAAGGACGGGGTGCCGACCTTCACCCCGCAGGGCATCCAGGAGGCCCAGCCCTCCACGTTCCTGTTCCTGGCCTCACCCCCGCACACCATCGCCTTCCCGGACGAGCCGCAGCTGGTGAAGGACTACGCCGGCTGGATGGCCCGGCAGGCCCCGAACATCAAGAAGCCGCTCTTCTTCGGCATGCAGATCGTCGAACCGCAGCGGTACGCCTCCCTGTACACACCCTTCGACGACCTGCAGAAGGACATCCGGCGCGGCCGCAAGAAGGTCAGCGACGTCGATGCCGCGGTCACGACGTGGAAGAACAGCGGCGGCGACAAGCTGCGCGACTGGTACCAGGACATTCTCGACAAGAACGGCTCCGGCAACTGACGCGTACGACGGATACGGACCCGTACGTACGACAGCGAGACGGCCGCCGGGCACAGGGATCCCCGGCGGCCAGGGCGGAGAGCACGACATGGGGAGCACACGGTGAAGCCACGGGCCACGGTTGCGACCGAAACGGACCGAGCGGCCGACCGGGCGACGGGCCCGATCGGCGACAGCGGGAGCGGGCACAGCAGGAGCCGGCACAGCGCAAGCACCGCAGGCGGCAGGGACAGCAGCAGGAAGCTCCGAGCCGCGGACAGGACTCCACCGGCAGCGGGCGGCATCACCTGGCGGCTGCGCCTGCGCCGGGACCGCACGCTGGTCCTGATGACCCTGCCCGCCATCGCCCTGCTGCTGATCTTCAACTACATCCCGCTGCTCGGAAACATCGTGGCCTTCCAGGACTACGACGTGTACGACCTGGGCATCACCGGCAGCCCCTTCGTCGGCTTCGACAACTTCACCCGGATCTTCGCGGACTACCGCTTCTGGCAGGTCCTCATAAACACGCTGGTCATCTTCCTGACCCAGCTGCTCCTCTTCTTCCCCATCCCGATCGCCATCGCCCTGCTGCTCAACACGATCATGAGTGCGCGGGTACGGGCCTGGGTGCAGGCCGTCGTCTATCTGCCGCACTTCTTCTCCTGGGTGCTCGTCGTCACCGTCTTCCAGCAGATGTTCGGCGGAGCCGGCCTGGTCGCACAGTGGATGCGCGAACACGGCCATGCGGGCTTCGACCTGATGACCAATGCGAGCTTCTTCAAGTTCCTGGTCACCGCACAGGCCGTGTGGAAGGACGCCGGGTGGGGTGTGATCGTCTTCCTCGCCGCGCTCGCCGCCGTCAACACCGATCTGTACGAGGCGGCGGCCGTCGACGGTGCGGGGCGCTGGCGCCGCATGTGGCACGTCACACTGCCCGCGCTGCGTCCGGTCATCGCCCTGCTGCTCGTCCTCCGGGTCGGCAGTGCGCTCAACCTCGACTTCGAGCAGATCCTGCTCCAGCGGGACCAGGTCGGTCCGGGCGCTTCCGAAATCCTCGACACCTACATCTGGTGGACGGGCATCAAGACCGGCGACTTCGGCTACGCGGCCGCCGCCGGAATCTTCAAGGGACTGTTCAGCGTCGCCATGGTGCTGGGTGCGAACAAGGTCGCTCACATGCTGGGCGAGCAGGGGGTGTACTCCAAGAAATGACGACTCTCCTGGAAACGGACAAGGACAACGGCCGGACGGAGCAGCCCTCCACGGCACCCAAGGAGTCACCGCTCCAGCGCGCACTGCGGATCGAGCCCCGCCCCGTGTGGGAGGAAGAGCCCACCAAGGCAGGTCTCGCCTTCAAGGGCTTCGGTCTCGTCACGATCTGCGCGATCGTGCTCGTACCTCTGTGGGTGGTGGTCGTCACCAGCCTCTCCGACACGAAGACGATCAACAACGCGGGAGGTCTGGTCGTCTGGCCGAGGACCGTCACCTTCGTCGCGTACAAGGAGCTGCTCGGCGGCGGCGCCGTCACCCGGGCCGCCCTGGTGAGCGTCGGCCTGACCCTCGTCGGTACGGCGTTCAGCATGGTGATCTCGGTGCTCTGCGCGTACGGGCTGAGCCGGCGGGACTCCTTCGCGCACAGCAAGCTGCTGATGACGCTGATGGCGACGATGTTCTTCGGCGCCGGGCTCATCCCCACCTATCTGCTGGTCACCGGCATCGGGCTGAGCAACAGCTACTGGTCGATGATCCTGCCCAGCGCGATCAGCGTCTTCAACATCCTGGTGCTGCGCGGCTTCTTCATGGACACCGCGCCCGAACTGATCGACGCGGCCCGGATCGACGGCGCGGGCGAGTGGCGGATCCTGCTGCAGATCGTCATGCCACTGTCCCGAGCGGTGATCGCCGTGATCTCGCTGTTCTACGCGGTCGGCTACTGGAGCCAGTGGTTCAACTCGATGCTCTACATCCAGGACAGCGACAAGTACCCGCTCCAGATGATCCTGCGCCAGCTCGTCCTTCAGCACCAGGTGCCGCCGGGCGCCATGGGCGCGGCGGTCAGCAGCGGGGCGATCAACAGTCTCGCCGTGCAGATGGCGGTCATGGTGCTGGCGCTGATCCCGGTCGCGGTGCTGTCGCCGTTCGTCCAGAAGCACTTCCAGAAGGGCATGCTCACCGGCGCCGTGAAGGGTTGATACGCACCAGACGCGCCGGACCTCACCGCTTCCTTCGCTCTCTCCCTCTCCTTTCCTCCACCGGAAGGTGTTCGCCATGCGCGCTTCGTCCGCGCCCACGCCCCGTCGTCGCACAGTGCTGGCGGGAGCAGCTGTCGCGGCTGCGGCCGTCGCTCTGCCGGCCGCGGCTCCCGCCGCCGCCCACGCCGCGAGCCGGCGGACGCCCCATGGAGTGCAGGGCGCCCAGGCCCACCGATGGCGCACGGCGGCGATCGGCGGCACCGGCTTCGTCACCGGTCTGCTGTTCCACCCCTCCGTCAAGGGACTGGCCTACGCCCGTACCGACATCGGCGGCGCCTACCGCTGGGACGACACACACTCCCGCTGGACCGCGCTCACGGATCAACTGGGCTGGGACGACTGGAACCTGCTGGGCGTCGAGGCGCTGGCAGTCGACCGGGCCCACCCGGACCGGCTGTATCTCGCGCTCGGTACGTATGCCCAGTCGTGGGCCGGACCCGGTGCGGTGCTGCGGTCCGAGGACCGGGGAGCGACCTGGGCCCGTACGGATCTGACGGTGCGGCTCGGGGCGAACGAGGACGGCCGGGGCGCCGGTGAGCGGCTGCTCGTCGACCCGTGCGACAGTGAGTGGCTCTGGCTCGGCACCCGCCACGACGGGCTGCTCCGCTCCACGGACCGGGGTGCGACCTGGGCGTCGGCCGACTTCCCCGCCACACCGTCGGCGAACGGCCAGGGCATCATGTTCCTCGTCGCCGCGGACCGTGCGGTGTACGCGGGCTGGGGAGACGGCGGTACGCCTCTCTACCGTACGAACGCCTCCGGCGGCTGGGAGGCGGTGCCCGGTCAGCCGTCGGGCGGTGTCGCGGCGTCGAAGGTACCGATCCGGGCGGCGTACGACACCAACACCCATGCTCTGTACGTCACTTACGCGGACGCACCCGGCCCCAACGGGCAGGCCGACGGTTCGGTGCACCGCCTCGACACGGTCACGGGCAGCTGGACGGATGTCACTCCGGTGGCGCCGAACTCCGGCGCCGGGGACGGCTTCGGGTACGGCGGGGTCGCCGTCGATGCCGGGCGGGCCGGCACGCTGGTCGTCACCACCAACAACCGGTGGTCGCAGATCGACACCTTGTTCCGGTCCACCGACGGCGGAGCCACCTGGACGTCGCTGAAGGACACGGCGGTCCTCGATGTGGCCGAGACGCCGTATCTGCGCTGGGGCGGGGACGCGGCCAAGTTCGGCTGGTGGATCCAGGCCCTGGCCGTCGATCCGTACGACTCGCAGCACATCGTGTTCGGCACGGGCGCCACGATCTTCGGGACCCGCGACCTCGTCCACTGGGCGCCACAGATCCGCGGTCTGGAGGAATCCGCGGTCAAGTTCCTGATCGCCCCGCCGACGGACGGTGCCCGGCTGCTCAGCGGACTGGGCGACATCGGCGTGATGTACCACGAGTCACTGACCGCGTCCCCGTCGCGCGGCATGGCATCGAACCCGGTCTTCGGCACCGCCACCGGTCTGGCACTGGCCGCGCTCGAACCGTCCTATGTCGTACGCACGGGCTGGCCGTCCGGCTCGGGTGCGGCCGGGGCGTACTCCGAGGACGGCGGCAGCAGCTGGCAGCCGTTCGCCGCGCAGCCGGAGATCGCGGCCACGGCCCCGGGACCGGTCGCCGCCGGGGCGGACGGGGCGACTCTGCTCTGGTCGTTCATCCACTGGGACGGCACGAAGTATCCGGCCCACCGCTCCACGGACAACGGCGTGACCTGGACCGAAGTGGCCACCTTCCCCAAGGGCGGCATACCGCTGGCCGATCCGCTCGACCCGACGCGGTTCTATGTGTACGACACGGACACCGGGGCCGTGTTCCGCTCCACCGACTCCGGTGCGACCTTCACCCAAGGCGCCACTCAACTTCCCGCCGGTGACATCCAGTTCAAGCTTGCTGCCGCACCCGGCCGCAGCGGTGACCTGTGGCTGTCGGCAAAGGACAACGGACTGTTCCGGTCCACGGACGGCGGACTCACCTTCAGCGCCGTGGCGGGCTGCCAGGCCTCGCACGCACTGGGCTTCGGCGCGGCCGCGCCGGCCGGCCCCAGGAAGTCCGGCCACCGGGTCCGCGACTCCTACCCGGCGATCTTCCAGACCGGACGGGTCTCCGCCACCTTCGACGGGGTGGCGGTGCTGCGCTCGGACGATGCCGGCGCCACCTGGGTCCGGATCAACGACGACAGCCACCAGTGGGGCTGGACCGGCGAAGTGATCACCGGCGACCCCCGCGTCCACGGCCGTGTCTACCTGGGCACCAACGGCCGCGGCATCCAGTACGCAGACCCGGAATGAGGAACGAGAAGTTCATGCCGTCCCTGCGCGACGCAGCCCGTGGCCGCATCCTCTTCGGCGGTGACTACAACCCCGAGCAGTGGCCCGAGGAGGTGTGGGAGGACGACGTACGGCTGATGAAGGACGCCGGGGTCAACTCCGTCACCCTCGGGGTGTTCTCCTGGACGAAGATCGAACCACGCCCAGGCGCACGAGAATTCGGCTGGCTGGACCGTCTGATGGATCTGATGCACGCCCATGGCATCGGGGTCGTGCTCGCCACACCGACCGCGTCCCCGCCGCCGTGGATGGGGGCGGAGCACCCGGAGACGCTGCCGCGCGGCGAGGACGGCTCGGTCGTCTGGTACGGATCGCGGCAGCAGTTCTGCGCGAGTTCGCCGGTCTACCGGCGTTACGCGGCGTCCCTCACCGAGGACCTGGCGGCGCGGTACGCCGATCATCCGGCGCTGACCGTGTGGCACATCAACAACGAGTACTGCACGCACTGCTGGTGCGACGGGACAGCCGCGCACTTCCGCCGGTGGCTGCGCGGCCGCTACGCCACCGTCGAGGCGCTCAACGAGGCCTGGGGAACAGCCTTCTGGAGCCAGCGCTACGACACCTGGGAGCAGCTCCTGCCCCCGCGCAGGGCGCAGTACATGAAGAACCCCACGCAGGTGCTGGACTTCAAGCGGTTCACGTCCGACGCGCTGATGGAGTGCTACCTGGCCGAGCGCGACATCGTCGCCCGGCACACCCCTCACATCCCGGTGACCACCAACTTCATGCCGTTGTGGTCAGGGCAGGACGCCTGGGCGTGGTCGGCCCAGGAGGACATCGTCTCCGTCGACATCTATCCGGACCCGAAGGACCCGCAGGGCGCCCAGTACAACGCGATGCTGGCCGACATGACGCGCTCCCAGGCGGCCGGACCGTGGATGCTGATGGAACAGGCCGCGGGACCGGTGAACTGGCGGGGCGTGAACCATCCCAAGCCGGTCGGCCTCAACCGGCTCTGGTCGCTCCAGTCGGTGGCGCGCGGCGCCGATGCCGTCTGCTATTTCCAGTGGCGGCAGTCCCGTCAGGGCGCGGAGAAGTTCCACTCCGGGATGGTCACGCACGCGGGCGAGAACGGCCGCACGTTCCGGGAGGTCAAGCAGCTCGGCGCCGAGCTGGGCACGATCGGGGCGGCGGTGAGCGGTGCGGACGTGCCGGCCGAGGTGGCGATCCTGCACGACTGGGACTCCTGGTGGGCGGGCGCCCAGGAGGGCAGGCCGTCCAAGCTCCTCGACTACACGGAGATCGTGCAGAGCTGGCACCGGGCCCTGTGGGAGTCCGGAATCTCCACCGAATTCGCCCGCCCCGAGGCCGACTTGCGCCGGTTCCGGATGGTGGCCGTACCACAGCTGTATCTGCTGACGGACGCCGCGATCGACAACCTGGTCGCCTATGTACGGGGCGGCGGGACACTGGTCTGCGGCTTCTTCAGCGGGATCGCCGACGCGGACGACCGGATCAGGCCTGGCGGCATGGACGTGCGGCTGCGTGAGCTGTGCGGCATCCGTACGCTCCACGAGTGGTGGCCGCTCGACGCGGACACCACGGTGGACTGCGACGGCTTCCGGGCGTCGGTCTGGTCGGAGGAGCTGGAAGCGGATCCGGGTGCGGAGGTCGTCTCCACGTACCGGGGCGGCGAGCTCGACGGGCTGCCCGCCGTGGTGCGCAACGACCGCGCGTACTACGTCTCGACGCTGCCCGAGCCGGAGGCGCTGCGCGCCCTGCTCGGCCGGGTGGCGGCCGAGGCGGGGACGGGGCCCGTGCTGGCCGGGCTGCCAGACGGTGTGGAGGCGGTCCGCCGCGGGGATCTGCTGTTCCTGCTCCACCACGGCCGGGGCAGCGTCACCGTACCGGTTCCCGGTGCACAGGTGGATCTGCTGACCGGTGCGGCGGTCAACGGCAGTGTGCAGCTGGGCCGTTACGGCGTGGCCGTGCTGCGCGGCGCAACCCGGTGATCGCCGCCGGTACGGAGGCCGGCGCCCCGGGCCGTGACGGCACGTGGGAGCCACGCCCCGCGGCCCGCTGGGAGGACGCCTTCCTCGGCGGCAACGGCAAGCACGGCGTCATGGTGTACGGAGATCCGGCCGACGACCGGGTCATCGTCAACCATCACACCCTCGTCCGCCCCAACGGCAGCGAGCACGCCCGCCCGCCCCGGCTCGCAGAGCGGCTGGAGCACCTCCAGGACGCGCTTCTCGCCGGGGACACGACGGCGCCCGAGCAGTTCGGGGCGGAACACCCGCTGCTGTGGGTCCAGCCGTTCCATCCCGCCTTCCAGACCCGGGTCCGCCGCCTGCCGTCTCCCGTCGACCGTCGCACGGGGACGGCCGGCTACCGCCGATCCGTCGATTTCGCCACCGGTGAGATCTGCGCGTCGCACGAGGACTGGCGGAGCCGGGTCTTCGTCTCACGGGCCGACGACGTCATCGTCCAGTGCATCACCGGGTTCGGGCTCGACGGGGAGCTCACCCTGGACCACGCACTGCCGGGTGCACCGCCGCGTCTCGCCGTCGGCCGCAGCACCGCACTGACGGCCGACGGCGCCCGGCTGGCCCTGCGGGCCCGCTACCCGGAGAGCGATCTCGCCTACACGGGCGTCACCGTGGCCCGGGTGGACCGTGGATCCGTGACCGTGTCGGGGGAGGGCATCCGTATCGACGGAGCACGGACTCTGCTGCTGCTGACCCGGGTGCGGCGTCACACCGGCGACCTGGACCTCGCCGAGGAGTGGGGAGCTCTGTCGTACGCCGAGTACGAGACGCTCCTCGCCCGGCATCAGCCCCTGCACCGCACCGCCTACGAACGCACCACCCTCACCCTGCATGGCAAGGCGACCGAACACGCCATGCCAGGAAGCGAGTTGATACGTCACCACGAGAGTCCCGCACTCCTGGAGCGGCTGTGCGCAGCGGGCCGCTACCACCTGCTCTCCGCCGCCGGGGCACTCCCGCCACGGCTGACCGGTCTCTGGACCGGCGACTGGGACACCGCCTGGTCCGGTGCGTTCACCACCAACGCCAATCTCAATCTCCAGATCGCGTCGGCCGCCGCGGCGGCGCTGCCGGAGGTGTCGGAAGCCCATGCCGGTCTGGTCCGCGGCCAGCTGGCCGACTGGCGGGACAACGCCCGCGCGATCTTCGGCACCCGGGGGATCGTCGCCCCGTCACACACGGACGGCGAGTCCGGCCACACCCGCCACTTCCAGCGCGCCTATCCGCTGCACCTGTGGACCGCGGGTGCGGACTGGCTGCTGCAGCCCCTTCTGGAGCACGCCGAGACCACCGGTGTCACAGACCCCTGGCTGACCGATGCACTCACCGAAGTGGCGTATTTCTACGAGGACTTCCTCACCCGGTGCACTTCGGACGGCATCCTCGCCGTCGTCCCTTCGTACTCACCGGAGAACCGTCCGGCCAACGCGAGCTGGGGGACGATCAACGCCACCATGGACATCGCGGCGGCCCGTCACGCCCTCACCACCGCCGCCGGACGCTCCCCCGGCCACCCGGCCGCGAGCCGCTGGCGTGCCCTCGCCGACCGGCTCCCCCGGTACCGCGTCAACGAGGACGGGGCGCTCGCCGAATGGGCCTGGCCGGGCCTGCAGGAGACGTACGACCACCGGCACCTCAGCCATCTCTATCCGGTGTGGCCGCTGGGCGCGATCAACCCGTACGACACCCCTGACCTCGCGGACGCCGCACATCGCGCACTGGAACTGCGCGGCGCCGAGAACGACTCCGCCCATGGCCATCTGCACCACGCGCTGATCGCTGCACGGCTGCGGGACGGCACGCGGGCGATGGACGCGCTGAACGCCGTGCTGGCGGGCGACTTCTTCCACACCTCGCTGATGACCTCGCACTATCCGTCCCGCGATGTCTACAACGCGGACGCCGCCCATGCACTGCCCGCGACGGTCATCGAGATGCTCGTCCAGTCCACCCCGGAGCGGCTGGTGCTGCTGCCCGCGCTCCCCGCCACGTTTCCGTCCGGCGAGCTGCGCGGGGTGCGCACCAGGTTCGGCGCCCGCGTGGATCTGTCCTGGTACGACGACGGTCACGCCACAGTCGTCCTGCACCCCACCCGTGACGCGCGTGTCGATGTACGCACGGGCGGTGGACTCATGCTCACCGAAACCGCGACACGGCGCTGCGTCGAGACCCCCACCGAGTCCCCCACCGAGACCTCCGCCGGAACTCCCGTTGCCCTGCTGGACCTGACGGCCGGCGTGGACCGTGTCCTCACTCTGAGGCCGCGGTAGCACATCCCCCCCACCCCAACTCCCCGCACCATGGAAGGGACAACCATGGCACGACGCATCCTCAGCAGGTTCGCACTGGCACCGGCGGCCGCGGTCGCCGCCCTGATCGGCTTCGCCGCCGCACCTGCACAGGCCGCGATCTGGTCCTCCTCGGACCAGTGGGGCAACTACACCACCAGCGACGGATACACCCTCTACAACAACATCTGGGGTTCCGGCGCGGGCTCCCAGACCATCTGGGCCAACTCCTCCAGCAACTGGGGCGTCTGGGCCAACCACCCGGACACCGGCGGCATCAAGTCGTACCCCAACGCCAAGAAGGTCGTCGGCAAGTCCATCACCTCGCTCGCCTCGCTCACCAGCAGCTACAACGTCACCGTCCCGTCGACCGGCGACTACAACACGTCGTACGACATCTGGGACACCGACTACGACTACGAAGTGATGCTCTGGGTCAACTACAACGGCGATGTCGGCGCGCTCGGCACCTCGCAGGGAACGGTGACGCTCGGCGGTCACACCTGGACCGTCTACAAGGGCGACAACGGGTCCAACCAGGTCTTCTCGTTCCTGCGGACCTCGGACTCCTCCTCGGGCACGGTGAACATCCTTCCGATCCTGAAGTGGATCAAGGACACCAAGGGCTGGTGGGGCAACGAGACCATCGGTGACGTCCAGTTCGGCTACGAGATCACGTCGTCGCCCGGCGGCCTGGACTTCACGACGAACGGGTTCAGCGTCTCGTCGAGCTGACCCGCACAGGAAGGAGCCGGCCCCTCGCGGGGCCGGCTCGTTCGCGGCGTGATCTCAGTCCACGGGCGCCGGACCGCTGCTCGCCCGCACTGTCAACTCCGGTGCCAGCAGCTCGACTTCGTCCGCGCCGCGGCCGGCGAGCTTCGCGACGACCTGCTCGACGGCGCGTCGCCCCATCTCCTGTGCCGGTATGGCGACCGAGGTGAGCCGCACGGATGCCTCGGAGGCGACCTGCTGGGGACAGATGGCGACGACCGACACGTCCTCGGGCACCGCGCGCCCCTGCTGACGCAGCAGATTGAGCAGCGGCTCGACCGCCGACTCGTTCTGCACGATGAACCCGGTGGTGCCCGGCCGCTCGTCGAAGATCCGGGCCAGCGTCCGCTCCATCGCCGCGTACCCGCCCTCGCAGGGCCGGTGCAGCACCCGCACCCCGGTCTGCTGCGCCTTCGTCCGCACGCCGTCCATCGTCCGCTCGGCAAACCCGGTGTGCCGCTCGTACACCGCGGCCGCCTCGCCGATCAGCGCGATCTCGCGGTGGCCGAACCCGGCGAGGTGCTCCACGCAGAGCGCCCCGGTCGCCTCGAAGTCGAGGTCCACGCAGGTAAGCCCGTCGGTCTCGGCGGGCATACCGATCAGCACGGCGGCCTGGTCGGTCTCCAGGAGCAGCGGCAGTCGCTCGTCGTGCAGCTCCACATCCATCAGGATCATGGCATCGGCAAGCGAACTGCCCGCGATCCGCCGAACGGCCGCCGGACCTTCCTCCCCAGTCAGGAGCAGGACGTCATAGCCGTGCGCGCGTGCGGTGGTGGCGACGGCGATGGCGATCTCCATCATCACGGGCACATACATGTCGGTGCGCAGCGGCACCATGAGTGCGATGATGTTGGACCGACTACTGGCGAGCGCGCGGGCTCCGGCGTTGGGGTGGTATCCGAGTTGCTGAATACTTCGCTCCACCCGCTCCCGGGTGGACATGGAGATGGACCGCTTCCCACTGAGGACATAGCTCACCGTGCTCGCGGAGACTCCGGCATGCTGGGCGACCTCGGCAAGGGTGACCATTCGGCTCTCCATCACAGGACGACGGCGGATTCCGGCACACACTCTGACACGTACCGACAGTTTTGGCGAAGCGCTTCGATTCCGACTTACCCGCCTGCGACATGCACGGACAGTTGGAGCCTAGACTGACTCTCGCAGCGAGTCCAGAGCTCGTGTCGAAGCGCTTCGACGCGCCTGACGCAGAGCGGCCCAGGTGGCCCACGGCGTCCGCTCACGCAATCGCCGGACAGGCTCGATTCCGAGCCTGTCCGGCGATTGCGGGCCAAGAGCCACCGGGCGGACCCGGCGCTGCGTCACTGCCCTGCGAGACCCGTGTGCGCGACCCCTCGGACGATCTGGCGCTGGAAGAGCACGAAGACGATCAGCAGGGGCAGCCCGGCGATGACGACGGACGCCATCATCTGCGCGTACCGAAGTCCGTACGAGGTCTGGACGTTGACCAGTCCGACGGGCAGCGTCATACCGTTCGGGTCGGTGGTGACGAGGAACGGCCACAGGAAGTTGTTCCACGTCGAGATGAAGGTGAAGATCGCCACGGCCGCGAGCACCGGTCGCGACAGAGGCACCACGATGGTCCAGAAGACCCGCCACCGCCCGGCGCCGTCGACGAATGCTGCCTCCTCCAGCTCCCGCGGCACCCCTTCGAAGAACTTGACCAGGATGAACACCATGGCGGGGACGGCCACCTGGGGCAGGATCACACCCCAGTACGTGTCGACGAGACCCAGCTGCAGCATCTCCGCGAACAACGGGGCGATCAGCACCTGCGGGGGCACCATGATCCCGGCCAGCACGATGCCGTAGAGAGCCTTTCGGCCACGGAAGTCGGTGCGCGCGAATCCGTACGCCGCCATCGCGCACAGCGTGACGGTCAGCAGCGTCGTCATGACCGAGATGTACGCCGAGTTGAACAGCCAGCGCCCGAGGTCCCCGGCCGCCCACACCTGCCGGTAGGCATCGAAGGTGATCTTCGAACCGATCCACTCGAGCGGGGTCTTCGTCGTCTCGCCCTCGGGCTTGAGTGACGTGGCCAACGCCCAGGCCAGGGGCAGCAGCCAGGCCACGGCCAGCACTGCGGCCGCGACCAGCATGGCGATGCGCCCCGGGGTCCAGCGGGCCTTGCGTCCTGCTTCGGCTGCGGCACTCACTTGGACTCCTCACCGTTGCGCCGGGACAGCCGCAGCTGCACCAGTGAAACGATCACGATCAGGGCGAAGAAGATGTACGAGACGGCGGAGGCGTAGCCGATGCGGTAGCCGGTGAACCCTGCCTGGTAGACGTACTGGAGGATCGGCCGGGTGGAGGCGTCGGGGCCGCCGCCCGTCATGATGTACACCTGGTCGAAGATCTTCAGCGAGGCCAGGACCTGGAGGACGACCACGACACCCGTCGTCCGTCGCAGCATCGGCAGGGTGATGCGGAGCAGCCGCTGCCGGGCTCCCGCACCGTCGAGCTCGGCGGCCTCGTAGAGGTGCTGCGGGATCGACTGGAGCGCGGCCAGGTAGAGCAGGAAGTTGAAGCCGACCGTCCACCACACGGTGGCCAGGACGATCGACAGCATCGCGTACCGCTCGTCGGTGAGCCATCCGATGCCGGGGTGCAGGCCGAACGAGGCGAGCAGCTGGTCCGCAAAGCCGAAGTCGGACGGGAAGATCACCCAGAGGAAGAGCAGTCCGACCACGCCGGACGGGAGAAGGAACGGCGCGAACCACGACAGACGCCACAGCCACTGGACGACGCGGAGGTGGTGGGCGAACAGCGCGAGGACCATTCCGGTCAGGACGAGCGGGACCGTGGACAGGATCGTGAACCAGACGGTGTTCCACATCGAGGACCAGACGTTCGGATCCTGCAGCGCCTCCGCATAGTTGTCGAAGCCGATGAACTCGCCGCCGGTTCCTGTGATGTTGTCGCTGCTCAGGCTCATCCCGACGCCCGACGCCAGCGGCCAGATCAGGAAGAGCGCGTAGACGAGGAGGAATGGTGCGATGAAGAGGAGTCCGTGCTCGGTCCAGCGGCGGCGCACACCCACGGTGTGGGACGCGGCGGCCTCGTCCCGGGCGGCGGGCGCGGCGACGGTGGTGGCGGTCATGCGGCGCCTCCGTTTCCGAGCGGGTTTCGGGTGTCCAGCAGCTTGCGCAGGCGGTTCTTGGCCTCGCGCAGGGCGCCGCCGGGAGTACGGGATCCGGTGAGCACTCCGGAGAAGACGGCGCCGAGCTCGATCCACATGGGCGAGGCGGAGCCGGCGAACCAGGCAGGCTGGTCGAGGGCGACGTCGTCGATGACGTCGCGGTAAGCGGACTGCGGCTGCAGGGCCAGATAGTCCGGGTCGGAGAGCGTGGGCAGATAGGCGGGTACGTGGCCGCCCTTGGCCCAGTCGACGGAGTGCTTGAGCATCCAGGCGACGAACGTGTGGGCGGCCTCGTCGGAGGCGGTGCCGGTACGGTCCTTGCGGTGCGGCAGGACGAAGGAGTGGCAGTCGGCCTGGGCAGTGGGGCGGCCGAAGAGGGCGGGCACTCGGGTCATGGAGAACGGCAGCTTGGAGTTGGTGAAGGTGGACACCTCCCACTCCCCGTTGAGGTGGAAAGCGGTCTTGCCGCCGTTGAACACGCCGATCGCACCCGGGTAATCTGTGCGGCGCACCATCAGCCCCTCGCTGGTGAGAGTCGCCATGTAGTCGAGGACCTTCAGTGCCTTGGCGTCGTCCAGGGCGAGGCTCTTGCCGTCCTCGGTGAGCACGGTGCCGCCGGTCTGCGAGTAGAAGGTGGCGAAGATCCGCCAGGGAGTGATGCAGTCGGGGCCGAGGGTCTCGGCGGTCAGACCGGGCGCACCGGTGGCCTTCTTCGCAGCCCGCAGGGCGTCGGTGAACTCCGCGGCGCCGGTGATCGGCCGCAGCTTCCCCGACCCGTCGAGCAGCCCTGCCTTCTTGCACACCTCGGTGTTGTAGTAGAGGACCATCGGGTGGGTGTCGAGCGGGACGGCGTACTGCTTGCCGTCGACCGCTCCCCGCTGCCAGACATCCGCGGGGAAGCGGTCCGGGGTGATCCCCGCGTCGGCGAGCCGGTCCAGGTCGAAGGGATCCAACAGCTTGCCGGGGCCGAAGCCGGCGAGCCGGGCCAGGTGCAACACCGCCACATCGGGCGCCCGCCCGCCGGCGCCGGCCATGGCGAGCTTGGTGTAGTAGGGCGTCCCCCACTGGAGTTGGGTCGCCTCGGTGTCGATGTCGGGGTGTTCCTTGCGGAAGGCATCCACGAGCGCGGCCATGTTGACACCGTCGCCACCTCCGAAGAGGTGCCAGTACCGCAGACCGGTCCTGCCGGCGGTGGCGCTCGCGGGAGCCGCACAGCCCGCTGCCCCGAAGCCGACGGCTCCGGCAGCAGCCAGGCCGCCCAGACCCGCAAGTGCCTTCCTGCGGTCAAGAGAAGGTTGGTTCACACCCCACCTCAGCGTTCCTGATCGTTTCCGGATTGTTCGAAATTTCGAATGGCGCTCGTAACTTCGAACGGGACCGTAGAGTCGAACAGACCTTGCGTCAACGCATCGCGCACGCTTATCTCGGAGACACGCATGCGGATGCCGCGGGCATCCGCCGCCTACAGGCCGCACGCGATGCCGCCTGGGGTCTGCCGCGGATCAGTGCGACCTGCGTACCGATCTACCGTCCACAGCTGGGGAGTTGGGGTCGACGGGTTCGGATCCCGGCAGGTCCGCGAGGCCGCGGGGCGACACGTACGGTCTCCCCCGGATCTGGGGGCACGGTCGCGATGTGAGAGGTCCTGCGCGGCTTCCACCAGGGACGCTATGGTGCCGACGCTCTCGCGGCGGGCGCGAACGCAAGGACGACAGGTGAGAAGAGTGTCTGACCAAGTGACGTCGGCAGTGGCCCATTCGACGACGGCGCAGCTGAGGCCCGACGCACCCACCGCGCTCTATCTGGGGCTGCGACGCTCACCCCTGGAGTGGCAGGCGGAGCTGGACGCCGCCACCGCACTGGGACTGCGCATCCATGTGTCCTCCGACTCCGACGTCAGCCACACCGGACTCCCCGCCGAGCGGCGGGGCTCCTTCGACCGCACCACCCCGCTCGCGGACCAGGCCGCCCGGGCGGCGCCCGACGAGGCCCCGGCGGCCATCGCCTGCTGGGGTGACAAGCACGTCGGCCTCACCGCGCGGCTCGCCGAGGACTTCGGGGTCCGGGGCATCGGCACGGCGGCCGCGGCCGTCAGTACGGACAAGGTGGCACAGCGTCGCGTGATGGAGCCGTACGGGCTGAACCCGGCCTGGCGGGCGGGTACGACTCCTGACGCCCTCCGGGCCGCCGTCGACATCCTCGGCGCGTCGGGGAAGCCCCTGGTCTTCAAGCCCGCCCACTGCTCGGGCGGCCGGGGCATCACCCTGATCACCGCGGACTCCGACCTGGACGACGTCTTCAAGCTGACCGTCGAGAACTACACCGGTACCACCGACTTCCTGGTGGAGGAGTACGCGGGCGGCTCCGAGCACTCCGTCTCCGGGCTCGTCGCCGACGGCACCGTTCGAATCCTCGGCGTCACCGACAAGTACCTGGAAGGTCCGCTGTCCGCCTCCTGGGCCACGACCGTGCCGTCCGGTCGTACGGACGCGCAGGTGGCGGAGTTGAAGCGGGCCGCCGAGAAGGCCGTTCTCGCCGTCGGCCTGCGGACCGGCGGCTTCCACGTCGACCTGCGGTACACCGCCGCAGGACCGGTCGTACTGGAGATCGGCGGACGGCTCGGCGGCGATCTGATCAACTCTCATCTGATCCCGCTGAGCCGCCAAGATGCCGTGCGACCCTACGAGGCGCTGCTCACCCTGCTGACCACCGGTCAACTCCCCGGCGAACTCACCGAACCGGCACGGGGCGCGGCCATGGTGCTGCTCCCCAAGGCCGGTCAACCGGTGACAGAGCTCGTCGGAACCGCGCTCGCCCACCCCCGTGTGACGCTCGCCGACGACTGGCCCGGTACGGACACGGTGGTGGCGGTCGTCGTCACCGAGGACCCGGCGGAGCTGCCGACAGCCGTGGCGGACGTACGGAAGCTGATCCCCTGACGGACCTCAGCCGCCGCTGCTGGGCGCCCTCGCCTGCCGGAAGGAGCGGGCCGACGGCACCACGTACTCCCGGGTGAACGACCATCTCACCGCACCCCACCTCGACCGCGGCGGGGTGGCGGCGGTCCTGCCGGAGCACGCCGCAACCGGTCGGGGTCATCAAGGCGATAGGCGTCGGTGCTCCCGGCCTCTTCGTCCTGGGACGATCGACTCGCTCCGGCCGGGTGAGGAAGCGCTCGCACGGGGGCCGCTCGAAGCCGCGGCCCCCGTCCTCGCTCATCCGTTCAGCAGAACCGGGAAGGCCTCCATGTCGTTCTGCGTCATCACCGGCAGCTTGCCGATCTCCTCGTCCGGCACAGCAAGCCGCAGCCCGGGAAAGCGCCCGAACAGCGCAGGCAGAGCGATCCCGGCCTCCACCCGTGAGAGCGCCGCTCCCGGGCAGATGTGCGGGCCGTGGCCGAAGGTCATGTGGCGGATCGGGGTCGGCCGGGTGATGTCGAAGGCGTCGGCATCCGGTCCGTGCTGCTCGACGTCACGACCGATGACCCGATAGGAGATGACGACGCCCTCCCCCTTGGCGATCACGTTGTCGCCGACCTGAATGTCCTCCGTGGCGAACCGCATCAGCAGGTGCGTGGTGGGGGTGTCCCAGCGCAGCGTCTCCTCGATCACCGTCTCCCACGGGATCTCGCCGTCGAGGACCTTGCGCAGCTGGTCGGGGTGGGCGAGCAGGGCCCGCACCGCATTGAGGATCAGCCCGATGGTGGTCTCGTGCCCCGCCGCCACCATCGCCTTGAGATTGCCGACCACCTCTTCCTCGGTGAGCGGGTCACCGCCCTCCTCGGCAAGGATGAGCGCACTGGTGAGATCGTCCGTCGGCCGAGCGGTCTTCTCGCGGACGAGGCCGGCGTAGAAGACGTCCAGCTCGGCGAGCAGGGCCATCCGTTCCTCGTGCGGGGTGAGCATGGAGAAGAAGGCTTTGTACTTCTTCGTCAGCATGGCGTGCTGGGACTCTTCGACGCCCATCAGCATGCCGACCACCCGCATCGGCAGCGGCTGCGCGAACACGGACTTGAGGTCGACCACGCCGTCCTTGCCCTGTTCGGCCAGGGCGTCCAGCAGCTCCTCGGTGAACTTCGCGATGTCCGGTCGTATCGCTTCGAGGCGGCGCGGTGTGATCGCCTGGGAGGTCTTGGTGCGCAGTCGCCGATGCTCCTCGCCGTCCACGGTGAACATGGAGCGCCCGGCATCGATCATGCCTATCAGCGGCCAGGCGTGGGTCACTGCTCCGCTCTGCCACAGCCCCCACGTGTTGATGTCCTTCACCAGGCGTGGGTCGACGAGCAGTTGGCGGGCCTCGGCATGCCGGGTGACGGTCCAGGCCGGCACACCGAGCAGCTCGATCCTGGCGAGCGGTCCGGCGTCGCGCAGCCGCGCCGTCTCACCGTCCAGGTCCTGGACCATGGGGTCGATGACCACGGTCGCGCCGGCCGAGGCTGCCTCGTGGGCAGCGGCGTGAGGGCAGTTCAAGAGAAGTCTCCTGTCGTACGTACGGGGCTGAACCGGACGGGCAGCGATTCCATCCCGCGCAGAAAGGCGGACCGCCGCCGGACGAGTGTCTGCGCGGGAACCGCCAGGGCGAGATCGGGCAGCCGGTCGAGGAGCACCTCGATTCCGGTACGGGCGATGGTCTCGGCGATCTCCTGGGCGGGGAACGGGCAGCGGTACTCGCCGTAACTGAACGCCAGATGCGCACTGTTGCCACTCTGGCCGGACTGGTGGCCGGCGGAGAGATGCTGCCGTACATGCGGATCGGAGTTGGCCGCGCCCAGGCCGAGCAGCAGCATGTCCCCGGCCCGGATCGACCGGCCGGCGAGCCGGGTGTCCCGGGCCGCCCAGCGGCCGGCGAGGATCTGGGTCGGGCTCTCCTCCCAGAGGACCTCGTTCATCGCTTCGGCAACGCTGTGCCGGCCGCCGGAGAGGGAGTCGGCGAACTGGTCGTCGGTGAGCATCAGCCGCAGGGAGTTGCTGATCCAGTCGGCGGTGGTCAGATGCCCGGCAGCCGTGATGGCCATCAGGTCGAGGACGAATTCCTCCTCGGTGAAAGGCTCGTGGTACGCAAGCATCCGCGAGGTCACGTCGTCCCCGGGCACCACCCGCTTGGCCGCGACCAGCCGCTGCATGTGCTCGCCGAACCTCGCGTACGCGCTCTGCGCCTCGGGCCCGCCGTCGGCCAGGTCCTTCAGCACCCGGGCGATGTCCGCACCTTCCGCGTCGGGGAACCCGACGAGCCGGGCGAGGACCAGCACGGGCAGCGGCTCGGCGAAATCCGCGACCAGATCGGCGGTGCCGCGCGTGCAGATGCCGTCGATGATCCTGTCCGCCAACTCCTCGCAGTGGCGCCGGATTTCGAACGGGTCCGCGCCCTCCAGGGCGGCGCCCACCATTTCGGCGTGGCGGCGGTGCTCGGCGCCCGCGGTGAAGTAGATCGACGGCATCGGGCGCCCGACCATCGGGAGCAGCGGCCAGTCCTCGGGGATGTGCTCCCACTGGTTCCAGAGCCCGACGTCCCGGGGGAACAACTCGCCGTCACTGGTGACCTGGTGGAGTTCCCGGTAGCCGATGACCAGCCAGGCGGGGAACCCGCCGGGCAGCTCGACGGGCACGACGGGACCGTGATCGCGCCGCATGGTGCGGTAGAGGGCCTGGGGTTCGGTATGGAACTCGGGGCCACTGAGGGGCACTGCGCCCGCACCGTGCTGAACGGGGCAGCCACGGCCCAGTGGTTCAGAGGACGCGGGATCGACGATTGAGGGGCGCGTCATCGAGCTGACTCCTTCGGCGGCGGCGACTCGCGTTGCGTACCCACGATCAACGCGGCACCACTATAGGGATGCGGAGTGAAACTTCGATGCCAATCGCGATCACTCTCTCCACATCTTTGATCACGACACCCTCCGAGTCGCACCGGACCCGGCAACCACCCGTTGACATGCACCTGCGTAATAGTGAATCCTCGCGCGAGAAGTTGCTCGATCTGACGCATGTTCAAGCATTTACAAACATTCAGTCCGAGGGGATGCATCCCGTGCGAAGACTTCACCACCGGGCCCGCCGGCCGGCCTTGGCCGCGGTTGGACTTGCCGCCGCCCTGGCCGCCACTCTGCTCGGCGCCCCCGCCGGGCCCGCCCACGCGGCGACCCCCGCGAGCGCCGTGCTCGATGACGCCCACAAGAGCGTGACGTGGCAGAGCCCCGTCTATCCGAAGGGAACGGTCGGCGGCCCCAACGACTGTCCGCCCGCCGCCGAGGACCCCGACAACAAGGTCTGCGACCGCTTCGACCTCACCGTGTCGACTCCCGACGGCTACTGGGACGACAACCCGGAGGGCGGTGTGCCGATCTCCATCGAGTGGCAGAAGCCCGCCGAGGACTTCGACATGTACATCTACGACTCCGCCGGCAAGCAGGTCGCCTCCAGCGCGGGCACGGCCGACCCCGAGGCCACGGTGATCCCCCGGGCCGACGGGACGTACCACGTGATCGTCGTGCCGTACGACGTCACCGACAACTCCTTCACGGGCAAGGCCTATCTGCCGGAGACCACCGACTCCGGGAACCTGACCTCCTTCAGCGGAGGCCACGGCAGCTACTCCATCGAGGCCGGCGACCTCAAGGCGAAGGCAGACTTCCTGACGGGTGGACAACTTCGCCTCCAGGCGTCTCCCTCCGGTGAGTTCACCGACCCGACCGGCTCGGCAATCATCCGCGAGCAGCCCGCGGTGCAGAAGCACACCAGCACCTTCGACAAGGGCGACTACTACGGCATCCGCTCCCCCGACGCCGTCCTGCGCGTCTACAAGAAGCCGCTGCGCTTCGGCCTCTACAAGGCCGACAACCGCACCCGTATCTGGCAGGAGGACAAGCCCCTGCGCTGGTCCACCGGCGGTATGCGGCAGAGCCTGGAGCGCGGCGCGGACGAGCAGTTCTTCGGCGGTGGCGAACAGAACGGCAGCTTCTCGCACCGCGACAAGACGGTCTACGTGGCCAACAACACCAACTGGAACGAGGGGGGTTACAACAACTCGCAGCCCTTCTACCTCTCCAGTGCCGGCTACGGCGTCTACCGCAACACCTTCGCACCCGGCGTCTACAACTTCGGCTCCCCGGTCCAGACCGGCCAGCAGGAGCGGCGCCTCGACGCGTACTACTTCATCGGTGACGCGAAGCAGGTGATCGGCAAGTACACCGCCCTGGTCGGCAAGCCGTTCATGCCACCGGTGTACGGCCTCGAGCCGGGCGACGCCGACTGCTATCTGCACAACGCCAACCAGGGCGAGCGCCACACCCTGGATGCCCTGAAGGTCGCCGACGGCTATACCCAGAACCAGATACCGCTGGGCTGGATGCTCGTCAACGACGGCTACGGCTGCGGCTACGAGAGCCTGCCGGAGACCGCCAAGGGCCTCCAGGACCACAACGCCCAGCTGGGGCTCTGGACCCAGAACGGCCTCGACAAGCTCGCCGACCAGGTGAAGGCGGGTCAGCGGGTCGCGAAGCTCGACGTCGCCTGGGTCGGCCAGGGCTACGGCATGGCGCTGGACGCCTGCGACAAGGCCAAGGCCGGCATCGAGGAGAACAGCGACGCCCGCGGCTTCGTCTGGCTGCCCGTCTCCTGGGCCGGCGCGCAGCGCTGCGGCGTCCTGTGGAGCGGCGACCAGTCCCTGTCCTGGGACTTCGTACGCTGGCAGATCCCGACCTACGCCGGCGCCACGATGTCCGGTATCGCGTACAACACCGGTGACGTCGGCAGCATCTACCGCCACGACGCGAAGATGTACGCCCGCGACCTGCAGGCCAAGTCGTTCCTCCCGGCCCTGATGACGATGGACGGCTGGGCGACGGACCTGACGACCAAGCAGAAGATCAACCAGCAGCCGTGGGTGGACGGTGAGCCGTACACGTCCATCAACCGCAAGTACCTCCAGCTGCGGGAACGACTGCTGCCGTACCTCTACACCCTGTCCGCCGAGGCCGCGAAGACCGGCGTGGGCTCGGTGCGCCCGCTGTGGCTGGAGTACCCGGACGACCCCGAGACCCTGGGCGCGAACGCCAAGTACGAGTACCTGGCGGGCTCCGACTTCCTGGTGGCCCCGGTCTACGAGGACTCCGACACCCGGAACGGCATCTACCTGCCCAAGGGCACCTGGACCGACTACTGGACGGGCAGGACCTACCAGGGCCCGACCACGATCAACGGCTACCACGCCCCCCTCGACACGCTGCCCCTCTTCGTCAAGGGCGGATCGATCGTGCCGATGTGGCCGAAGGGCACGACGTCCTGGCAGACCCGGGACCGAAGCGAGCTGGACTACGACCTGTACCCGCAGGGCACGAGCACGTACACCCTGTACGAGGACGACGGCGTGACCCGGAAGTTCACGGAGGGCGCCTCGGCGACGCAACAGGTACGCGTGCAGGCACCCACCCCCGGAAAGGCGAGCACCACCATCAAGGTCGGTGCGAGTGTGGGACGTTACGAAGGGAAGCCGGCCGCCAGGACGTACCGATTCACCGTGCACGGCAAGGACGCACCGTCGCAGGTGGTCATGAACGGCAGCCGCCTCCAGCGACTGACCTCCGCAACGGCGCTCGCCTCTGCCGAGTCCGGCTGGTACACGGACCCCGCGACGGGGATCACGGAGATCAAGACGCGGTCCGTCTCCACGGGGCACGGCTTCATGGTTGAGCTGCGGAAGTAGCGAGGACAATCACAAGGCAGTGTCAGGGGCCGTCTCCGGACGGCCCCTGAAGCGTGGACGACGCGGCCTGACGGCCGGAGGCCAGACATACGCGTGGGACCCGGCCACGGTGGTGCGTGGCAGGTCCCACGGGGTTGCGCATGGCTCAGGCCGACGGGTCGGAGGCCAATCCGACGAATCCGGCCCACGCGTGGGGGGAGACGGTCAGGACCGGTCCGGTGGCGATCTTTGAGTCCCGGATGTGTACGGCTCCGGTGGCGTTGGCCACCTCTACGCACTGCCCACCCTCGGCACCGCTGTAACTGCTCTTCAACCAGGCGAGTTCCTGAGCGGCACCCGGGGTCTCTGCGGTGTTCATAGCTCTCCCAGCAACTTCTCGATGTATCCCAGGGTCTCTCGCGGACTGAGAGCCTGGGACCGGATGATCCCATAACGCGCGGCAGCGAGCCGGACCTCTTCGCGATCCGTCAACAGGCTGCTTCGGCCGTGAGCTGCTCGCCACCCTTGCGCGTGATGACGGTGAATGGGCCGTCGACGCCCGCATTGTCCTCACGATCGAGGGGCATGACCTGGATCTCGACATTGCGCTTCTGACCGATGAGCAACAGTTGTTCGAGCTGCCCTCGCAACACAGATTTCCCGCCAAGTGGCTTACGTAGCACTGTCTCTTCGAGCACGAAGCTGAGCAACGGCGCAGGCCAGCGATTGAAGATCTCCTGCCGAGCGAGGCGTGCTGTCACTCGCAGCTCGATCGTCTCCTCGTCCAGCAGAGGGCGACGCATGGCGAGCAACGACCGCGTGTACTCCTCGGTCTGCAACAACCCGTTGACGACGTGAGTGTCGTACACGCACAGCTCGACCGCCTCCGCCTCCAAGCGCGCCATGTCCCGGAAGAAGGCCGGGTACTGCGCCCGCCCCACCTCCTCCTTCAGCGCCTTGAGAACGCCCCCGGCATCCAGTACCTCGTCCGCCCGGTCGATGAACCTCGGCGGCGGGATACGCCTCCCCTGCTCGAAGGACGCGACCGACTGTCCCGCGTAGCCCACGCGCTCCCCGAACTCGGGCCGCTCCAGCCCCGCTCGAATCCGCAGCAGCTTCAACTGCCTGCCGAAAGCGGTCACCACGCCCGATCCCGGTTCGTCCTCCGGTCGGGTCCCGGCGCCATCCCGTACGCCCTGCTCGCCCTGTTCCATCGGCTCCGAAGAGTCCATCGGCCCCACCACCTCACCGACCCAACGCCGCGCCCCGGACTTCGTCACGCGGCGTGCCTCGTACACACCGCACGCCGTCGCGTACAACCGACATCCGACAGCGCGTCACTGCTGGTCACGCTACGCCACCGAGCGTCACCGTGAAGGCATGACGAGCAAGCAGCCACTCCCCGTACGTCTCACCCGCACCGGCCAACCCCTCTTTCCCTGGCGCCACTTCACGATGCGCTTCAGTTCCACCCCACGCGGCGCCCGTCTCGCCCGACGCCTGGCCGGGGAACGCCTCGACGCCTGGGGAATCCCTTACGGAAGCGATGCCCACGACGTGCTGACGCTGATCGTGGCGGAGCTCAGCGCGAACGCCGTACGCCATGGACGTGTACCCGGCCGCGACTTCCGCCTCCGTCTCTCGGCCGAGGGCGCGGCCCTGCGTGTGGAGGTCACCGACTCACGCGGCGAGAGCATCCCGGCGCTGGCCGAACGTCCAACCACCTGGACGGACGCCGCGGCCTCCTCCTGGTGGCCGCACTCACCGACCGCTGGGGCTGGTATCCGTGCATCGACGGGCCCGGCAAAACGGTGTGGGCCGCTCTGGACGTGGGCCTGTCGTAGTCGATCATCCGGAACCGTGCCCCCCAGCGCCGCCTGATCAGCGCCAGTGATCGACACGGTCCGGGCGGCAGCTCCGCACAGGAGGCCCCACTTGCGGAGTTCCACAAACCGCTGATGCGCCGCAGCGCGTGGGACACGGTCTCAGCAGCCTTGGAGCTTCCGCCCAGCTCCGTGTCTCGCAGGACGGTCACAGCTTGAACACCACTCCGCGCCATGTCCATCCCGCGTCGAGGACCGCGGCCCGCAGGGGATCCTTCATCTCTGCTGGGTCGAAGCGGAACACTTCCGTCTTGTGCAGCCGTCCGTCGGCCCCCCGCTCGACCACCCACTCCCGGGAGACCGCGGTCACCTGTCCACGGGAGTACTCGCGCGACGCCCGCAGGCTGGGCGTGTCCCCGACCCACGCGACCTCCCACTGCTCGTCGAAGGTGCGGACCTCGTGCTTCTCCGGGACCAGACGCATCCGGGTCTTGAGCGTCCGGTCCAGCCGAGTTCGGACGAAGAACGTGCGCATGGCAGGTTCCAGGATCCGCCACTCCGCCACCAGGCCGACCCCCTCCTTGGGGGTGGCATTGCGCACCCGGTACGGCACGTCCGGCCCGTTGATCGCGAGCAGCGCCGCCCGGACTTCCTCGGCGGAACGCGGTGCGACACCACTGCTTGGGTGCTTGGTGCCGGTCAGTTTGTCAAAGAGGCCCATCGGATCAATCTATGAACGTCCGGCTACTCGACGCAAAATCTCCCAGGTGCAGTGTGACGCGCTAGGTGTATCGAACTGGAGGGTGATGTGGGCGGGGACGGCCCTCATGACTCTTGACCTTGCCCAAAGGTGAAGGCCGACAGTGTCTGTGGCGACGAAGCCGGCGAGCTGAGCATGCTTGGCTCTGACCGAACCCGGATGCGAGGAACCTGCATGGATGACGACGCTCTCCTGGCAGAGCAGACGGCCTACTACAAGCCGGGCGGTGAAGATGCCGTGCCTGAGGTCAGCCAGTCTGTTCCGGCTGCTCGGCGCGTGAGCGGGTGGTTCGGTCTCGTCAATGTGTGTCAGCTGCCGGCTGTGCGTCGGAGCTTGCAGGCCGTGCTGACACAAGGCGGTGGTTGCACGCTTGCCTGCGTGGCTTCTTAAATCACGCGACACCGCCTCCGAGCTGTGGAAACCTCACGCGCGATGACACAACGAACCGATACACCCCCCACGTGGGACGAACGTACGCAGCTGGCCACCTTCCTGGACTACGCCCGTGACACGGCGCGAGCCAAGTGTGAGGGCGTGTCCGTAGAGGACGCCCGCAAGGCACCGCTCCCGAATTCACCATTGATGACGATGTGCGGGCTGATCAGCCACCTGCGATGGGTCGAGCATCACTGGGTCCAGGTGATGTTTCTCGGTGAGGAGCCCGAGGGGCCGCTCACGGAGGCGACCGACGACGACCCCGACCCCGAGATGCGGACAGCGGTCGACATCCCGTTGACCCAGCTTCTCGCCGAGTACGAGGAACAGAGCGCCCGCTATCGCCGCCTGGTGTCCGACCACGACCTGAACTCAACGGCCAAGCGTCCTATCGGCGACGGCCGCCACGTGGACCTGCGCTGGGTGGTCCTCCACCTCATCGAAGAGATTTCCCGCCACAACGGTCACCTCGATGTCGTGCGTGAACTCGTCGACGGGCAGACCGGCGTCTAGCTTCTGCCCGGCATTCATGGGCGGAGCCAGAGTCTGATCGAGGCGAGGGGGACGGTGCCGTGGAAGACGTAGGCGGCGCGTCTGTCGAACCTCGTGGCCACGGCCCGGAGGTTCTTGAGGGCGTTGATCGTCCGCTCAACTTCGTTCCTCCGCTTGTAGATCGTCTTGACGAAGCAGGCGGGTCGGCCGCCCTTGCTGCCCCGGCGTTGGCGGTTGGCCCGCTGGTTCTGCGGCTCGGATGGTGTGCTTGATCTCGCGTCGGCGCAGGTAACGGCGGTTGCGACGGGAGCAGTACGCCTGATGGGAAGCGAAGGTGGGCGGGCCGCGTGCGCGAGTGTCCGCCGCCGAGACGGCCGACGCGGATGCGTTCCATGACCGGGAGGAGCTGCGGAGCGTCGCCCCACTGGCCTGCGTGATCACCAGGGCCGGCGGGCGTATCCACCCTCACCGGCGAGGTGGATCTTGCAGGTCAGGCCGCCCCGGGAGCGTCCGAGTCCCTCGTCGGGGCGGTGCTGCCAGGGCGTGCGGCGGAAAGGAAGTGCCGGGGTGTGAGCTGCCTGGTGGGCAGGTGCAGCAGCATGGCGTTCGGGCCGTCCGCCAGATTGACGGCCGTGTTCTGGTAGCCCAGGACGTGGACGAGGCCGTGCACGCGGTGGTGCTGACGCCCGCAGTACACGATCGTGCCAGAGAACGCGGCCTCACCTGTCGAGATACACATGGCGGCAAGGTATCGCCCCTGTCCGGCGGGCACCGAGGGCGTCTGGCCTGCTGAGGACCGCTACCGCCGACTGACGGCCCCGACGCGGAGTCTGACGCCCGGCCGGCCGGTGATCCACGACTTCGATGCGCTGTACCCGAAGTACAAGGGCGGACGCCCCAGGACTCTCACGCTCCCCGAGCGGCGCGAGATCAAGAAGATCGCCAAGTCCAAGCCGGCCAAGCACGGCCTGCCCTATCACCTCACCTGTGACCAGCAGTTACGGGACAACCCTTAGTCAGGAAGATCTCGGATCTGTCGGACGGGCGGCATATTCTGAGCCCCGTCCGCACTATCTGGGAGAGTCATGACAAGTAGGTTCACCGAGTTGGCCGTTGACTGCCACGATCCGGAGAGGCTTGCGGCTTTCTGGTGCGAGGTCCTGGACTTCAAGGTGATCGATCGGAGCGAGGGCAAGGTCGAGATCGGCTCCTGGGTGCCGACCGTCGAGGATGTTCGGGCCCGTCAGATGGCGCCCACCCTGCTGTTCATCCAGGTGCCCGAGAGCAAGACCGTGAAGAACCGACTGCACCTCGACGTCAGCCCGATCGACGGCAGCACCGAGGACGAGGTGACCAGATTGCTCAGCCTCGGCGCCACCAAGACGGATGTGGGCCAGGGCTCGGATCGAAACTGGGTGGTCATGGCAGACCCCGAGGGCAACGAGTTCTGCGTCCTACGCACGCTTGCACCGCAGTACTAGGCCGCGAGCGGGCAGGTCACTTCCCGACCGACCTCTGTGCATCGGGGGCATCGGGGCGCAGTGACCTGAATGCGGACCTCAGTTCGCTGGTGAAGATGTCCGGCACTTCCCACGCGGCGAAGTGACCACCGTTGTGGACCTTGTTGAAGTAGATGAGATTGTGGTAGCTACGCTTCGTCCAACTCAGCGGCGCCTGGTAAATCTCGCCAGGGAATACGGTGACGGCAGCCGGGATGGAAACCGAAACAGCATTGAAATTGTTCGCATTGTTCTCCCAGTAGAGGCGGGCGGAAGAAATCGCGGTGTTCGTGACCCAGTAGAGCGTGATGTCGTCGAGCATCTCATCCCTGGTGAGCACTCGCTCGGGATGGCCATTGCTGTACGTCCATGCGGCGAACTTGTCGTACATCCAGGCAGCCAGTCCAACTGGCGAGTCCGACAACCCGTATCCGACAGTCTGGGGACGGGTGACCATCATGGCGGAGTAGCCCGAGCCCGTCTTGTAAAAGGCAGCAAGTTTGTTGTAGGCCGCCTTCTCCTCGACGGACAGGCCGGCCGGGGCCGGGTCGCCGCAGCTGAGTTTCTTCGCGATGTCCGCAGGTACGGTGGCCGGAAAATTGACGTGGATGCCGAGCAATCCCGCAGGTTGCTGTATCGCCATCTTGTCCGAGATTACCGCCCCCCAGTCGCCGCCCTGGGACACATAGTGCTCGTATCCCAGACGCTCCATCAGTACGGCCCACGCGCGCGCAATGCGGTCGGGACCCCACCCGGTACTCGTCGGCCTCTGCGAAAAGCCGTAACCCGGCATCGATGGTATGACGAGATGAAAGGCATCGTCCGCACGTCCACCATGGGCGGTGGGATTCGTGAGCGGGTCGATCACCTTGAGGAATTCCAGAATGGATCCCGGCCAGCCGTGAGTCAAGATCAAAGGCAGAGCGTTCGAATGACGGGAGCGGACGTGAATGAAATGAATGTCAAGCCCGTCGATCTTTGTCAGAAACTGCGGCAAGGAATTAAGCCTTGCCTCGATCCTCCGCCAGTTGTAGGCCGTACCCCAATAGCGTGCGAGTTCTTTGATGGTCGCCAACTGGACACCCTGTGACTGATCCCGGACAGTCTCTCGGTCGGGCCACCGCGTCGAAGTGATCCGCCACCGAAGATCAGCGAGATCTCGCTCCGGAACGTCGACGCGGAATGGCCGGATACTCTCGTCTCTGTCCACGCCGACCGGCTTCTCGGGCAGCCGACTGAAGGCTCCCGCGGTTGCTGCGGTCGTCGCAGCGGCCGAGGCGAGAAGAAGCTTTCGTCGCGAGAGCCATCGGGACGTCTCGGGCATGAATATCTCCTTGAACCATTTCCGCATTTTCGGGCGCCCAGATTTTTTCGCCGTCGACAGTCGAAATCCGACACGGAACCCCCTGCGACCCGGGGAACCATTCAACCCGGATTCGAGCCGTAAACAGGCGGCATCGAGACGTCGATATTCACATTCTGGACATTACGACCGAATGTCACGTTATTCACCTTCATGTGAACTCGCAACTCGGAGCCGGACAGCGCGGCCTGGCAGTCGTGGGCGACCTGTGGACCGACTCGCTGTTCGTCTCCATCACCCGCCACGGCCCGCCGAACGCATGGGCCGGCATTCACCCGATCGGCGCCGCATGGGCTACGAACGCCGCATCACCCGCGGCCGATTCGCCCGCTACTGAACTTGACCGATCACCGCCCACAAGGCGGTCCGGCTCCTGCCCGACGACCTCTGAGGGCGGGCAGAGACCGGCAGGACCTGCCCCGAAAGCCCCGGCACGCGGAGCCCGCCGCCCCTCACGTCGCGCTGCGCTCACTCGCCTCACGCATATCGCGCTCCACGGCGCGGTGGTACGCGGAGTCCAACTCCCCCGCCGCGCTGCCGGGCCGCCCCACCCGTAGCAGCTCCCGCCATCGTTCCTGGCTCCAGTCGGCCGGGGCCGTGGTGCGCACGAAGTCCTCGACCAGGGCCCGGAAGCGCGCGGGGTCGCTGTGGAAGGGGAAGTGGCCCGCACCGTGGAAGATCTCCAGGCGGCTGCCGGGCATCGCCGCGTGCGCGCGGTAGGCGTGCCGGACCGGCACCACGCTGTCCCGCGATCCCCACAGCAGCAGCGTGGGCATGCCCTCCGCCAGGTAGCAGCGGTCGAGCATGGTCACCACCTGGCCCTGCCAGTCGACCACCGACCGCAGGGTGCTGATGAACGCGCTGCGCGACGTGGCGTCGGGGAGGGCGTCCACCACGTTGAGCAGCTCTGCGGCATCCTGGCCCAGGTCGGTGTCGAGAATCTTCATCAGCCGGCTGAAGAGGTCGACCTGGCTGCGCATGCCGGGCAGTCTCAGCGCGGACAGCATGAGGTCTGCGCCCGGCAGCGACACCGCCCGCAGGACAGGGTTGACCTCGCGCCCCACCCCGCCCGTGCTCACCAGGATCAGGCGGTCGGTCCGCTCGGGGAACTGGTACGCGAACTGCATGGCCACGCCGCCGCCAAGCGAGTGACCGACCAAGGTGGCACGCTCGATGTCCAGCACTCCCAGCAGGTCGCGGATGCCGTTCGCGTATGCCGCCACCGAGTAGTCGGCCCGCGGCTTGTCCGAGGCCCCGTGGCCCAGGAGGTCAGGGGCGATGACGGTGTAGCTGCGCGCCAGGTCGGGGATCAGATCCGCCCAGGTCGCGGAGGAGTCGCCGATACCGTGGATGAGCAGGATCACGGGACCGTCTCCGGCGATCCGGTACGCGCGGCGGTAGCCGTGCACCACGTGGTGGCGCAGCGGTACGTCCTGCCCGGACACCGAGCGCAGCCGGCCTGCTCTGGGCGGGCTCGGTTCAGGTTCTGGGGCGCCGACCACAGTCTCGTCTCCCGTCTGCTTCTCCCCGCTTTCTTCTCGAGCGTAGAGCTTTTGGCGCACAGGGGATTTCCGGGACGTTTCAGGCGGCGCGCGTCTGCTCGGCGAATTCGGCCGGGCGGAAAGTGGAAGGACTCCCGTCGATTCGGCATGGAACCACGTGCCCGCGAATTCCGTAACACGGACGTAGCAGTCGGGTGGTCTGCGCACCCTATGATCACCCCCAGCACACTCGCCGCCGGATTCCCTTCACCTGCCGCGGTTTTGTGCTTCTCCCTCCCCCTGACCGGGCACGGCCCTGCCCTGCCATGCCCGCGACCCCTGGAAGGCGGCCTGAATGGCTTCTCGCGTACGCGTCTGGCTCAACCGCACGTACGCGGAGAACGTGTTCTTCATGGATCAGCTGCGGGACAATCCCCAACACCGGCCCGTGGAGATCCATGCCACGCACGGCGACCCCGACTCCCCCGTCCTCGCGGCCGCCGACACCGCGGCGCTCGAACCGGAGGGCCTGTCCCCGGCCGCGTACCTCGAATACGCGCTGGCGCAGTGCGCTCGGCACGCCATCGACGTGTTCGTCCCGGTTCTGCACCAGGCGACCGTGTCCGCGCACCGCGAGGAGTTCGCCGCGCTCGGTACCGCCCTGCTCACGCCGCCCGCCGAGGCCGTCGCCACGTTCCAGGACAAGGCGCGTGCGTACGAGAAGGTGCAGGAGACAGGTGTCGCGGTGCCGCCGTGGTGGCGGGTGCGCACGGTGGAACAACTCCTCACCGCTGTTGACGCGTTGGAGGAGGCAGGCCACAAGGCATGCTTCAAACCGGCTGCGGGAGCGGGCGGTGTCGGCTTCCGCATCATCACGCGGACCCCGTTCTCACTGCTCCACCTCGGCGGCTTCCCGAGCCCGTACGTCCCCCTGCAGCTGGTCGTCGACGCCCTGCGCCGCACCGAACGCCGCGTCGACTGGCTCGTCATGCCACGCCTGGACGAGCCGGAGGTGTCCGTCGACTGCCTCACCGGCCCCGACGGACGGGTCAGGATGGCAGTGGGGCGCACGAAGAACGGACGCCGGCGCGGCTTCACGCTCGACCCCTCATGGACCGGACCGGCCCGCCGCATCGCGGAGACGTTCGGACTGCATCACCTGACGAACATTCAGTTCCGGCTGTACGACGGTGAACCGGTCCTGCTGGACGTCAACACCCGCCCCGCGGGTGGCCTCCACCAGCTCTCCCAGTGCGGGCTGAACGCCCCCTGGGCCGCCGTGCAGCTCGCCCTCGGCGAGGAACCGGGCGACCTCGAGCCGCGCTTCCTCGGACCGGACTACGCGGTCGTGGCGGGACCGCGCCCGCTCCAGCCGATGGCACTGCCGCAGCAGCGGACCGACTCCCCGGTTCTGCAGTTCACAGCCCCGACCACGCCCACTCCCTCGCCGGCGACAGCGCCCGCCCCCGCGCCCTGCGCGCCCTCCGAGCCCGAGCGTGCCGACACGGCGTTGCCGATCAGCTGAGGGTCTCTTGACCTCCCACCCGAGTGTGCGCGTTGAGCCTCGATCCTTCGTGACAGCGCGGGAGCGGGCCGACGGTCTCGGCCCGCTCCCGCGAGGTCAGTCGCCGGCCCGAGTGCCCTTCACCTTCAGGTGACGGACGCGGCCCGCGTTGTCGAAGGATCCGAAGCCCACCCGGCCCGAGGCGAAGACCGGGTCGGTGGCCGTGATCAGCGGGTTGCGGCTGCCGTCCAGGTAGACGGCGGTCTCACCGGTGTCGGCGCAGTGGGTGAGGCGCACCTTGTGCCATCCGTCGTCCTTGATCGCCGGAGGTGCGCCGTAGGTTCCGTTCCACTGGTCGTCGATGCGCAGCCGGTCGGCGTCGTCGACGGTGAACAAACCGTTGTGCGGGTAGATGGTGTTGTCGCTCGACAGGTGCGCGTACTGGAACCGGGTGTCCGACTGATAGTCCCAGATGAGAATGACGTCACGGTTGGTGATCTCGACGGGGGTGTCGATCCGCACCTCCGCCTCGACGGTGACCGAGGAGTAGCGCGGGCCCGCGGTCAGGACGGCGTACTCGAAGGGGCGGCGCGGTCCCGGACGGGCGACGCCCGGCTCGGTCATGATCGTCTCCCGTGTGGTGTACGCCCACTTCGCCGGGGTGACCGGTGCCCAGTTGTCCGGCCCGGTGGTGTGGGTGGTGGGGGTGTTGCCCACCTCGCAGTCGGCGAAGGTGCGGGTCCCGGTCACCTTCCAGACCTTGCCGTTGGCCTTCGAGACGATGTACAGGCCGCCGCTGCGGTCGGTGCCGAAGCGCAGGTCGACACGCTGGTCACCGGCGAGGTCGCGCATGGTGACCGTCTTTCCGGTGGACTTGTCGAAGAGCATCAGCTGCTCGAGCGGCGCGAGTTCGCCACCGCGATGCATGTCGCGGGTGTCCGCGGCCAGGATCCGGCCGTCCACGAGGTCGCCGAAGATGTACTTTCCGCGCAGCGCCGGCGCGTCCTTGCCGCGGTAGACGGAGCCTCCGGCGATGGCGCGGCCCACATCTGACCGGCAGTTCCAGTCGGGTCCCGGGTCGTGGTCGTAGGCGGCGACCGGGTAGGTGTAGCCGTACTGGGCGTCGTCGGCGGGGAGGGGAAGGATACGGGCGCACGGGTCGGTGGCCTTCTTGTCGAATACGAAGGGGCCCTCGCGCTCACTCCAGCCGAAGTTGTCACCGGCCTTGACCTCGTACACCGACTCGATGGCGTGCTCGCCTATGTGACCGAGATACATGCGGTGGCTGCCGCCCGCGTCCCAGCTGAAGCGGTGCGGGTCCCGCATGCCTACGGCGTAGACCTCCCCGAGCGCACCGGGCTCACCGACGAACGGGTTGGACTTGGGGATGCCGTACCGGCCGTTGGTGCTGTCACGGCCCGCGGGGTCGATCCGCAGAAGTTTGCCGTGCGGGAGCGCGAGGTTCTGCGGCTCGCCGTTGCCGACGCCTTGGCCTCCGTCGCCCACCGCGAGGTAGAGGAGGCCGTAGTCCTCGTCGTGAGGCCTGGCCGTCGGGTTGAAGTCGATCTGCTGAATGCCGTGGACCTGGCCGGTGAAGCCGATACGCAGCACCTCCCGATGGGTGCCGTGGAAGACGTCCGCGGAGGGGTCGTCGGCGGTCCACTCGGTGATGATGTTGTGATAGGTGAGCGTGCCTGCCTGTTGGTAATCAGGGGTCTCGGTGGCCTGCGAGGCGAGTTCGGAATGGACGGTGTAGAAGCGCCCGTTCGCCCCGAACTCCGGGTGGAATGCGGCGTACCCGAAGCCCTGACCGAGACCGCGGCCCGAGAAGAAGTGCGGGAATGTCGCCTTGACGTCCAGATAGGGGTGCGGGGTGCCCCCGGAGGTGCGCGTCGCCGTGCCGGGATCGGTGAGGTACAGGGTGCCGTTGAGGTCGGGGGTCGCCATCCGGCCGGAGCCGTCGGGGAGTTCGTTGATGGTGTTGATCCGGGCGTGGCGCATCAGGCGCGGATCCGTCGGCGCCGGCACGGGTTCCGACTTGGGGAACTGTGCGAACTCCTGCAGGACGAGACCCGTCCTGGACTGGACGGGCTTCTGTGGAATCGGGTCGGTCAGGGCGGCTGTCGCCGCGGCGGGCTCGTCGGCGTGGGAAGGCGCGGCGAGACCTGTGAGGGCGAGGGCTGCGCTGACGGCCACGGCTGCCCAGTGCCTTCGGTATGTACGTCGTGACGCCATGCGGGTCCCTTCGGGCTGGCGTGACAAGTAGGGAAAGGACGATCCGGGGGCGAGAAGGGTCAGCGACCCCGCGTCATGCGGCGGTACTCCGCCGCCACAGCTCCGGCCGGCACCGGACGGTTCAGGAACAGGAGGTCGTCCATGCGGCAGTCGCAGGCGTTGTTCTCCCGGGTGTTCTGGGGGAAGCTGCCGCCGATCTTGATGCCGCGGGGATCGGTGGGCGAGGCGCGGTGGGGCGCCGGCGTGGTGGCGAGTTCCCACGGGTCGCCCGGCGTGACGTAGAAGCCGTCCAGGGGCTTGCCGTCGCGGTAGAGGGCGAGGGTGCCGTCGCGGAAGTCGAACGTCGCGGCCAGGTGGACCCATTCACCGCGGGGCAGCAGTTCTTCCCAGGGTGCCTCGGCAGCGAAGGTCTGGGAGTCGCCGCTGTCCAGGCGTCTCCCCAGCGCGACCAGCTTCAACTCACCGTTGACCTGGATGAGTTCGAGCAGCGCACGCACCGCGTGGCCGTCGGAGGTTCCGGACAGTACGCCGGCCAGCCCGATCGCGTTGTAGCGGTCGCTCGGGTCGGCCGTGCTGGAGTTGAGGGCGGGATTGTCGCCCGTCATCTTGAACCAGCCCATGACGGTGGCCCCCCGGGCACTGCGGAAGGCGTCGAGGGACGACATGCCCCCGGCGTCCCAGGTCCCGGCCTTCCAGTCGTCGTTGCCCGCAGTGGCCGGGTTCTGCTGGCGCACCTGCAAGGCGGGCGAAGCACCCGGGTACGCCTCGTCGGCCACGCGCATCGCGGAACCGCCGTTGATCAGACTGAGCGCGGTACCGGAGCGTCCGATGTCGCGCTCGCGACCGGGGTCGGCGGGGTCCGGGTGCCCGAAGTCGTACGCCGCCACGGCCTGGGCCCGCAGCGGAGTGTGGAGGGTTGAGGGGCGGGCCGCCTGGGCCGGAATCGTGGCGGCGGCGAGCGAGGCGGTCGCGGCCAGCGCGGCGACGGCGAGTGAGTAGCGTCTGGTGCGGGGCGGTGTCATACAGCCTCCCAGCGGCAGCGAAGGGGCAGTCGACCGGGGTCTCCCGGGTGACAGAAAGCGCTTTCGTCCGCGTGCAGGGACCATGTAACTCCTTCGCCGTGACCCTGACAATGGGCGCGTAACCGCCAATCTCTTGGGCGTCCTTCGCCAGCGCACGGACCTCCTTGCGGACAACGGCGCAGACCGGGAGCGGCCCATCAGGGCACAGACGGCACCGGCTCGCGGCGGTTCACGAGCACCTCGCTCCGAGTCCGGGCGGGTACGGCGGGTGCGTGCGGCAGTCCGGTGGGGGTCGCACGGGTGCTGGTTCACCCGCCGGACCGAATCGCGCGCCTCGGCCTCAAGTCATCGCGGAAAGTCACTAGTTACCTGAGATCCCGACCACAGCCGCTCCCTCGCCGGCGCGAAGTACCGAGGCGTCCGGCGGTTGACCGCACGGCGTGGTCGGCACCCCGTCGATCCCTGCCCAATGGTGACAAAAGGTGCATGGTAAAGTTCTAAGATGGTTGGTCATATTGCCATGAAGGAGTCCTGGTGAGCAGAAGGAGTGTGCGCGAGGAGATCGTCAACGCGGCGGTCGAGCAGTTCCACGCGCGCGGGTTCAACGCGGCGGGCGTCAAGGACATCACCGACAGCGCGGGTGTCCCGAAGGGGTCGTTCTACAACCACTTCGTGAGCAAGGAGGCGCTGGCCGTGGTGGCCCTGGAGCGGTACGGCGAGAGCCGCCAGCTCGCGGAGCTCACCGACGCGTCGGTCGATCCGCTGCTCCGGCTGCGGCAGCACTTCGAATTCCTCCGTGACGAGAACACCGGCCGGGATTTCTCGCGCGGCTGCCTCATCGGCGGCTTCGGCACGGAGATGGCCGACCACAGTGATGTGATCCGCGAGGCGGTACGGGTCAGCCTGGAGCGCTGGGCACAGGCTCTCGCGGCTGCGATCGCCCAGGCGCAGGAGTCGGGCCAGGTCGCGGCGACCACGGACGCGAAGACGCTCGCCCGGTTCATCCTCAACGCCTGGGAGGGGACGCTCATCTCCGCCCGGTCCGAGCATTCGGAAGCCTCCTACGAGGTGTTCTTCGACACGGTGTTCGGCACCCTGCTCGCCTGAGCACATGGGGTGCTTCTCCGGTTCCACGACCCGAGAACGCGACCACCGAGCCCCCTGCCGCGGACGGCCGGGGGCTCAGCGGTGCAGTACACCGCACGTCACTCGAGCGTGATCTTGTCGAGTTCGATGGTGACGAGCAGCAGATCCAGGTTGGGCGTTCCATCCTCGTTGAGGGCATAGACCCGCCGTTCGGTCGGGACCTTGATCCCGTCGAACTCCCGGTACTCCGAGGGGTAGTGCGCGGCGGGGCCGCCCGCGACGATCTCGGCGTTGTAGTCGTGCCGCTTGAACAGACCGTCGCTGCCGATGTAGAAGGTCTGCTCCTTGGAGTGGGTCGCGACACCGTCGGGGAACGTCACCTTCAGCCGGCGCCACGTCTGCCCGTCCTCCTCCCAGGGCGTCAGCTCCTCGGCCGTGAAGCCGGGCATGGTGAAGGAGAAGGGTGCAGTCAGATACGTCCACATGGCATATCCGGCAAAGTAGGCCAACTGCAGTTCGTCCCACGGGGATTTGAGGACGTGTCCGGTGAAGGAGTCCCGCGGGTTGTCCCGTTCGGCCAATACCTCACCCGCGTCGGTCTCGATCGCGACGCGCTGGGGGGTGAAAGCGGTACGCCGCCCCTCCTCCTTGATCGGGAAGTGGCTTGCGAACTGGCTGTGCAGGTCGACGCGGACATGAGCGTCGGCAAGGACACCTTCCTGCCCCTTGAGCCCCCACAGTGGTCCGCCGTTGCGGATGTGCGCGGTGAGGGATGTGAACTCGTTCCACCGGTCGAGGCCGCCGTGCGCTGCGATGGTCAGATCCTTGAGGTTACCGTCTTCATTCATTG
The DNA here is from genome assembly GCF_044453545.1 of Streptomyces sp. NPDC051664. Lineage (NCBI taxonomy): Bacteria > Bacillati > Actinomycetota > Actinomycetes > Kitasatosporales > Streptomycetaceae > Streptomyces > Streptomyces sp. NPDC051664. The sequence continues at coordinate 6,167 of NZ_JBITCU010000005.1, read as the reverse complement.
TCAGACCGCCACATTCAGGACGATACGGAAACGGGCTTCGCCGGACATCATGCGCTCGTACGCCTGGGGCGCCTGGGCGAGCGGCATGACTTCGGTCATCGGGCGGACATCTCGGGCCTCGGCGAACCGGAGGCTGTCCTCGTTGTCGATAGAGCTGCCGGTCAGGCTTCCGGTGACCGTGCGGGTGCCGAAGATCAGGTCGGTGGTCTGCACCTGGACCGGGTCGGCGGCGGCACCGACGACCACCATGCGGCCGCGCGGCGCCAGCCCAGAGACCAGCGGCGACATCGAGGCACCGCTCGCGGCAGTCGCGACGACCGCGGCCGCGCCGCCCAGCTTCTGCAACTGCGCGCCGGCGTCCCCGGCGGAGCTGTCGATGTAGTGGTCGGCGCCGAGCCGCTCGGCCAACTCCGCTTTCCCCATGCCCCGGGCGATCGCGGCGACGCGGAACCCGAGCTTCTTCGCGTACTGCACGCCCAGGTGCCCCAGGCCGCCGATACCCTGCACGGCCACCAGCGCGCCCGGGACGCATTCGATCTGCCGGAGCGCACTGAACACCGTCAGCCCCGCGCACAACAGCGGCGCAGCGTCGATCGATCCGATCCCCTCAGGAATCCGGACCAGGCCGCTGGCCCTGGCGACCATCGACTCCGCATAGCCGCCGTCGACGTCACTGCCCGTCTGTGGCTGGTCCGCGCAGTTGACGAAATCGCCACGCCGGCAGAAGTCGCACACTCCGCACTGGCCGCCCAGGAATCCCACGCCCACCCGCTCACCGACCCGCCATGTCGTCACCCCGGGACCGACCGCGTCGATCACGCCGACGACCTCGTGCCCGGGGACCACCGGCGAGGACGGGTCGGGCCGCATCCCCTCGACGGCCACCACATCGGAGTGGCAGACCCCGCATGCCTCGACCCGCAGGCGCACATGTCCCAGCGGCGGCTCCTGCACCTCACGCTCCACCAGCTCGAACTTCCGCGCCCCCGTGACCTCGAACGCTCGGTATGTGGACATGGCACTCCTTGCTCGTCGGTGGCTCGCACGCCGGATCGCCCGCGAATACCGTCCGTGGACAGATGTCGCATCCGGTCAATATGACCGGTCGTCTTACCTCCACAATGGCTGGTCTTCCCGGGAGCGTCAAGTCAAACGGGGACACCGCAGCGACCGCCGCTTTCGCCCTCTGAAGCCCCCTGCGGCATCTCAGCGGGGACACCTCAGGGGCTTCCCCCAGGGGACAGCTGGGGGTTACCCCCCAATGAAGTCGGGGATTAACCCGGTCGCTCGGACGACGCCCGGTCCGTAGGTTCTGAGGTGGAATCGGAACACCGTTCCACTCAGCCTACGGAGGCCTCTCGTGACCGCCCCTTCGCGTCCGCAGACGCGCACTCCTCATCCGCTCGTCGCGGCCTTTGTGCGGTTCGTCGTGTGTGGTGGCGGTGTCGGGCTGGCGTCCAGCGGGGTGCTCGTACTGCTCGACGACCGGATCCCGATGGCCCTCGCCAACGCGCTGGTCACCGTCGTCTCCACGGTCATCGCCACCGAGTTGCACGGGCGGGTCTCCTTCCGGAGCGGGCGAACGGGGTGGGGCGTCCATCTTCAGTCCGGGGTGACCGTCGCCGTGAGCTACGCGTTCACGACAGGGGCGCTGTTCTGCCTCTACGCCGTCCGGTCCGAGCCCTCGGCCCTGGTCGAGCAGACGGTCTACCTGTCGGCGTCCGCTCTGGCGGGGATCGGACGGTTCGCGCTACTGCGGGCCGTCGTCTTCGCCGACCGGACCCCCGCGCCCGACGCCTCGCTCAGCAAGGCTGCGGTGGCGATGGCTGCGTGAGATCGCCGCCTTCCGGGAATCGTGGAGTGCGTCGCTGCGTAATCGGCTCCCGGCCCGCGGCCTTCGCTGCTTCCACGGCCTCGTTCCCGGCGGCGTCAGTGCCGTCGCCTGCCGCCCCTGCCCCTGCCGCTTGCGCCCGGCCGGCGCCGCTGATGGCTGCGGCCGAGATGCGCGGCCGGCCGCCGACGGGCCTGCTCGGCGACCGTCCTCAGATCCGCCAGACCCGCCTGGTCGGGGTGACCGGATGCGAGAGCGGCCTCAAGAGCCTTATGCGCGGAGAGTTCCTGGCTTCCCAGGATTTCGAGCAAGCCTTCGGGTCCCGCTGTCTCCAGGAGTTGGAGCAGACTCTCGGCGACCATGACGAGGCTCTCGGGCTCATTGAGGTCCTCGGCACCGAGGACCTCCCGGCGCACCAGGACACTCAGGGCAGTGGGGCCGAGGAGCGGGTCGCCGCGCAGACCGCGCAGCAGGGCCTCGCCGTCCGGGCATGCGTCGACGAGCGCGTCCAGCATGGCTTCGGCGCGAGTACGGAACGGGGTCGCGCGCACGGCGTCGGTCAGCTTCTGCAGCGCCTCGGCAGAGCTCTCCCGGGCGGCGACCCAGGCAGCGAGTTCGGTGCGGGCGGCATCCAGGTCGTAGTGCTCTGCGATGACACCCAGGAGCCCGGCGGCGGGGACGTGGGCGAGTTCACCGACGCGCGGGGCATCACGCCCCTCGGCGAGCAGCCGACGGCGTACCGAATCGTGGCCGAGGGCGGTGAGACGGATCAACTCGACCGGTCCGTCGGCAAGTTCCGCCCGCTGCGCCTTGCTCCGCTCTTCGGCATCCTCACTCTCCCCCTGTCCAACGGCGACGACGCCGAAGAGCTCGGCGAGCTCCGGTGGCATCCCGGCGGGCGGCAGCACGGACTCCTCGAGCGGTATGTCGAGGAAGACCGGGTCGGCCATGCCCTCGTGCCGCTTGATCGCGCCCAGGTCCTCCAGCACGTCCAACGCGGTGCGCAGATCACGGTCCGCATGTCCGAGTTCCAACTGCCAGGCGTAGTGCCCGGTCAGGTCGTACTCGGTGCGGTAGTTCAGGTGCAGCGAATCGCGCAACCGGGGCCAGGGCATGGCGTGCGGCAGGCTGTAGAGGGTGTTGAGAACATCCGGCACGATGTCCTCGAAGCTGTCGAAGAGCATCGACCCGACGTGTCGGCCACTGCGGGTGCCCAGGAGTGGCACGCGCAGCTCGGAGAAGGTCTCGAAGGCGTGCCGCCACAACGCGAGCGGGTCCTGCAGCAGGGGCTGCGCCTTGGCGACCGCGTACAGCCGCCCCTTGACCACCCGTACCAGCCGGGCCTTCTTCGCCCATTCGACCGCCAGCCCCAGCCGCGGCAGCTGCGTGGAGGAGCGCGCAGTCTCCACCGCGTCGCCTGTCCCCAGCTCGACGACGAGGGCTCGCGCGTCCGCCATTCGCAGGTTGCCCGTCGCGGTGAGCGCGCGCCCCTCAGGGCCCGCCCAGTCGGCGATCCCTCGCAGCCACCGCAGCGCGCGGGACGTCTCGGCGCTTGCACGCAGCTCCTTCTCCGCGGGCAGCAGGACCGGCAGCTGCGGTTCGGCACGTGTCACGGCTGCCGGGCCGCGCGTCAGGTGGTTGCGCAACACCTCGTCCAGTACGTCCTGGTCGTACGGCACCTCGCCTTGCTGAGCCTGCTCCACGAAGCTTTCGAGCGCCGCCGGATCCTGGACATCGACCCCCTGCTCGGCTGCGGTGACCGCCCAGAACTTCGCCATTCCCCAGCGGCGGCGGTCAGCCATGGCGGGGGCGAACTGCGGTGTGAGGGTCTCGATCGCAGCAAGGTTGTCGGCCGACGAGGCCCCGCGCGGGTCGCTGAGGCCCATCGCATCGACGTAGCGCAGCAGGGCCGCAAGTGTGCCGGGCGCATCCGCCGGCTCTTCGCCGGGCAGCACGGTGACTGTGCGCGGCACCCAGTCCAGCAGATACTCCTCGATGTGCCGGGGCTCCCACAGCCCCAGCCGCCCGTCGCAGGTACCTCGGTGGCGATAATCGAGCGCCGTCTCGACGAAGAACGGGTCCACGCTCTCGCCCCGCTCGCGGGCCCACTGGCCCATCCGGCGGATCAGCAGCGAACGCGCCGCCTCGAATTCTTCGGTCTCCTCGGGCGCGAAGAACATCCTCATCACACGGACCCTGCCTGTCCTGTCGTACGGCCGCCGTCCCACAGCATGCCAGCGGCCCCGGGCCCGGTGGAGATCGTGGTTCCGCGGGACCAGGCGGTCACTATTGAACCGTAACCGGTCCGCCGCCGACCGCAGAGACTGACGGGAGGACGAGATGATTCTGCGCTGCCGACAACGGGTCCCCGTTGGGTTCAGGGCGCTGTGAAAAGTGCGGGAAGCGGGAGCGAGGGCTTGGCTCAGGTGCAGATGGGGTCCGGACGATGGCGCCCCACGGGTCGCAGCGGCCGGTGCGTCCCTGCGACCGGAACGGCGTCGGGCGGCGAGCGCGTGCTCGCCTTGTCGATGCCGCTCTTCGCCGCCGCCTCCTCGCGCTGTGCGACGGCGGCCGACGCACTGTGCGCCGTGCCGGGGCTGCGGATGCCATGTCTCGGTGCGCGGCCATCTCCGGCCTCGGGCCACGGCCCGCACAGTGCCCGCGGCGTACGCGGACCAACTGGTCGGTGAACTACCGAAGTCGCCCTGCGGGTCGGCGCGCTGACCGCCCGCTGACCGGAACCGACTGCGACGCGCGCGCCGGATCCCCAACACCAGTGGTACGCCGATGGAGAGACTCCGGACACCGGGCGTCTACCCATGGGTAACTCCCGCTGATTTGATGTGGGTTGTTCGATCCACCCCCCATCAGCAGAAGCAGGAGACCCCGTGCCGCTCACCGCGCTCCGTCGCACTTCCGGCGTGACTCTGTCCGCCGCGCTCGTCGCCGTCACGCTGGCCGCACATGCTCCTCAGGCATCGGCCGCCGACACCCCGTCGCTGAAGGTTCTCACCTACAACACGTTCCTGATGAGCAAGAACCTGTACCCGAACTGGGGTCAGGACCACCGGGCGACGGAGATCGCGAGGGCAGCGTTCTTCCAGGGGAATGACGTCGTGGTGCTGCAGGAGGCGTTCGACAACTCCGCCTCCGACGCGCTGGCACAGAACGCGTCCGCCCAGTACCCGTATCGGACGCCGGTGGTGGGCCGGAGCAAGAGCGGCTGGGACGCCACGGGCGGCGCCTACTCGGCCACCACTCCGGAGGACGGCGGCGTCACCGTACTGAGCAAGTGGCCGATCATCCGCAAGGAGCAGTTCATCTACAAGGACGCCTGCGGCAGCGACTGGTGGTCCAACAAGGGCTTCGTCTATGCCGAACTGGACGTCAACGGCACGACGGTGCATGTGGTGGGAACCCACGCGCAGTCGACCGACTCCGGATGCGCATCGGGTGAGGCGGCGCAGATGCGCAGCCGGCAGTTCAAGCAGATCGACGCCTTCCTCGACGCCAAGAACATCCCCGCGTCCGAACAGGTCATCGTGGCAGGCGATATGAACGTCGACTCCCGCTCCCCCGAGTACGCATCGATGCTCGCCGATGCCGGACTTGCCGGAGCCGATGCCCGCACCGGGCACCCGTACTCCTTCGACACCCAGGACAACTCGATCGCCTCGTACCGCTATCCCGACGACCCCCGCGAGGATCTCGACTACGTCCTCCACCGCACCGGGCACGCGAAGCCGTCCGGGTGGACCAACGAGGTGGTCAAGGAGCAGAGCGCGCCCTGGACCGTCTCCAGCTGGGGCACGGACTACACGTACACGAATCTCTCCGACCACTACCCGCTGATCGGCTCCGTCGGCTAGCGGGACAGTGTCAACCGGCCGGCCTCGGAATCATTCGCGTCATACGTCGTGCCGACCGGTGCCGCCTCGACCGCAGCCATGCGGGGGTGCGCCGCGGGGTCGGGGCGTGCCGTCGGTGGCTGCGGGAACGGCTGTGGTCGTGGTCGGCAGGCCGGTCGCGGGGGCGCGGCCTGCGGTTCTTTGCCCGGTGGGTCTTGTTCGGGCGGTGGTCGCCCGGGACCTGCTGGGCGACCGGGGTGCTTCGTCGGGCCGGATCAGTAGGCCGAGTTGACGTTGTCGATCGAGCCGTAGCGGTGCGCGGCGTAGTTGGCGGAGGCCGTGATGTTGGCGACCGGGTCGTAGATGTTCTGCGAGGTGCCGGCGACGTGGTACGTCTTGAAGGTGGGGTCGATGACCTGCATCAGGCCCTTGGAGGGGATGCCCTTCATGGCGTTGGAGTCCCAGTTGTTGATGGCGTTGGGGTTGCC